>NZ_CP041767.1:4212500-4512500 GCF_022026395.1 Brevibacillus brevis | reverse complement strand
AATATGTCGTACATCAGATTTTGATACAAGATCCTGATCTGCAGCGCTGGCTTCCCGAAACACTCCCCTACGACAGAAAAACGCTTGCTACGATGCTTGCCGATCATCGTCTGGTTTATCTCAAGCCGACAAACGGCACTGGTGGCAGAAGTATACTGCGTGTGGAGAAACAAGCAGGTCGCTACCTTTTGCATGGCAGGACCAAGCAGCAAGCCAAAAGCTGCGAAAAACTGGCGACGCTCACAGAGGTGTGCGAGCGGCTGGAGCATTGGATGAACAAGGAGAAGAGCGGAAACGAGCAGTTTTTTCTTCAACAGGGGCTACGGTTGTCACTGGTTCCCAAGCGAACAGTAGATGCTCGCATGCTTGTGCAAAAGGACGGGAAAGGTCAGTGGTGTTTGACCGGGATGGGCATTCGCGTTGGGCCGATACAATCGTCCACCTCCAATTTGCATGGAGGGGGAACCGCTTTGCCTGCTGTTTCCTTTTTGGTCAAACGATTTGGTCGGGAAAAGGCAGAGCGGATTGTGCTGGAATGCAGGGAGCTCGCGATCAAGACTGTCAAACGCATTGAAGAGCATTTCGGCCTGATGATGGAGTTTGGCTTTGATCTGGGGATTGATGTTCATGGCAGGGTTTGGATTATCGAAATCAATCCGAAGCCAGGGAGAGAAATTTTCAAGCAGATGCGTCAGCACAAGCGATATGCGACGGCGGTTCGGCGGCCGTTGGAGTATGCGTTGTACCTTGTTAATAAAAACAATGCAGTGAACTAAAGGGGATCTTCCAAAGAGGAAGATCTCTTTTTTTTGGTATTTTCGTTTCTTTTAGGAGGGGGACACGGCATAATAATAAAAAAATGCACAAGAGGTGAAGCACACATGCAAAAGCAATCCTTTTCCATCGCACTCGATGAGCAGTTGACGCTTCGCGGAGATATTCATACGGAGGAAGCGGCAGGCTCAGAACAGCCACTACTGCTGTTTTGCCATGGCTTTAAAGGCTTCAAGGATTGGGGAAGCTTTCCCTACGTAGCCGATGAGCTGGCCAAGCAAGGCATTACCACGATTCGCTTTAATTTTAGCTGCAATGGCGTAGGGGAGAGCTTGACGGAGTTCGACGAGCTGGAGAAATTCGGACGCAATACATATGCCCGCGAACTGGCTGATTTGCAAGCGTTGACGGAACGGATTTTGTCAGGCGAGCTACCGTTACCCGATTACGTGGACAAAACGAAGCTGTATGTATTGGGACACAGCAAGGGCGGCGGTGACGCGATTTTATTCGGAGCAAACAACCCGCATGTGGCAGGGATTGTGACCTGGAACGGAATCGCTCATGTCGATTTGTTCGACGAGAAGCTGCGCAGACAAATAGAAGAGACTGGTGTCGGATACATAGCGAATGCGCGGACTGGTCAAGATATGCCAATCACGAGAGTCGTGATCGAGGACGTGGATAACAATCGAGAGCAATACGATATTTTGAAACTTGTCTCTACGATGGAGCAACCACTGTGCATCATCACAGGAGAAAAAGATTATGTCCGTCTGGTAGAGGGTGCAAAAAGAATTCATCAGGCTGCCAAAAACAGCGAGCTGCACTGGATAGAAGGCGGAGATCATACATTTAACACGCGTCATCCGTTTGCGGGAACATCGACTCCGTTGGAAGCTGCAATCAAGCAAACCGTCGCATTTGTCCGCACCCCACGGACATAGAAAAAACCTCTATTTTCCCGCGTTTTCTTTCCATTTGGGCTGTGGTATACTGGGAATCGTTCTAACGGTTGGAATGATGTGATTATTCAGAAAAATAAAAGAACAGGTGGAGAAGAAACATGAATAGCAAGGTGTATCTGTATGATACGACCCTGCGAGATGGTACGCAGGGAGAGGGGATCAGCCTGTCAGTAGAAGACAAGATAAAGATCGCACTGCGGCTGGACCAGTTTGGTATCGATTTTATTGAAGGCGGTTGGCCGGGCAGCAATCCAAAGGACATGGCTTTTTTTGAGCGTATCCGGGAGATTTCGCTGCAGCACGCGAAGGTAACGGCTTTTGGCAGTACCTGTAGACCGAATGTAGCAGCGCCGGATGATGACAATCTGCAAGCGTTGATCTTAAGCGGAGCCTCGGCAGCCGCGATCTTCGGGAAATCATGGGATTTGCACGTGACAGATGCTCTGAAGACGACATTGGAAGAAAACGTGCGCATGGTCGCTGATTCGGTCGCATTTTTAAAAGAAAACGGACTGACGACTCTCTTTTTGGCTGAGCATTTCTTCGATGGGTACAAGGCGAATCCGCGCTACGCATTGCGGGTGCTGGAAGCAGCAGAAGAGGCTGGGGCTGACTGGATTGTTCTCTGTGATACAAATGGCGGGACACTGCCGCATGAAGTCTATGATATTGTCAAAACGACTGTGGGCCATCTGCGGACGCCTGTAGGCATTCATCCGCATAATGACAGTGGAGTGGCAGTTGCCAATGCACTAGCTGCGATTCAGGCTGGCGCACAGCAAGTGCAAGGAACGATTAACGGCATCGGTGAGCGCTGCGGGAATGTCAATTTGATCTCTGTGGTTCCGAATTTGCAGCTCAAGCTGGGCTATCATTGTGTGAGCACTGATCAATTGCAGGAGCTGACACAGCTGTCTCGCTATGTAGCGGAAATTGCCAACATGACCATGCCGAACAATCAGCCGTTTGTCGGGTACAGTGCTTTTGCTCACAAGGGTGGTATTCACGTAAGCGCCGTTATGCGCGACCCGAAAACGTACGAGCACATCGAGCCAGAAAACATCGGCAACAAACGCCGCGTACTCGTCTCAGAACTCGCAGGACAAAGCAATTTGCTCGCCAAAATGGAAGAGCTCGAGATCGACCTCTCGCTGGATCGCCAAAAGGCGAGAGAAATCATCACACACATCAAAGAGCGCGAATTCCAAGGCTATCAATACGAGGGAGCAGAGGCTTCACTGACGCTGATGCTGCTGGAAGCCTCCGGCAAGCTGAAGAACCTGTTCAAACTAGACTCCTTCAAAATCATGCTGGAAAAGGCAGCCGTCCAATCGATCACGTCGGAGGCGACCGTGAAGTTGCGGGTGAACGGGGAGTCTGTCCATACGGCTGCTGATGGCAATGGTCCGGTGAATGCACTGGACAATGCAATGCGAAAAGCATTGGAAGGCTACTATCCATGCATTGCAAAAATGCAGCTGGAAGATTACAAAGTGCGTGTCCTGGACGAAAATGGCGCGACTGCCGCAAAAGTACGTGTCCTGATCGAATCCTCGAGCAACGGGGAAAAGTGGAGCACAGTCGGCGTCTCTACCAACGTCATTGAAGCGAGCTGGGAAGCGCTGGCAGACAGTATCCGTTACTTGCTGTGGAAAGAAGGCTGCGAGGAAGTCGGAAGCCTTGCTTCCTCCGGGACGCGCGTAGGAATTGTGAATCATTAACAAAGTGAACCAGCCCAGACAGATGTCGTCGGGCTGGTTTTCCTTTGGTATGCAAGTTTTAAAAGGTACCGATCAACCAACAAAGCTGGCGAGAAGAAAAAGCACAGAGCTCGTAGACCTTGACAACGCCTACCCAGTCGGAACTTCCAAAAGGGGATCACGCTTGTCGAACACTTCTTCCCTGAGAAGCCTCCGCCCGTAGGGTGGCTTTGGCTCGACGGTCCCCTTTTGGAAGTGGAGACGGACAGTGAATCCCCCATGCTGGCGTGTCAGAGTCGAAGAGAACTGTGCTTTTTCTTCTCCTCCACCATGTTGACTCAAACCCCAAAGACCTTCGGTCAAGGTTTGCCAGAAGTAACAGGCCGATCAATCAACTGCCGCAACTTTGTCTCCGTGGCAGAATTCGGGTCAGGCGTGTAAATGCTGCACCGCAAATCCGCGCTCCCGGAAACTTGCAGCGAAGTCAGATGAAAGAGCATTTTCCCTGCCTTCGCATGACGGAATTCCAGTAAAACCTCCGGTGCTGAGCTGACGCGGCTTTGCTCCCAAAGCTCGTGAAAGTCGGGATGAACCTGTCGCATTTCGCTTAAAAACTGCTCGTACCACTCGTCCTCTACATACTGACCGTAATTGGCGCGAAAAATCGCGAGAAAGCCGCTGACGAAATGCTCCCAGTTCACGGCCAGCCGCCGTAATTCCTTTCGCGTAAACACCAGGCGGATCAAATTGCGCTCTTCATAAGGGATTTGTTCAAAATCGAGAAAGACATGCGCCGCTGCCTCGTTCCAGCCGACTATATGACTGCGCCGATCTGAAATGATGGTTGGACATGAGCGCAACTCTTTTAAGATTCGTTTGAGGGCAGGATTGATCTTCGGCGGTTCATCTTCTTTTTGCACGTCTTGCCCTACTCCAGTGCCTGTCTCCAGTGCCAGCGCATACAAATATTTTCGCTCATCGACGGTAAGCTGCAGGGCTCTCGCTACCGCATCCAGAACGGATGGCGAGACCTTGATATCGCGGCCTTGTTCCAGCCATGTATACCAGGTGGAGCTAACCCCCGCGAGTTGAGCAACTTCTTCTCTTCGTAGCCCAGGTGTTCTTCTGCGTGTCCCAGGAGCCAGCCCGACCGATTGTGGCAGGATTTTGGCGCGCTGCGCTTTCAAAAAAGTAGACAGTGCCTGCAAACGTGTTTGCTGATTCATGGTACACTCTCCGTTTCCTCAACTGGTTAAGTTTGTTAGACTAGTACTCATTATACTAGGATAAACAACAACTTGTAATAGGATAACCCATGTGACAAGATGGTTTTCATAAGGCACTCAATAGGAGGCTAATCATGGAAAAAGTCGTTGTCACAGGCATGGGGGTAATCTCCCCGATAGGGAATACAGTGAATCAGTTTTGGAACAGTCTCGTGCAAGGGAAGTCTGGTATCTCGCCTATTGATACTTTTGATACAGCACGCAATAAAACGAAAATCGCAGGTTTGGTGCGAGATTTTGATCCGGTAGAGCGGTTTGGGCGCAAAGAATCGCGGCGAATGGACCGCTTTTGCCAGTTTGCCCTTGCTGCTGCAGAAGAAGCGCTAGAGGATGCTGAGCTTCGGCTGGACGAGTTGGACCGCGAGCGCATCGGGGTATATGTAGGCTCTGGCATCGGTGGGGTAGGGACGCTCCTCGAGCAGCATGACGTTCTTCGTGAACGAGGTCCTGAGCGGGTCAGTCCGACGCTGGTTCCCATGCTCATCTCCAACATGGCCGCAGCGATGATCAGCATCAAGTACGGTCTTTACGGGCCGACGATGTCACCTGTTACGGCGTGCTCGATTGGGAATACGTCCATCGGTGAGGCTTTCCGGCTCATTCGGGCGGGCGGAGCGGATGTCGTCATCGCAGGAGGGTCTGAGGCCGCAGTGACGGATATATCTCTCGCCAGCTTTAGCAATGCGACGGCATTGTCCACAAGAAATGATGATCCACCAGCAGCGAGTCGGCCATTTGATGCCAAGCGGGATGGGTTTGTCATGGCAGAAGGTGCCGGAATTGTGATTTTGGAATCGGAATCACACGCCAAGAAAAGAAACGCACGCATGTATGCCGAAGTGATTGGCTATGGGGCAAGCTCTGATGCCTACCACATGGTGGCGACACATCCGGAAGGAATCGGTCCCTACCGTGCGATGAAATGGGCCCTCCAGGAAGCAGGGGTGCAACCGACAGACGTCGATGTCATCAGCGCGCACGCAACCAGCACAGAAATCGGGGACCGTTCCGAGACATTGGCTATCAAAAAGCTGTTTGGCGACCATGCGTACCGTGTACCGATCACCGCCAACAAATCGATGACGGGTCATATGTTTGGTGCAGCAGGAGGGGCGGAGGCGGTCGCTCTGATCAAGAGCTTGCAGGAAGGAATCATTCCCCCTACGATCAATCAGGTGGAGCGTGACCCTGAATGCGATCTGGACTATGTGCCAAATACAGCGCGCAAAGCCACGCTTGACATCGGCATGTCCAATTCCTTTGGCTTTGGCGGTCACAACGCAGTCATTGTGCTGAAAAAAATGTAATGGATAGAGCCTGTTCTCGTAGTCTCAGGTAGACTGTGAGAGCAGGCTTTTTTTATTTCGATAGAAAAAATGAAACGTTTTGTCGCCCTGATTTCTCTAACAGGGGAGAAAAGGAGGGGGGAGCTGTTTGAATAGACAACTTGGTCTCGTTGCTCGTGCCAAGGCTGGTGATGCTGACGCGTTCCAAATGCTGATTCATCAGGAAAAAACCAATTTGTACAAGATGGCTTTCGTGTATACGCGCAACGAAGAGGATGCACTTGAGATTTTTCAGGAAACGGTCTATAAGGCGTTGCTCTCCATTTCAACCTTAAAGGAAGAGCAGTATTTTACCACATGGTTGACACGCATTTTGATCAACTCGGCGCTTGCCTATTTGGCTAGGAAACGCAAGGTAATTTCACTTAGCAAAGACATGATTGAAAATGTGCGGGATACAGGAAGCGTAAGGCTCGAGGAACGGATCGATCTGCTGGAAGCAATGGAAGAGATGGAAGAAAAGTATGTAACGGTACTGCTGCTAAGGTTTTACAAGGACTACTCCGTAAAACAAATCGCCGAAACGCTGGATTGTCCGGAAGGCACTGTAAAAACGAATATTCACAGAGGATTGACGCTATTAAAAAAGAAACTAAAAGGGGAGTATTTCGATGAGAGAAAAAATTCATGCCTATAAAGAGCAAGTAGATCGCATTCCAGTCCCGACAGAGAAGCTGGACGCTATTATCGCCCAAACGGTTCAGGCTGTACCGAAGAGAAAACGCCTGAACAAACGAAAGCTGGTGTACAGTACAGGGGCAGCGGTCGTAGCTTTAGGGGTCTTGTTTAGCTCAGCAGCAGTTTCCCCGGCGATGGCCAATCTGGTGTCCAAGGTGCCTTTGATTGGATCGATTTTCTCGGCATATGGAGACAACGGATTGAAGCTAGCGAGTGAAAAAGGCTTAACAACTGTCATTGGCGAGTCGCAGGACGTGGATGGTCATGCAATTACTGTCAATGAAGTGTACTATGACGGCACGCGTTTTACGATTGGTTATACATTGGAAACGAAGCAGGCAGTCGGAGAGCATTATTTAGGCTCCTCCCCAGATCTGACGGTAAATGGGAAAGCATTTGGATACGCAGGAAGCAGCAAACATACACAGATCACGCCGACGCTAGCGACCGGGATTGTCGATATCGATGCGATCAATGGCTTGCCAGAGGAGTTCAAGCTGGGATTGAGCTTTCATGGGGAGGACGGCAAGCAGTGGAACTTCTCCTTGCCAATCAGTTCCCGTACAGAAACCAAGCGCATTGCGATCAATCACCAGCAAAAAGCTGGAGGCATTGACCTCACTGTTCCGGATACAACAATGGGTCCAGCAGGACTGGTGGTCAGCTTCCAGGCGGTAACGGAGGAAATCGGCTATTTATCGAGCTATTTGGAATTCAAGGTCGTTGATGATAAAGGAAATGAGCTAGGAGCCTACTCAGGCGGTAGCCAAGGCAAAAAATCTGATGGTAAAGAATACCTTGCAGGAACCCGTCGTTTCGATCCGGTGACAGCAGATGTAAAAGAATTAAGGATCACTCCATATCTGTCATTGCCATCTCAAGGTGGTGGTGTTGGGATAGATGGAAATGGAAAAGAAACGATAATCCAAACAACCATCGACATGATAAAGAAACAAGGGAAAGACATTGAGTTCAAAACGTTTACCGTTACGTTGAAAAAATAAAGTCCACGCAAAAAAGCGTCACTCCATGTACAGGAGCGACGCTTTTTTCTCTTGTTAGGGCAAAAACTAGGATTGTTTTCTCATCGCACCCAGCTCTTCAACGATGGCAGTCATTTCATTGATGCCAAACGCTGCTTTTTTCTGCACCATGTTGTACAGGTACAGCAAATCCTCGTAATGAACGAGATCGAAATCCTCCGGGCGCATCACCGCCGTATTCGCCATGTTCAGCTTTGCTTTGATGCCCTCAATGATAATGGCCAAGTTTTCTACAGTCGGTTGATTCAGGTCAGCCATGCTTTCTCGCTCCTCTCTACAAAGCTGGTTTTTATTTCGTCAGTTGCCCACGTGTGACACCCAACTGGTTGGTTGCCTTCAGGGTACGCCATACATGTGTACCGCTAACTTCTCCGCGCAATGCTTTGCGATACAGACTGATTACCTCTTTCACGCGCTCTGGCTCTTCTTCCAAAAACTCGATGCGATAGCTACCGACATTCAGGGAGCGGAACTCACTCAAATACTCAGCACCAGACTGGTCAATCGCGTTATAAACGGTATTGCGGCAACCGGTATCCACACGTATAGGGTGTGAGAAGCCGACGCGGTCTTTCAAAGAAATGCGGGAGGTCTCACATGGAGTTCCGCAGTTCGTATGGTCAGTACCTTCACTCATGAATGTGCAGTATACGCAGTGCTCCGTGTGGAACATCGGCATGTGCTGGTGGATAACCAGTTCCATGTTCGCAGCGTTTGAGCGGCTGAGCAGATCGACCATTTGTTGGATGTTCAGATCGTACGATGGCGTTACGCGCTCAAGACCTGTTGCAAGGAACAGCTCAACTGCCTTGTGGTTCGCGACATTCAGGGAGAAATCGCCAATCAGCGGAATGTCGATTTCATCACGACGGGACAAGTAGTAATAGAGTGCTCCCGTATTGCGGACCAGAATAGCATCTGGTTTGCTTTTCGCGATCAGGGCAAGGACCCCGTTTTCATCCGGCATATGAATGCGCATCGTAGCAATCCCGATCTTTTTGCCGTACTTATGGGCCAGCTTGACACCCTCTGGATACTGCTTGACGAATTCAAAGTCAGCGTAGAGGAAGTCCACGTCGGTTTGCGCAGCTGCTTCCAATTGCTCAAGGGAACGGCACAGCGCTGTCAGGAGCGGCTTTTCCACTGGCTGGCTCTTCGGAACATCCGCGTATACGTTGATATCGTGATGGTGGTAAATCGGCGGCTTGGAGCGCAGGAACACGAGCTGTTCGACTGCGTCACGGCGCATCCGGTTCAACTCACTGACAGGTACGATGAGATCCCCTTCGAGATCGACAGTCAGATCGTGAGCTTCCAGGTGGAAAATGGTTCCGCCCAGACGGCTTAATTGATCGTGCAGTAACTCTTTCGACAGAGGGCGCTTCAAAGCAGTCTCCAGCAGTACCTCGGAAGGAACACTGACAGCGTGATTCGCTTGTTTATCCACCCAAGTGACACTGAGTTTTTCACCCAGCTTTCCGCTCACGTGAACGGACAGCGGGAAGGTGCGATAAGGCTTTTCGGTCTCGAACGTTTTGCGCAGGCGACGATCCAGCTCAGGGTCGCTCGTCTTCCATACGCGGTCACCGACGTGAAGACGCTTCAGATTCACGTCATTGCGTCCCATGACGATTTCGTACAAGCCTTTGGAAACTTCACCTTCTACCTTTTTACTGCGGCTCAAAATATCGTAGATGCGACCGCCTTCTTCTTTTTGCGTAGGGTCACCCGCGTCGAACACGATACCGTCTCCGCGTTTGACAGGAGCAGTGATGTCCACCAAAACGCCTGTAGGCAGCAGTTTTTTCACGGTTCCCAAAAACACACCGCGGCTTTTCGGGAACGAACCATCTACGAGCTGCTTGTTGTTTGTCCCGGTCAAAAATCCGTGCGTAAACCCGCGAGAGAAGCTTTGTTGCAGCTCACGTACTTCTACCTCGGTTGGTCCCGTATCTTGTCCGGCAAAATAACGCTCGATGGCGGCATTGTACTTGCTCACGACGTTTGCCACGTATTCAGGTGTTTTCAGGCGGCCTTCAATTTTAAAGGAAGTCACGCCAGCCTCGATCAACTCAGGAACCAAATCGATAGCAGCCAAGTCCTTCGGGGACAGCACGTAAGCGATGTTTCCCATGTCCTTTTGCACACCGTCTACCATCAGGTCATACGGCAAGCGACAGGCCTGGGCACACTCCCCGCGGTTTGCCGAGCGTCCCCCCCACATTTCCGAGGTCAGACATTGACCGGAATAAGAAACACACAAGGCACCGTGGACGAATACTTCCATCGGCAGCTTCGCTTTTTCTCCGATTTTTTTGATCTCTTTTAATGAATTTTCACGACCGAGCACGACGCGTTCCATATCAAACGGCTTCGTGAACTCCACCGCTTCCGGCGAAGTAATCGTCATTTGTGTAGAGCCATGAATCGGGAAGTCTGGAGAAATCTCGCGAATCATCTTTACAAGACCGAGGTCTTGTACGATCACCGCGTCTACTCCAGCGTGAATACAGGCGTCAATCAGCTCGCGTGCATCCTCCAGTTCATTTTCAAATACGAGAATATTAAAAGTAAGGAAGCCCTTTACCCCGTACATGTGCAAATAAGCCATAATCTCAGGCAGTTCCGCCATTTGAAAGTTCTCAGCACGAGCACGCGCGTTGAACTTTTCTACCCCAAAAAAGATGGCATTGGCACCGTTCGCCACGGCTGCCTTCAAACAGTCCCAGTTACCAGCAGGTGCCAACAGCTCAATATCTTCACGCTTTATACCATTTCGCATGTGTATGTCTTACCTCCAAGGTCTTCAAACAAGCTCTTCTTCATCATAGGGAAATGTGCTGGTCACCGCAACAAAAACATCCTTTCTGCCAGATGTTGAAAATGTGCCTTCCAGAAAGATACCTAGTAATGGTATTCTGTAAGAAAAATCGAAATATTCTACGAACCAGGGGAACCGATATATGTTAATCATCAAAGACATTTTGCTGCAGTTGCTGTTCGTTATCGTCCCTGTTTTGCTGTATAGAAACGTTTGGCTGGGGCGATCAACCTCGAACAAGATGAGCGTCAAATCATCCATGGTTATCGTTTGTAGCTCGATCAGTGTCATTTTTGCCATGAGCTTTCCAGTACAACTCAGTAATGGTATGGAGTACGATTTACGCTCGATACCGATCATTATTACCATTTTATACGCCGGGTATATCCCGGGCATTTTAACGATTTTGATGATGTTTGTTGTAAAGATTGTTCTGGGAGGCGATGGCGTTCTTATAACGATTCTTGGAACGATGGTCTACGCGATCATCCCGTTTTTGTTGGTCAATCGTTGGTATGGCTACTCTTTACGAAAAAAACTAGCGACCGTTCTCTTGATCGGATGCTTAAAGCAGCTATCCATCATCGGTGGAGGGATGGTTGTTTTGATCTGGAGAGGGTTCCCGTTGTCCATCATTAGCGATCATCTGGAGCCGTTAGTGGAGATTGGCTACCTCGCTTTGATCGTTCAAGGTGGAGCTGTTTATTTCATCGAGTTTATTCGAGAATCTCATATTATCCGCAAGCAGGTCGAACGCTCGGAAAAGCTGAATCTGATCAGCGAGCTGGCAGCCAGTGTCGCCCACGAAGTGCGCAATCCACTCACGGTGGTACGAGGTTTTGTCCAATTGTTGCGTGAGGAGACGAATCCGAAAAACGTTGAATACATCCGATTGGTCTTAAATGAACTCGACCGGGCTGAATTTATCATTTCCGACTATTTAAATCTGGCCAAGCCTCATTCTGAGACGCTGGAGCGACTGGAGATTGCGCATACCGTAAAAGAAGTGAGCGCCATTATGTCCTCGTACAGCGTCATGAATCGAGTGGAAATCGCCTGTGAGACCGAGCCGGGCCTATTCGTTGAGAGCAACGCCGTTAAGCTCAAGCAAGCATTGATGAATCTAATGAAAAACGGTATCGAATCGATGGGACAAGGTGGCATACTCCATGTCACCGTACGAGCAGCCGGGAACTATCATGTGATTTCCATCAAGGATGAGGGAGAGGGGATGACGCCGGAGCAGATTGAACAGATTGGGCTACCTTTTTATTCTACGAAGGAAAAAGGGACAGGTCTCGGTTTGATGGTAACCTGCCGGATTATCGAGGCGATGCGGGGGACGATCCACTTTCAGAGTGAACGCGGGCACGGAACGCAGGTGACGATTCAACTGCCTGCAGTGTATACGACCGAAAAAGGAGGCGAACATGGACAAAGATCAAGAGGTGTGGGAGCGACTCTTTCATGAGTTGGCTGTCATCAGAAGTGAATTAAAAGCGTTCAAGCTCGAAACACGTGCAGAACTCTATCAAATCAAAAACGAGCTGAAAGAATGGCAGCAGCGTGAAGAACAGCGAAGGCTCTCAAACGAAGGAGAATAGACCATGAGAAGTTCCGCAAAACGATGGTGGCAAAAGACAGGAAAAGTTGTTTTCGCAGCAGGTTTGGCTTTCGCGCTTGCTGCATGCGGACAACCTCAGGAAGCAGCAAAGCCTGCCACACAACCAACGACAGAAGCTACACCAGCTAGTGCATCTGCGCAACCTGAACAGATACTCAGGCTGAATAACTTTACAGAACCGCTTTCTCTTCATCCCGGACTCATTTCGGATGTTTGGTCATCCAATGTTATTTTTCAGACGTTTGAAGGGCTGACGCGAATTGACGACAAGGGCGTTCCACAGCCCGCGATGGCCCAGGAAATCAAGGCATCAGATGATTTGTTGACGTACACCTTCACGATTCGCGACAATGCGAAGTGGTCGAACGGCGATCCCGTAACCGCGCACGATTTTGAAAATGCCTGGAAATGGGCACTCGATTCCAAAAACGGTTCCCAGTATGCCTACCAGCTGTTTTATGTAAAAAATGCAGAGGCAGCCTTTGCTGGCAAAGCGAAGCCCGAAGAGATCGGGGTCAAGGCAACAGACGACAAGACACTGGTTGTTCAACTGGAAAACCCGACGCCGTTTTTCCTGGAGCTGACGGCTTTTTACAGCTACTTTCCGCTAAATACCAAAGTGGTGAAAGAACATCCGGACTGGGCGAAGGAAGCAGGACCAACCTACACCTCGAATGGACCGTTCAAACTCACTGCGTGGGAGCATAAAAACAAGCTGACGCTTACGAAAAATGAGCATTATTGGGACGCAGACGCTGTCAAGCTGACCAAAATCGAAATGAGTATGATCAATGACGCGAATACAGAGCTGTCCATGCTGGAGGGCGGCGATCTCGATTGGGCAGGCGCCCCGACTGGCAATCTTCCGCTCGACGCGATGCCGACCTTGAAGGAAAAAGGTTTGCTGGTGATCACGCCAAAAGCAGGGACGTATTGGTATGAATTCAACACAGAGCAAAAGCCTTTCCACAACAAAAAAATTCGCCAAGCCTTTTCATACGCGATCAGCCGGAAAGACATTGTGGAGAATATCACCCAGGGAGGGGAATTGGTTGCGACAGCCGTAGTGCCGCCTACGATGTTTGCTGAGAACGAGCAAGGCTTGTTTATAGACAACGACATGGAAAAAGCCAAGCAACTGTTGGCGGAAGGCATGAAGGAAGAAGGGTATGCCAGCATCGACCAGCTCCCGCCGATTACACTGTCCTATAATACGGAGGAAGCACAGACGAAAATCGCCCAAGCCGTACAGGACATGTGGCAAAAAAACTTGGGTGTGCACGTCAAGCTGGAGAATCAGGAATGGAATGTCTATTATGAAAACGTGAAAAACGGGAAGTATCAAGTAGCGCGGATGGGGTGGACGGGGGATTTCAACGATCCGATCAACTTCCTGGAAATATTCCGGACGAAGGAAGGCAACAACCATACTCGTTGGGAGAATCGTCAATTTGCCGATCTATTGGCGGCTTCTGCCAAGGAGAAGGATGCTGCCAAACGAAAAGCGATCTTGCAAGAGGCTGAGAAAATCTTGGTAGACGAAATGCCAGTTATTCCGTTTTACTTTAAGTCTACGGTGTATGCGCAAAACCCCAAGTTGAAAGGCGTAGTCATTTCTGGTCTGGGATACGCGCAGTACAAATGGGCCTATTTCGAATAAATCATATGTAGTCACATTCGAAGGGCTGGTCAGTCGGATTATTCCACGACCAGCCCTTCGAATACGATAGAGACCTTCTCTTCCATGATTTCTTCGAGTGCCCAGGCGCCTTCGCTGCGTACCCAATCATAAAGAGCGTTATAGTAAATATTTTCCAACATATTTGCAGCGACAAGAGGGTTGAATTTGCTTTTCAATTGATTCTTTTCTTGCGCTTCTTCAATCAGGTCAGCGAATAGTTGGCGCAATTCAAAGTACATGTTCTTTTCATTCTCAAGCACTTTTCGATGTTTCATCGAGGATTCTACGACGACTTTGATGAAATCGAAATTGGTAATGGTGACTTCATTCATGATCTTGTAGATCCGCAGTACCTTCGATTTGCAGTCGTTACCATAGTCCCACTCTTCCCGACGCTCCTCGATTTCATGCAGACGTTCATATCCCCAGTTAGCGAGAATGGCTTCCTTTGAAGTGAAATGCAAAAAGATCGTACCGCGAGCAACATCGGCTTCTTCGGAAATCATGTCGATGGTGGTTGCTTCAAAGCCGTGCGTTTTGAAAAGCTTGATGGCAGCATTGAAGATTTTTTCGCGTGTTTCGCGCTTTTTCCGTTCCCGTCTCGTCGTCAAGTTATGTAGCACCTCCTTAAGAACTCGTACGCTTGATTATAACACAACCGTTACCTAACAAAAGAATAGTTCATGCAATTGAGCATAATTTAGGTGAAAAAAGGATAGACTTCTGCGCAGTGCGAATGTATATTTATATACTATAATGAATAAATATTAAATCATACCAGGCTCGTTATGCATGGGGTGGAGGAGAGTAAAATGGGTGTTGCAAAGGCGCTGGCAGTACGTCAGGCTACGATGAAAGACGTGGATGCCATGTTGGAGATTGTTAATGAATATGCACAGCAGGGCTTGATGCTGCCACGTACGAAGCTGTCTTTCTTGGAAAACTTGCAATCCTTTATTGTCGCTCATGATGGAGATTCGGTCGTAGGTGTCGCAGGCTTGCATATTTTGTGGGAGGACCTGGCGGAGATCCGCTCCTTGGCTATCTCGGAAAAAGCAAAGGGGATGGGCGTTGGGAAGCATCTGGTTCTTCATTTGGTTGAGCAATGCCGCCTTTTGGGAATTAAGCGTGTACTGGCGCTGACCTATCAACAAGTGTTTTTTGAAAAGTGCGGATTTTGGGTGGTCGCCAAGGAAACACTGCCGCAAAAAGCCTGGAAGGATTGTATTAACTGCTCCAAGCTGCCGATGTGCGACGAAATTGCTATGATTTTCGAAACGTCCTGATACATTTGGTCTAGCCTTCCTTTTTCCTTTTCTGGTACTATATTCATATGAATAGTAGAAATATAAACAATATTCTATTAGTATACCAGAAAAATAGATTGGCAAAAATGGGGGGCTTTTCCATGAAGTTGGGCGCTCGTATACTGCTCGTACTACTATTGGCAGGAAGTGTACCGCTGACGGCAGCGGGAGTGTTTGCTTATCAGGAATCCAAGCAGGAATTGTTGAATGGAAGTGCCGCTACACTGGAAGCACTACGTCAAAGCAACAAGGAACAGGTGGAAAATTACTTTCGCGAGCGAGCCAGGAACGTGGATACGTTGGCTGCATCGGGAACAGTAATGTCCGCCCTTTCTTCGTTTGAGGACGTGTGGCGGCAAGGCCTGGAATCGCCTACTTATGAAGAAGTGCAAGCGCGATATACGAACGAATTGAAGATGGAGGTTGCCCGCTACGGCTTCGTAAATGCTTTTCTGTTGAATGCACAAGGGGATATCGTGTACGAGACAAAGCCGCAGGCCGATTTTGGTACCAATCTCCTGACGGGCCCACACGCTGACTCTGTACTTGGCCAGACTGTGCAGCAAGTCCAGAAAACCCAAAGCGCAGAAATGTCGGATCTAGGCATTTACGAACCATCTGGAGGGGCGCCAGGGGTATACATTGCAGCGCCGATCTACGAACGAGGCTACATCATCGGGCAAATAGCAGTCGAAGTCTCCATGGATTATATTTCAAGAATATTCAACCAACGAGAAGGTCTGGGGGAAACCGGGAAGATTTACTTGGTTGGCGGCCCGGACAAGCTCATGCGCTCGCAACTGGGCAGTGGACCAAATACGTTGTTACAGCAAAAAGTAGATACGCCCATTGTCGATCAAGTCTTGCTCACCCAACAATCCGAAGGAACGGCCGAAAGCGTGGATTACTTAGGGCAGCAAGTGCTCGTATCCTACGATCAGGTTAAAGTGGGGAAGAAGACGTGGGCGATTTTGGCAGAGAGAAATATGACCGAAATACTGGAAGGCCCAACCCGCATTCGGGATGCCATGATTGCCTTTAATGGTGCCGTACTCGTGCTCATTGTCATCATCTCATTACTTACAGCAAACTGGCTTCGCCGCTCGTTTCGCGGCATGCTTGCTGTCGCAGAGCGGATTGGGCATGGTGATTTTTCGCGTGAGATTCCTGACAAGCTATTAAAACGAAAAGATGAATTAGGGGAGCTGGCAGGGTCTCTCGTTACGATGCAAAAGCAACTGCGCAAAATCTTGTTTCAAATTCAGCAGGCAGCTGCTTCCGTTTCCGGTGCCGTGCGAAATATTCAGGGAAACACCAGTGAGATTGCCGCTTCCAGCCAGCAAATTGTCCTCGTCGTCGATCAAGTGGCTGCAGCAGCTGAGAGTCAGGTAGAGAAAATGGGACAAACCTTGAATCTTGCTGTGGATTTGACGAAGGATGTGGCGGTGGTAACGGAAAATGTAGAACGAGTGACCTTATCTGCGGAAGAAATGAAGCAGCATGCACACGCAGGCAGACGCGCGATCGCAGATGTGATGGAAAGCATGGACGAAATCAATCGTTCGGTAGAAGCTGCAACGGATGTCATTCATGTATTGGAAGGTCGCTCGAAGGACATTTCGAGAATTATCTCTGTCATTACAGAAATTGCCCGCCAGACCAATCTGCTAGCCTTGAATGCTGCAATCGAAGCGGCCAGAGCAGGAGAGCATGGCAAGGGATTTGCCGTCGTTGCAGGGGAAGTGCGCAAGCTCGCGGAAGATACCAACAGTGCTGCCCAGCAGATCGTAGGCATGATTGGAGACGTACAAAAGGATACGAGAGAAGCAGTATCCAGAATGGTAGAGGGTGCCCAAACGACCGCCCGTGGCATGAAGACAGCACACCAATCGCAAGAGATGTTCCAGCACATCGAGGAAAACATCCACGGGGTGTCGCAAGAAATTAACAGCGTCAGCGAAGCCTTCAAGCGTATGGCGCCAGATACCCAACAGGTAGCTGTAGTCGCTGGGGAAGTATCGTCTGCTTCGATGCAAGCGGCTGCAGGTGTCCAAAGCATCTCGGCTGCGGTGGAGGAGCAGAGTGCAGCGATGGAGCTCATCGCAGATGCTGCGAATCAGCTGGCTATTCTGGCAGAAGAGCTGAGAAGCTCCCTTGCAACCTTTGTTTCGCGCGAAAATTAAGAAAAGAGGGACGGAGCAAAGGCCGGTGACAACTGCCTTTTCTCCCGTCTCTTTTTGTATTTTGGAAGGATATCTCACACAAAATGTTGAATGATAAGGACGATGGAGAGTTTCAAGCCGGAGGGACGTAAGCGTGCACAAACTAGATTGGGAACTATATCTGCTACCGTTCGAACAAGCTGTAGAAGAAATCAAAGTCAAAATTAAAAATATCCGTAACGAGCTGCGCAAACGCAAGGAGCATTCACCGATTGAGTTTGCGGTAGGCAGGGTCAAATCGATCCCGAGTATTTACAACAAGGCAAACCGCTTGCAGTTTCCGATTGATGAGAATATCTGCTGGGAAATTCGCGATATCGCAGGCATCCGCGTCATTTGTCAGTTTATTGATGATATACCGGCAGTCGTAGAGATGATCCGCAATCGCGGAGACATGCGTGTCTATTTGGAGAAGGATTATGTTTCTACCCCAAAAGAAAGCGGCTACCGCGGCTATCACCTTGCTGTGGAGTATCCGATCATGATGGCGGGTGGACAAGTGACCATTCCGGTAGAAATTCAGATTCGCACGTTGGGAATGAATTTTTGGGCGACGATTGAGCACTCGCTGAATTATAAATACGAGGGAATTATCCCATCTGATATACGGCAAAGATTGTTTGAGGCTGCCAAGGCGTCCTACAAGCTGGATAGCGAAATGAACAATATCCGGGACGAAATTAAAGACGCCCAAGCAGAGTTTACGAAAAAAGAAGTGCCGATGGAGTCATTGTTATCGCTGGTGGAGCTGGATCTCGACGTCGATGCGGCAATGGACGAAGGAAGTATAAGTGAGGGGACTGTAGAAGAGGATGACAAGCGTTAATTGGCTGGAAGAAACAAATAAACGCAAGGAAGAACTGATTGCGACAACGCAACAATTTTTGCAAATAAAGAGCGTATTGGACCCTGAGTCCGCACGGGAAGGGGCCCCTTTTGGAGAAGGGATTCGGCAAGCGCTTGACTTTGCGCTAGACGTGTGTGAAAAGGCAGGCATGACAACCAAAGACGTCCGCGGCTATGCAGGGCATGCTGAATTCGGGCAAGGCGAGGAATTGATCGGCATTCTGAGCCATGTCGATGTCGTACCGGAAGGCGATGGCTGGAGTACGCCACCGTATGCAGCCGAGATCGTGGATGGACGCATCGTGGCTCGTGGAGCGATTGATGACAAGGGCCCGACGATGGCTGCCATTTTCGCCGCGAAGATCGTGATGGAGCTGGGATTGCCGCTCTCGAAGCGCGTGCGCTTTATTTTCGGTACGGATGAAGAATCGAGCTGGCAATGTGTGAACACGTATTTTGAAACGGAAGAAATGCCGACGATGGGCTTTACGCCGGATGCAGACTTCCCGCTGATCTATGCGGAAAAAGGCTTGACTGATCTGTCGTTGCGTCAGACGCTTGACTCCTTCCAAAGCCTCGGAATGCCTGTAGCGGAAAACGTGGAGGCAAAGCTCGTTTCCTTACAGGCTGGCTTGCGGATGAACATGGTTCCAGACAAGGCTGTAGCAACACTTGCGCCAATCGGTTTGAATAGTGAGGCGATTGCACAAAGTTATCGCCAGCACTTGGATACAACTGGCTTGAAAGGCAAGGCGGAGGAGCAGGACGGTCTCGTAGTGCTGCACATGGAGGGCGTCTCGGTTCACGGAATGGATCCGAGCAAAGGCGTCAACGCGGGTACCGAGCTCATTCACTTTTTGTGCACCTTGTCCCTGGATGAACGCGGAGCTGCATTTGTAAGTTTGGCTGATCGTTATTTGCACAAGCAACACTACGGGGAAGAGCTTGGCATCGCGCATGATGATGAAGAAATGGGTGCGCTCACACTGAACACAGGTGTGATCGAGTATGATGAAAAGCAGGATGCGCTTTTCCGTCTGAATATCCGTTACCCACATTCTGTTTCCTTCGAAAAATGGTCGGCTGTTCTGGCTGAACGATTCAGCGAAGGGGCATTTTCGCTCGAAGTGGCTGAGCACCTGACACCGCACCGCGTCGATCCAAATCACCCTTTGGTGACGACACTGCAACGCGTGTATACAGAACAAACAGGCGAGGAAGCTGGCATCATTGCCATTGGCGGCGCTACCTACGGCCGTTCATTGGATGTTGGGGTAGCATTCGGACCGCTTTTCCCAGGGCGTCCTGACAGTGCACACCAGCGAGATGAATATATTTTCGTGGATGACCTGATCAAAGCGACCGCGATTTACGCGCAAGCGATCTATGAATTAGCGAAGTAGAAATAGCAAACGGCTGGTACAAAGCGCCAGCCGTTTTTTTATTTTTGCTGAATCAGGCGAGACAAAAGACTTTGGGAAATGCTGCGAAGGCAACCCACTCAAATGTGACAGCATAAGAAGTACTCGGGCGCATTCGGGACAGGGGTTGGGGGAACAATCATAAGTAGGGTGTAGGCAATTTGGAAATGAAAGGATTCTGTAGGCGGTTTCTCGAACTCATATGGGAATATGTCAGTATCGAAAAGGAGATAAATGATGGACGATCTTACGAAATTGATCAAGGATTTGACGGAAACGGACGGAGTACCTGGGCACGAGCGCGAAGTCAGGGTGAAGATGGAGGAGTACTTGCAGCCTCTCAGCGACGAGTTGGTAAAGGATCGGCTGGGTGGGGTACTCGGAAAGAAGACGGGTGCAGAAAACGGCCCGAAAATTTTGCTCGCGGGACATTTGGATGAAGTAGGGTTCATGGTGACGCATATCACGCCAAAAGGGTACTTGCGTTTCATCCAGCTTGGCGGATGGTGGACGCACAATATGCTCTCACATCGTGTGAAGGTCAAGACACGCAAAGGTGAGTATCTGGGACTCATTGGTTCTAAGGCACCACACGCGCTGGAAAAAGAAGAACGGGAAAAGGTCATGAAGCTCAAGGAGCTGTACATTGATATCGGGGCAAAAGATGAAGCAGATGCGAAGGAAATGGGTGTTCGCCCAGGTGATTGGATTGTTCCTGACAGTGATTTTACGACCATGCGCGACGGTGAGCTGTGGGTAGCAAAGGCACTCGATAATCGTGCGGGGTGTGCGCTGGCAATCGAAGTACTGAAACGTTTACAGAAGGAAGAGCATCCGAATGTGGTATACGCCGGTGCAACTGTGCAGGAGGAAGTCGGAACTCGCGGTGCTGGCACAGTAGCGAGGCTGGTTGAACCGGATATTGCTTTTGCTGTTGATGTTGGACTCGCATATGACACTCCTGGGAATGAATCGTATCCGATGACCTGCAATGTGGGGGACGGTCCGCTCGTCATGTTATTTGATGCTACGATGATTCCGCATACCGGATTGCGCGATCTCGTATTCGACACAGCAGAGGAGCTCGGCATCAATATCCAGGTGGATGCACTCGCTGGAGGCGGGACAGACGCCGCAAAATTCCATACAAGCGGCATTGGCTGCCCGTCGATTGTCGTCGGTTTTGCGACACGGTATATTCACAGCCATAATGCGATTATGTCCAAAAGCGATTTCGAGCAGGCTGCCCAGCTGCTGACAGCTGTTATCAAGAAGCTCGATAAGGAAACAGTACAACAATTGATAGACAGATAAGGTAAGGAAAGCAAAACCCTCCCCATTCAAGGTGTGAATGCATTGGGGAGGGTTTCGTTTGGTTACTTGTTCTGCTCGGGGAGGTCTACCTTTATTTCCAGACCCTTAATAAACTGATCGTCTGTGACTGTTTCAGCGAAATGATCTTTTACGACAAAAGGCTTGATTATGAAATACTTCGGCTGTCCTTGTTCAGAAGCATAGCGGGCGTCAAATGTGAGAGTGCTATCCTTGCGTTGTTCCCCTTCTCCGTGGAGGGATGTCAGTTGACGACCTTGGTCGTCAAACAGGGCAGCTCTGATGGACTTATCTGATGTCTCGCCATCCAGTTTGACCGAATACAACAAGCGCGTCGTCACTGGCGTCACATTGACCTCGGATACTTCGAAAGAAATCCCATCGTTTGATTGAACAGCATTCGGTTTTAGCTGGATGGTGTTGCTTGTCGCTTTTTGGAACGGAATGTCCAGCTTGAAGGTTTGATCAATTCCAGCAAGCTTAACAACCACTTCCGCTTGGAAAGAGTCTGGAATCTTGCCTGTTGAATTGTGGTCAGGTGTCTTCAAAATTTCTTCGAAGACAAGCATGTTTGGGTGCGATTCGCCAGCAGAGGAGAAAAAACCACCGCCAGATACCAAACTATCTGGGGCATCTTGACCTTTTCCATCGATACTAAAAGTGACATTCTCGATAGCGTCACTGAGTTTGACAACCTCTTTTCCCGTATCAAACATGCCGTCCTTCAGGTTTGGAGCCGTTACACTGAGTAGGTAGACAGCGCGTGTTCCGTCGAAGACGGTCTCCGTTACCTCGAGCTTCATGTCCTGATGAGAAATACTCTTGTTCACCTTGGAAGAAAGACCTTGTTCGCCTGCAGCTCGTAAGCCGAGGTCCGCCTCGATTAAGCTAAAGAGACTCCCCACCACTGGGATCTGTTTAATCGATTGCGCCATGACCGGCGAGATAAAACCGGAGGTGAATACAGTTGCACCCAGAATGACTGCGGCGGCCGCAACATAAGGTGCCTTGCGTGATCGTTGGACTTTTCGATCGCGAGACATTTCTGGGAGTGCAGCGTATGTTTCATCCAGTCGTGCTCGTACCAATGGTGACATCATCGTTTCCTTTGAACGTTTGTACTCTTTTAGTTCGAAATCGAATTTAGATTGATCCATAATGTATCTTCCCTTCCCGAAATGTAGTTAATTTCTCCATCAAGTTGTTCCGTGCCCGACTGAGTCGCATTTTCGCGGCACTCTCCGAAATTTCCAGTACCTCTGCTACTTGTCTTAAAGGCATGTCTTCAAAATAGTGAAGCACAATAACAAGGCGCTGCTGTTCATCCAACCTCTCAACGGCGTCCCGCAGATCAATATGTTCGTCTTTCGGTGAGAGTGACAATTGGGTAGGGAATTCATCCACGAGAACGTTACGGGAGCGATTTGCTACTATCTTGTTGCATTCATTGATCAAAATTCGGAACATCCATGTCTTGAAAAATTGGGGCTCACGAAGTGAATGCAGCGATTTATATGCTTTTAAAATGGTTTCCTGGAGAGCATCCGCAATATCTTCCTCTTTTTTCAGGATGGATTTAGCCGTATGGTACAAGGAGCTCTCCACTTGTTTGACAACAGCGATAAAAGCTTCGCGATCTCCTTGCTTTGCCAGGAGAACCTGTTCTCTTAGATTCACCTTTTTCACTCCTTTCTGTGTTGGTTTTTCACATTGACAGTAATTAGATCAGCGAAATCGATACATGGTCACATTATGTAAGCAAAAATTTCGGCTAGGCTTGCTTCATCGTCGCGAGACTTGAAGAAAAATACCCGGGAGTTGAACGGTTTAGTTGTTTTTTCGAAAGGACTCCTTTAGTATAGGTAGGATAGGATTTCGCAAGGGCAACAACCTGCCTAGGATGAATTTTGATTGATGAGAGCCGATTTTATCGCATTCACTGTCCATGCAGTTATGGTGTACGAATCGGATCGCTTGTGAAAGGAAGTGGAAGTTATGGCAAAATCGTTTGCGTCTTTTGGTTTTCGTCCGGAGCTGATGCAAGGGATTCAAGACCTGTATTATAAAGAACCGACACACATTCAAGAGGAAGCCATTCCTCTCATTATGGAAGGCAAAGATCTGATCGGACAAGCTCAGACAGGTACGGGAAAAACAGCTGCATTCATGCTGCCGATCCTCAACGCATTGGAAGAGGGAAAACGCGACATTCAAGCGCTCATCCTCACCCCGACACGTGAGCTTTCCATTCAGATTGCAAAAGAAGTAGAAAAGCTGGGTAAGCACCTGAATGTAAACGTGCTGTCTCTGCACGGTGGAACGGATATCGACAAGCAACTGAGTAAACTGAAAGAAACGGTTCATGTTGTAGTCGGAACACCAGGGCGCGTGCTGGATCATATGAAGCGTGGATCGCTCCATTTCGGACGCATCTCTACACTAGTGCTGGATGAAGCAGATAAAATGATGGAAATGGGCTTCTTGGAAGATGTGGAGCAAGTGATCGTCCACACGCCTTCCCAGCGTCAAGTGCTGTTGTTCTCTGCTACGATGCCTGATTTGGTGAAAAGACTGGCGCACCGCTTCATGAAGCAGCCACCGCATATCAAGATCGAGGGCAAGCAGAAGACTGTGGAGCGCATTGAACAATTTTACTATGTGGTGAACCAAAGCGATAAGACGGACGCTCTCGTCGATGTGCTGGAGCAGGAGCAGCCGTTCTTGACTATCGTGTTTGCCAATACGCAAGTTCGTGTGCAGCAGCTTACAGCCCGATTGCAGGAAAATGGCCTCGCTGCGAAAGCACTGTACGGTGATTTGTCTCAAAACAAGCGGGAACAACTGATGAAGCAATTCCGTGAGATTCGTTTCCAATACTTGATCGCGACAGATATCGCAGCTCGTGGACTCGACGTAGAAGGCGTAACACATGTCATCAACTACGATTTGCCGAATGACGTGGACAGTTACATTCACCGCGTTGGGCGTACGGGTCGTGCGGGACAAAAAGGAAAAGCCATCTCCCTCATCTCTCCTCGTCAGAAGAATTTGATGGGGCGTTTTGCCAAAGCCACGAAGGCATCGATCGAGGAAAGAATTTTGCAGGTAGGTCGCCATCTGGATGCGGGTCGCCGTGAACGTGCGGAAGAACGGGAAGCTCATTTCATTGAGCTGCGGGCGCAACAGGCGAAAGAGCAACAGAAGGAAAAAGACAAAGAGTTCTCTCCTGTACGTGAAGCCTTGAAGAAAAAGACGAAGGTAAAACCAGGCTACAAAAAGAAGATGGCGCGTGAACTGGGTGAAATGCAGACCCAGTATGAGAAAAATCGCAAGAAGGCAGAAGCAATTGCAGCACGCAAAGCGGGTAAATCTGCTAAGCCTGCCGATGCCAAAAAAGCAGGGAAAGGTGGAGCAGCTCGCTCTGCCAAGGGTGGAAGACCGTTTAGTCAATCTGCCGGGAAATCAAGAGGAAGATAAGAAATGAAGAGGCTGCCCAGATTCGAAAAGGATCTGGGCGGTTTTTTTGTAGAAACGCCTTTGGCGTATGAAAGGAAGTTCTTGACTTTATACTCGACTAGAAGGTTTATACTCGGATCGAAATAATGGGAGAGAAGGTGTGGAATTGTTCAAAATCAGCGAGTTTTCCCGACTGAGTCGAATTCCGTTACAAACGTTGCGCTATTATGATCAGATTGGGATTCTAAAACCAGCAAAAATCGATGATACGACCGGGTACCGTTATTACTGTGCCGAACAGCTTCTGCAGATCAATCGAATTGTCATCTTCAAAGAATTGGGGTTCTCGTTGCAGCAGATTGCGCAGTTGCTTCATGAGAATATACCAGCCGAACAAATTCGGGGCATGCTGAGGCTCAAAGAAAATGAAATCCAATCCCTGCTGGAGATGGAGATGTCAAAGCTTGCCCGTATTAAAGAACGGGTGCAGCTTGTTGAACGGGAGGGAAGGATCGAGAAGGAGCAAGAGGTTGTTCTGAAGCAGGTAGATAGTATGCACTTGATTTCCTATTCAGCACGAGGTGCTGCTGAAGATATTCCTTGGCTGTTTCAAATGTTCGACAGTTTGCTTGATGCCAGCCTGAAATCATCCTTGACTGGTCCCAAAACAGTGCTATGGAAGGAAAGCGGAACAAAGGATCAGCTTTTCGAATTTGGGGTGGGCTACGCCATTAAAACAGATTCTGTCACACTGCCCGAGCAAATGGAACGAAGCTTCTTGCCTGCCGAGACAATGGCTTCGCTGCTATTTCGTTCGGATTCGACCTTTAAGGAATCAGCTTGCCTGGATCTGGCTACGTGGATTGAACAGCATGGTTACTGTATTCGAAGCGAACAGCCCGGCAGAGAAATCTATGTTCCCTTATCAGAAGAACCTGGAGTTGAGCTCATAGAAATCCAGATTCCAATTGAAGCAAGGGGGCAAATTGAGCATGGGAAATAAATGGGTTGTCTATACTCTCGCTTTGGCCGTTTTCCTGATTGGGACGGTGGAGTATATGATCAGCGGCATTATTCAAATCGTGGCAGTTGACCTGGGTGTCACGACATCGTCTGCCGGATTGCTTGTCACTGCTTTTGCCCTTTCTGCGGCAATAGGGGCTCCCATAATCATCGCTGCTACAATCCATCTTGACCGAAAAAAATTATTACTCACGATGCTTGGCATTTTTATGTTGAGCAACTGGCTGGTCTATGTGAGTCCTTCCTTTGAGATGATGCTGGTTACACGTATGATCCAAGGACTCAGTGGAGGAGTTGCTACTGTTGTTGCGATGGCGGTATCTACACAGCTAGTTGAAGAGGGCAATCGTGGGCGAGCAATCGGTATCATTTTGATGGGATTGAGCAGCTCGCTTGTACTTGGCCTCCCGGTTGGCACTTATTTAAGTGAAGCGATTGGCTGGAGACTGCTGTTCATTTTCATTGGACTGCTGGGCTTAATTCCGCTGCTTGTCATTTATAAAAAAGTCCCGCCTATAAAAGCGCAGGAGACTGTAACACCGCGGGTACAGTTGGCTGTTATAAAAAATAAAAAAATTCTGGCCGCGGTTGTTATCACGTTGTTGTACATCGGCGCTTATTCAACAGTGTTTACTTATATTGCGCCTTTCCTGCTAACCCGGGCAGAGCTTTCGGCATCCGAGATTTCCGCGATTCTGTTTTTAGCAGGCATTTGCAGTTTTATGGGGTCGAAAATTGGAGGGGTTATCGCAGATCGCAAGGGACCGAAATTTTCGATTTATTTTGGACTCTCCCTTCAGGCAAGCATGCTGCTTTTGCTTTCGGTCATGGATGGAGTGATAACTGTCCATATCGTGATCATCATGCTGTGGATGCTCGCCACATGGGCAACGTCTCCGGCCCAACAGCTATATCTGGTTACTCAGGTGCCCCGTTCGCCGGATATCGCTCTTGGCATTAATACATCCTTTATTCAATTTGGCTTCGCTTTGGGATCATGGGTTGGGGGACTGGTGATCAGCAACGCCTCTGTGGAGCATCTAGGCTGGTCGGGATTTGTTATTGCGTTGCTGTCACTGTTGCTCGCGATCCGTTTGTTTTCGTTAAAGAAAGAGAAAGAGCAATTATCAGCGTAGAAGATAGCGTAAGATGCCTTTTCGTCTCTCTCGACAGCATTATTTTAGGAAAACGCCCCAAGATTATTTGTGCTACAGAAAAAACGAAAGAGATAGTGCGACAATTCTTTAAAAAATACGGTAATAGTGCCGAACTCCTTTTTATTCTAAAGAAATTGGTATAATCTTGATAAAAAGGAGGGGTACCACTATGGACCGGATCGATGAACAAATCCTCCGCTTATTGCGGGAAAATGCCCGAATCACCAGCTCCGACATCAGCAAGCAGGTTCATTTGTCCGTGCCTGCGGTCTCCGAGCGAATACGCAAGCTGGAGGATACAGGACTCATCAAGCAATTCACGGTGAAGCTGGATCGGGAGCAGCTAGGGCTTCACCTGATTGCGTTTGTGATGGTACAAATCGAGAAAACGGAGCATATCGCTGGCTTCCGTGAAACGGTCATGCAGGCAGACTGTGTCCTTGAATGCCATCATATTGCGGGAGCTTACGACTATGTATTGAAGGTCGCCGTAAAAGGGACGGCTGATCTGGAACGATTCATCTCTGAAACATTAAAGCAAGTAGAAGGGGTAAGCAAGACGAATACGATGATCGTCCTGTCTTCCATGAAAGAGGAGATATGAATCTGATGGCGATCTGGAACGGTCTATTATTCGGGATGATGCTCCAGCTATCCGTTGGTCCGGTTTGTCTGGCGGTGTTGCATCGCTCAATGACTCGGCGATTGCGGGAGTCACTTATGATGGTACTGGGTGTGGCACTCGTGGATACGGTGTATATGGTAGGGGCAATTGGGGGACTGTCGCTGCTGTTACAAATCCAATGGGTCAAACAGATGGTCTTGATTATGGGAGCCCTGATTTTGACTTGGTTTGGGATTCAAACCTTGCGTGCCATAAAAGGAAGAGGAGAGCATGAACAAACACCAGTCCAGCATCCTCGGTCGGATCGAAGCAGCTTTTGGCACGGCGTGCTTCTGACGCTCGCAAATCCTCTGACCGTTCTGTTTTGGGCGGGAGTATTTGGTTCGCTATTGGCATCTGGCACTTTTGTTCATCCAACGGAGTTGTTCTTGTTTGCTACGGGCTGTCTGTTATCGACTTTATTGTTCCTTGGGTTGGTAGCTTTGTTGGCCGCGTATTTGGCTCGTTTTTTTCGCCCGGGTTGGCTCAACGTTTTTCATGGGCTTAGTGGTGTCTTTCTAATTGGGTTTGCGATTGCCCTTTACGCAAAAAGCTGTTTGCTGCCGCGATACTGGCCTTTTTAAAGGAGTTCGGAATGACTGCATCGAATTTTAATAGGATACAGGAATTGTGAGAGAAAATAGTGTTTTCCTCCCATGTGAATTGGGTAATAGATAGGAAGATAGAACCCTTTCTTGTGAAAGTACCATAGTACAGGGTGTGAGGAGAACCAGTGATGACGACGGATACGTGCTTGAAATGCGGCAGTCCGATGGGCCGGGGAGAGTACAGTTGCCAGGTTTGCGGAGAAAACGAAATACAAGACTACCAGATGATTCGCAATTACGTGAGAACTTATCCGAATTCGAATGCGATGCAAATTGCCAATGCAACAGGGATATCTGTTTCAAAAATATTGCGTTATATAAGAAATGGCTCGTTGACGGTAGTAGACAGTCCGCCCCGCAGAGGGCGATCATGAGAAAAAAGAGAAAAGCCCACAAGCAGTCACGAATGCATTTCGTGTAGCTTTGTGAGCTTTTTTATTTTTGATGTAATCTTATAACCAGCGTAGACCTTTTGGATAATGATTTTTGAGTTGCCCCTCTGATTGCTTGCCCCAACCGATGGAGTATCCATCTACAGTAACCAGCGTCCAGCCGCTTTCCCCATCACGTGTGAGCGCTTCTCCTTTTAGGTACCGCAACAGTTCAGGATCGTCCGCGCCATACGAAGCGACACGGGCTGCCTCCGAAGGAGAGAGGGCGAGCGCCAAGGCGTGTGCAGGTTCAAATCTGTTCTTTTTTACGGTTCCCAGGTGCAGACCGACGCGCATGACCTTGAGCTTGTCCCAGTCGAGCTCGGGAGCAGGTGAGTAGTAGAGCTGCTCGCCAAATAAAAGAAAAGCAGCTTCATCTTCGAATGATTTGGAGAGCGCCGGGAGCGCTTCGACTGCGAACGTACGCCAGGCTGCCAGTGCTTCTTTTCGACCCGTCGGAGTTGATTTTGCCGCACGCTTTTCTTTACGCTTCCCGGAAGGTTCTTGAACCTCAGCGCTCTCGCTCTTTTGCAGCTTGGCGAGGTAATGACCTTCTCCCTGTAGACGATGCGGCCACAATCTGGCTGTCTGGGTGAGCTGCTCGTTTTGTGGCGACGCCCACTCGGGTTGGCCAGCAGAAAAGCAATCTGCATGTGGCAGCGAGATGATCTCAAATTCCGGGTGACGGTCCAGGAAGTTAACCAGGGACTGCTCATTTTCCAACGGAGCAAATGTGCAGGTGGAGTAGACCAACGTCCCGCCTGACTTCAGCATTGCAGCGGCCGCCTCGAGAATATCACCTTGCATGACATGGCATTCCATTACTTTTGCAGGACTCCAGTCTTCGATTGCTTCGGGTAGCTTGCGGAACATTCCTTCGCCAGAGCATGGAGCATCTACCAAAATTCGGTCAAAAAACTGGGGGAATCGCTCTTGCAAACGTTCAGGCGTTTCGTTGGTCACGACGGCATTGGTAACGCCGCAGCGCTCCAGATTTTCTGACAAGGCTTTTGCTCGAACAGGATGGATCTCGTTTGCCACAAGCATTCCTTGTCCACGCAAAAACGCTGCAAGCTGCGTCGATTTCCCTCCTGGCGCTGCACATAGGTCGAGGATGCGCTCACCAGGTTGGGCACCGAGTGCTTCGGCAGCGGACATCGCGCTTGGCTCCTGTAAATAGTACATGCCGGCGGAGTGAAAAGGATGCTTGCCGGGACGAGCTGGCTCTTTGTAGCGAAATCCGTTTTCGCACCAAGGGACTGCTTCCAGAGCAAAAGGCGAGATTTTCAAAAAAACGTCACGCCCTACCTTCAACGGATTGACCCGTAAGCCGTGTGTTACAGGCTGATCATAGGAGGAAACGAATGCCTCGAAATCGTGCCCGAGCAAGGTTTGCATGCGCTCGGTAAATGGTGTCGGTAAATTTTTTGTCATAACAGCCTCCGATGTCAGATTTTGGCCCCATGTGAAAGGAAAAGATAGAATCATGGCGAATCATAGAGAATGAGGTGAGAGCATTATGGAAGGATCCCGTGCAAAACGCTACCGCTCCCGGCGGAGGAATGACTCGGAAGTAAGCCGGTTTTGGATCATGGGGTTGCTGTTCTCACTGCTGGTGCTCGCTTTTGAATTCTTTATCGAAATACCCGCCGAAGCAGATTGGCTGATCGATATGGAGATGGCTTTGTTTTCTGCCAGCTTTACATTGCTTGCCTTTTATCTGCTCGGACTTACCTTTGCCTTTTCACGCCACCAAAAGGCAGGGAAGATCAATCACCAAATCATCATCTATGTATGGTTGGGTGCGATCTTGTTTCACTTGTTCCTGCTCATCAGCAATTTGTCCAATCAGCATGTGTACAAGGCAGGGATCATTCTATTTTTAGGACCATTGTTTTTAACTGTCTACCATTTTATCACGTACTTGGCAGCTTTGCGCGAGGAGCGTGAGGAGCAGGAGGCAGCTACAACAGCTACGCTTGAGCGCACGGCCTACCAGATGATTCTGGAGGGTGGGCGTGTATACAGCGAGCTAAGTCGCCTGAAAACAGAATATCCAGAAGTGGAGCAAATGCTTCGTGCCAACGATTTTCACGATAAACTGGAGCGCTATGCTTTGGAAATGCAGCAGTATTTGCAGGCGAAGCATTTTGAGCGTAAAGACGTGGAGCTCTTGGAGGGTCACTATTATTTCTTGGAAAACTTGCTGAGCTTGGCGAAACAACATCCGGGAATAATCGAGTCCCGCGTATATAGCCGCCGAGGTGACAATTGATGGGTACAGAGGAGAGGGAAGCGGATGTTTTGGAAAAAAGACAAAGGCCTGGCAGAAAAAGAGACAGCAGCGACGACAGCCACAACCACAATGACAGGACAGCAAGACGCTTGGAAACATGAGCTTCGCGATCTTTACGAACAGATGGGTGCGATCCTCAGTTCAAACCAGGCGATGAACGCCGAATCCGATCAAATGGTGCGACTGGTGACAAGGATGAAGCGTGTCGTAGATAATATCCAGGCCATTAACGAGCGGGATGATGAATCTGCGAGCCAGTTGTCGGTTCGAGGAGAGCGCCTGACAGACATCTGTAAACAATCGGTAGCGTGTGCAGATGAAGGCAAGAAGGCGATGACGGACGTTGTGCAGGTCATGAGCCTGCTCGACAAAGAATCGGTCCATACGTCCAAGTCCATGAGCCGCTTGGAAGAGAGCTCTTCGGAAATTACGAGCATCGTCAAGGTGATCAGCGACATTGCGAATCAGACCAACCTTCTCGCCCTGAATGCAGCGATAGAAGCGGCACGTGCAGGTGAACAAGGCCGAGGCTTCGCCGTCGTAGCGGATGAGGTACGGAAGCTGGCCGAGATGACAGCGAACTCGACCAAGACGATTGCAGAATTGATTGGCAAGATTCAGGAAGAAACAAAAGAAGCATTGTCTAACAGTGAAAAAAGCAGCAGTGCAATCAAAAATGGACTTTCTATCAGCAAGGATGCTGCACAGAAGACAGATCAGATCGTGAACGCTTTCCAGGTACTGAACGTCGAAGTGTCGGGTGTGATGGAAATCATCGCGCATCAAAAGCGATTTGCTGATGATGTGTCCCAGCAGGTAAGTGATGCAAAGGGTTTGCTGGACGAGCTGAATGAAGGCTTGACCAAGCACATAAGGGACGCCAACGCGACGGAGCAAATGCTCGCGACGAGCGTAAAGAATGTCAAATCGTTATTGTGAGCATAAGGAAGAAGAACCAGGAGTCCGTATCCAAGCGATGCGGGCTTTTTGGTAGTTATTAACTTTCTTTCACGAAATATTTACATGTTACCGTTTGACTATTCGAAATGGAGTACTATAATCTAAGTATGATTCTCCATATCTTTCCTTTTTTCGACAAAATATTATCAGCATTCGCTATGAATGGGCAAACCCATTGAAAATTGGGGACGCAAAGCCACGGGCCTAATGTACACGTTACGATGGCAGCCGGGTTGCCAACGAGCAGTGTATTTTGCTGTTTTAGTTTTACGGCTCCTTTCATGCGAAAGGGGCCTATTTTACTTTACAAAAGGGAGAGGTTGTAGCATGTCAATCCTGCAAACATTGGACAAGCAGTACATCAATGGGGAGTGGCGCGACGGGCTTGGCGTGAAGACATTGCAAGATATCAACCCTTACAACGGGGAAGTCATCGCAGAATTCAAAATGGCAAATCTGGAGGATATCGACGCGGCTTACAAGGCGGCAGCCCACGCGAAAAAAGAGTGGGACGAAGTGAATGCTTATACCAAATCTCGAATGTTGGAGCGTGCTGTTCACTATATCGAAGAGCATGAAGAAGAAATCATTCAGATCATCATTCGTGAATTGGGCGGAACCCGATTGAAGGCGTTTTTTGAGATCGGGCTTGTGAAGGATATTATTCGCGAGGCGGCTACCTTCCCAGTGCGGATGGAAGGAAAAATTCTGCCTTCTCCCGTTGACGGAAAAGAAAACCGCTTGTATCGGATTCCCGCAGGAGTTGTCGGCGTCATCAGTCCGTTCAATTTCCCGTTCTATCTGTCGATGAAGTCTGTGGCTCCAGCTCTTGGCGCGGGCAACGGTGTCGTCCTCAAACCGCATGAGCACACGCCAATCACGGGTGGGACTCTCATCGCGAAAATTTTTGAAGAAGTAGGTCTGCCCAAAGGCTTGATTAACGTCGTAGTGACGGACATCGCTGAAATTGGCGATGGTTTTGTCTCCCACCCGATTCCGCGCATCCTTTCGTTTACAGGGTCTAGCCAAGTTGGGAGCCATATCGCGCAGGTGGCAGCGAAGCATTTCAAAAAGGCGATTTTGGAGCTGGGCGGCAATAGTGCGCTGATCGTTTTGGAGGATGCGGATCTCCAGTATGCCGTCAATGCAGCAGTATTCAGCCGTTTTACCCACCAAGGTCAGATTTGCATGTCAGCTAACCGGGTTCTGGTTCACCAAGATGTATACGATAAATTCCTCGATCTGTACGTGGAAAAAGTATCTGGACTCAAGGTAGGCGACCCGAATGATCCTGACACGGTAATCGGTCCACTCATCAATCAACGGCAAGTCGCCAATCTGATGGCAACGATCGATGAGGCGATACGCGAAGGAGCCGTTCCTGCACTGAAAGGGGAAGTAAAAGGAAACGTGGTCGAACCGATTGTTTTGACAGGAGTGACCACAGACATGTCGATTGCATCCAAAGAGCTGTTTGGTCCGGCTGTTTGCATCATGTCGTTTGCTTCCGAGGAAGAAGCGATTCGCATGGCAAACGAGACACCATTTGGATTGTCCGGGGCAATTCACACCCGCGATCTGGAGAGAGGTGCCGAGATGGCCAAGCGCATTGAGACCGGCATGATTCACATCAACGATGGAACGATCAATGACGAGCCAATCGTGGCGTTCGGCGGTGAAAAGCACTCCGGGTTGGGACGATTGAATGGTCAATGGAGCTTAGAAGAGTTTACTACGCTGAAATGGATTTCGGTTCAGCACAAGAAGCGTCAATTTCCGTACTAATGCCAGCAAAATATAGAGGTGAAGAGGGTCATGAACGGATACGAAGAATGGAACGAAACAGAAGCTTCCGAAAAGGGGAAAAACGCAGAACTGCTTGAGGCTTTCATCAAGGTTGCCCCCTATTTAAATGATTTGCTCTCCGATGACATTACCATTGGGGTCTACGACACGGAAAAGCTATTGTGCAATGTACCTGCCCAAACATTTGCACTGCAAGTCAAGCCTGGTGATCCACTCCAGGAAGGAGATGTGATCACCAACGCGATTCGAAAAAACACCAAGCAGGCGATGATGGTCCCCAAGGAATTGTTTGGTTTCCCTCTCGTCGCACGGGCGATTCCCCTGCATGATCACACGGGAAAAGTCATTGGCGGTGTCGGCATTGGTTCGAGTATGGAGCGAGCCAATGAGCTGTATGAAATCGCTGCAAATCTCTCGAGTGTCGTCGAGCAGGTGAGTGCCACCACACACGAGATGGCCGTGCAGATCGGGAATTTGAACGAGCAAATGAAGGCGATCTCAGAGCAAGCCAATGATGTCAGCCAAAGTACGACCGAGATCGAGCAAATTACACTCGCTGTGAAAAAAATCGCTGATCAAAGTAACATTTTGGGACTAAATGCGAGCATTGAGGCTGCGCGAGTAGGAGATGCAGGGCGTGGGTTCGCTGTCGTTGCGAATGAGGTTCGCAATATGGCGACTGATTCCAGGGCGAATGCAGACAAAATCAAGCAAACCACGGATTCCATCCGGGATTTGATAACCCTTCTGCAAAACTCGATTGAACTGATCAATCAAACCATGGAGAGTCAGGCAGCCGCTACAGAGGAAATTTCCGCGACGATGGTCGAAGTGAGCGGCAATACGCAAAAGCTGGCAGGGCTTGCCCAAGAAGTGTTTGAAATAAAGTAAGTCCATACATGTAACAAAATTCCCCTCTCAGGAGTCTAACTTTAGAGAGGGGAATTTTTCCTTTAATTCTTTTGTGTGGTGGGTAGCGGTTGCTCCAGCATATAGCGATACACCGGGACTTCATCGCCCTTTTCAACGGGCAAGAAGTTAAACGTGACGTAGCTGTCCACTGATTCCGGTTCCAGGGCTAACGCAATGAAGTTCGCGTTTGGCTGGGCCATGCTGAACACGTAACTACCCGCAGGAAAGGTTTTCGTTGTTTCTGTTACATTTGCAGTCACTTGGTTGGTGAAATGCCCATTCTCGTAAATCGTATTCACCTTGTTTTCCAAAATGGTGTAGCTTTCTACCGCTATGGTCGTTTCTTTTGATAGCTTGCTTACCGAAACACCGAGCAATTCCAGCTTGGTCGCGACGTCATGGTAGCCAGGAGGCATGAGGTAGGCAGTGGGGCGCTCGCGTTCGAGTATGGGATAGGCATCCGTGGAGCTTACCCAGTCGATGGGGGTAGAGACTTTTTTTGCGGTGGCTAGATCGACCACTTCGAGAGACTGATCTGGTACGCGCTTATTCTCACTCAGGATGACGAGTTTGTCGTTGTCGTTTGCCTTTTTGCCTTTTTCCGTGATTTCTTCGCGTGCTTGCATCACGGCGGACTTGATTGCTTTGGCGTTGACCGCTGTTGATTGAATGACAGCAGCGTGAGTCATGGCCTGGCTGAATACACGGCGCTCAAAATCGGCGCGTCCAATGCCAATGCCGCGTGTCTCCACCAAAAACGTCAATGTGTTTTTCAATCCAAGAGCATTGCGTCCGATTCTTGTCTCTGTGCTGCCTTCTGTTGCGGTCACTTTTCCGTCCTTGCCTTTTGCCAGCGTATAGTAAGCGTGATGAGAAAGCTGCTCCTTGTCGAGTGCTTTTTGAACGTCAGCCAAGAGCAGGTTGTCTGACATTTTTCGCAGGTTTGCGGGGATATTCAAGTTTTTCGCAGAGGAGATCAGAACATCGTAGGAAGAGATCGCGCCTTTTTCTCCAACATCGCGAAGCTGGTTGGAAGAGACGCCGTATTCGTGGGCGTCAAGCACCACATCAGGTTGATAGGCATTAATGGCTTGGTGAACCGCTTGCACTTCTGGATATTCTACCTTCATGTAGTCGCGGTTGGCATCCAGCTCTGTCGCGATGTAGCGTTTGAACTGGTAGGAGCCATCTGGATTGATGCGGGGAACAATCGCAATGTTTACTTTATCCAAGAGATCGGCGCCAAGTTTTCCTTCTGCCAGCCATTTGGCGATCAAAAGAGCAGATTCACCGGATGCGGGTTCATTTCCATGGATTTGTGCCTGTAGCCAGATGAGTGGCTTCTCTTTGTTTTGTTTGAGCTTGCCGTGGTCTTTGCTGAATAACAGCAGGGGGATATCGCGACCTTCCAGGGATGTACCGATGGATAGCAGCTGGATTTCCTTGTTGCCTGCAGCCAATTTGCTTATGTAAGCCATCATTTCTTCCTGGGACGTAAAAGCTTCTTTTCCTTCTTGGAAGCCGGGTGTCCCAAACTGGATAGTTGGCTTGGGAAACAAGCTCTCAATCTGTGCAGGCTGTACATAGGTTGGCCCTATTCCGTAATAAGGAATGTGGGTTTGTGGTTCAGCTTGGTTGGCATGGATGATTGAGGGGCTGGTGAACAGAGATATTACGAGTGCTGTAGAAACAACGTAGCGTACTTTCTTGTCCATAAATTCCCTCCTGAGAAATAGAAGTAGACACCTATGGTTAATTTATCAGATTATTATAAAAATAATAATCACTACGAAATATTCATTTTAAAGTAGGACTTTCGGTTCTCCTTTAATAGAATAGGGGGATGACATGGTCAGAAAAATCAGCAGAATGCTCCTTTTGATGACGGCCATCGCCGTAAGTAGTTTCTTTCCGAGCGATATTTCTGCAAACGAATGGAAAAAACCAACAGAAACAGAGACTGTTGACCACCTGAATGGCGCGATTCACCAAAAACAAGAATTTCGATTCTCCGATGGTGTCACGTATTGGGCCCATAAAATGACAGGTCAGCGCAATATGATGCCCCACGTTTTCACCATTCCGATTCAGGGCAACAGTCAGAACATGATGTTCCGCTATCGTGCCTATGATGAATCGAAGAAACCGTATTGGAAGGTTGTCACGCTTGATCAAGTCCAGACCCTTCCGCTCTCCTCAGGTTTTGTAGAGACGGAGGGCAGGTATATTTGGTTAGGTAAGCCCATTACCTACGTGGATAAAGGCAGAGCCACGATTGAAGAAAAGCCGGCATTGGCGTTGCCAGTCGAAGTCAAACAGACGGCTTATGGTGTCGAGCTCGTGATCAAGCTGCCGATGAAAGCAGGGCTTATCAGCGAAATGTGGGCGCTCGATTCGAGAGATCCGCTCGTTCCTTGGGGAGAACAATCGATTGACAGCGTCTGGATTAACTTGGACGTGACGGAAAAGGCAAAATGGCTGTACGATGGGTATTACTATCAAAGCCCTTCCACGTATGAGCCGACTTCGGAGTCCTCCTTTTGGCGGATTCCTGAAAACTATGTCCTTCGCTCCTTTTTATATACAGGTGGAAGCAAGGCTGCCCGAGATATGGGCTATGTGATGCTGAGGGCGAGCTTGAAACAGCAGGAGCCTGAGGGGTACTGGAAGACGCAGCCGCGCTCCTTGTGGCTAAGTGGCGATTACGGGATACCAGAGGGCTTTTACGATACGAGATTCAACACAGGAGCGGCTGATCTGATGCTGCGGGGCTGTGATCAGTATCAAGAAAAGGACTTTTGCCAATCAGCGAAAAAATATGCTTCTTACTTTCACAATCATGCAGCCATGAACCGTTTTGTCATCGCTGGTGTACAGCAAGGCTGGCTGGTTTCTGACTACGCGACAGCAACGAATCCGATGATTCAGACACATGTTTCTTTGAACCATCAGTTGGCGGAAATCAATTTTCTCTACAAAAGCTACCTGCAATTCGGCGACCGGACTGACAAAGATTTAGCGGATATGATGCTTTATGGTGTCGTAAACCTCGGATCGCAGTGGATTCTCGGAAATGGCGATTTGCATTACGCTTATTTTCCCGATGGAACATTCGGCAGACCGGACTATCCGTTCTTGACCTACAATGACTTGGTCGAAACGCAGCGTTTGTACCGTCAACTGCACGGAATGGATGAGATGACGCTTGCGATGCTAATTGACAGTAAATGGATGTGGATGCAGTTGAATAATGTTTCGTATCGGTAAGTAAAAAATCTAAATGATAATGAATGTGACCCTCAATAAGATCAAGTTAAAGTGATTTTATTGAGGGTTTTTTGTTTTTGTATACTTTTTACATTTCGTTGACAATAAAATCCTAAAAATGTGTAATGATGGTGGGGGTGTTATACAGCATGGCATATTCAATATTAATCGCTGAAGATGATCCATCCATATCCGAACTAATCAAAATGACATTAGGCGCCTCAGGCTATGTCTGTAAAGTTTCATCCGACGGTAACACGGCGTTGAACGATCTCGAAGAAAAGGAGTATCACTTGGCGCTCCTTGACATCATGCTGCCTGGAGTTGATGGGTTCACACTGCTGGAATCCTTTAAGAAAAAGAATATCCCGGTCATTTTTGTTACAGCCAAGACGAGTGTAATGGACAAAGTACAAGGTTTGCGTCTTGGTGCTGAGGATTATATTACAAAACCTTTTGATTTGTTGGAGTTGTTGGCACGAGTGGAAGTCGCTCTGAGAAGAAGTCATCAGGTTGTATTGGAAACATTGACCGTAGGTGATGTGACAGTGGATTATCATAGCCGAAAAGTGTACAAAAGTAATCAGCTCGTCACGTTAACCCCGAAGGAATATGAGTTGCTTGAATTTTTGTTGCATAATCCGAATATTGCTTTTTCTCGTGAAAGTTTGCTGAATCAGGTCTGGGGTTATGACTTTTATGGCAGCACCCGGACAATTGATACACATATCTTGAATCTGCGCACAAAGCTAGGTTTGTCCGATCATATTCATACGGTGCACAAAATTGGCTATCGAATGGAGTTTTAAGATGCGTGAGAGGGTTAAGAAGACTCCTCTGTGGATGCGAATCTATCTCATGGTGTTCGGATTGGTGACGGTGGTCATCGTCTTTTTTTCGTACAGGATCATACAGGTTTCCATTGAGTACAATCTTCAACGGGAAATCATCAGCTCCCGTGAGAACCATAGCATGATCGGGAACGCGTTGAAAATGTATGAAAGTACGATTGATGATTACTATCCAACACTGAAGAAAGACATCCTTACCAAAGCTTTTCAAAATTATGGGCGGTATTTTACTGATCAGAAAAGCCATGTGGCCATAACAGGCGAATCCGGGGAGAAGCTGTATAGCAGTATACCGGATGAAGAAGAAAAGGCAATGGCTCTTGCGCCACCCAAAGACGGGAGACGAAGCTATGTCATTCGAAACATAGACGTGCGCACCGTACTGTTTGTCTCGAGTTGGATGAAGATCGATGACCAGCTGCTTCGATTGGATTACGCTCATGACATAACGAACCTGATCGCTGACCAAAAGTCACTATCCTTACAGATTTCATTTTGGGTATTGGTTGGCTTGACCGTTTCTGCGGCAGGTTTATATGTCCTAATCAGACAAGCCTTGCGTCCACTCGGTCTGTTAAGCACACAGGCTCAAGCGATTGCAAAAGGAAGCTATCAGCATCGCATAACGGTTCAGCGCGGCGATGAGATTGGCCAGCTTGCGGTTGACTTCAATCATATGGCAGAAGCGATTCAAGCCAACATGGAGCTTCTGCAGAGGGGCGTAACGGAAAGAGAGGCGTTTATCGCAAGTCTGGCCCACGAATTCAAAACGCCGCTTACATCCATCATGGGCTATGCCAGTTTGCTTCAGCATTATGACCTGGAAGAAAAAGACGTCGAGCAGGCCCTGAGCTTCATTCATTCGGAAAGCAAACGGCTTGACGGGATGTCAAAAAAGCTGTTGGAGCTTTTCCGACTTGGAAATGGGGAGGCACTGAACAAGCAGCAAGTTGATGTTTCTTCCCTTATGCAGCAGTTGAAAATCATCTCCCAGTTTTCGTTAGACAGAAAGGGCCAAACGCTGGAAATCATATATTCAGTCTCTACGGTTACCGTCGATCCGGAGCTTTTTTTGGTGCTATTAAACAATCTCGTGGAGAATGCCTCCAAAGCGTCTGAAAACGATGCAGTGATTCGATTTACTGTTTACACAGAGGACTCATTTGTTGTTTTTTGTGTGGAAGATCATGGCTGTGGGGTGCCGGAAGAGCATCTGACAAATGTTTTTCAACCATTTTTTATGCTGGATAGCGCGAGGGATCGGAAAAAGAACGGTCACGGTTTAGGGTTGTCTCTAAGCAAAGCGATTGCTACGGCACACCAAGGCAGTATTTATATGAAAAGCAGATTGAACGGCGGAACATCGGTTTACACCCTGGTTCCAGATCAAACTTCGAGGTAATTATGGAGGCATGTATTGCGAACTATCCAAAAAATAAAGATAAAGTCCCACGGCTTCAGGCTTAGCCTTGCTGTTATCGGCATACTAGGTCTGGCCTCCTTCTTTTCTCCGGCTGCTTTCGGCCCTGCTGTTCTGGACAGTAAAAAGGATGCCATCATGACGGAAACCTCTCCACCAGCAAACCTTGAAACCAAAGAAATCGCTTGGAAGCAAAGCCACGAGCAGAGTAAAAAATCCTTTGATCCGTTGACCAAGGATCAGGCGGCCCCCTATATTCGGATGGCAAGAGAAGCGTTCGATGCGCAAGGCATGCCAACACCTGAAACCGGTTATTGGATCAGCAGTACCGTGACGGAAGGCAAAAATCATGTGGATATCATCTGGTATCCCAATGGTGTTGTTTTTGGCCAAGAGAGCAAGATCAAGGAAAAGGTTTACTACGCACTATTTTACAACGCCGATGTGGATAAAGGCGTAGGGAAAATGGTTGAACTTGAGGTTATTTGGAATTACGGTGAATCCCATTGGTATGGCGAAAACGCAGAATAAGAAGCAGGACTGTAAGGAGATAGAATTGTGAAAAAATTGACCGATACAAAAATGAAGCTGGGGTTATGGTTAAGTATTGGAGTGATGGGCGTGTTAGCCCTTGCTTTGAGCTTCTCCCCGACAACGTTTGGCTTGGCTGAAATCAATAAAAACAAAGATGTCATTAAGACGGAAACAACGGCGTCAAACACGCTTGAACCGAATGAAGGTGAAGAGCATCAGGACAAGAAGAAAACCGATAATCCGACACCCACCAAAGAAAGTTCAGTGAAGTTAATCCGCACTGACTTTAGTAAAGAAGAGCGAGAGCCCTTCGTCAAGTTGGCAACAGATGCGTTTATCGCCAATCATATCGACCTGCCTGATAATAATTACAGGCTTTCATTTTCCAGTGAAACGAGCGAGGATACAACGACCGCTGAGATATGGTGGCATCCAAAAAGAGAGGAAGGAGCCGAACCACCTTTGATAGGCTTTCACGAAAGCTATTTTGTCAATTTGACCGATGTGGACTTGGAGAAAGGAACGGGCACAATTAAAGAGATCAAGATTTGTATACGCAGGGACATCGTATCGTTCAAACCAAACACGATGTTCGCCCCGTATATAGACAAGGCAACAAAAGTTTGGAAAGACAAAAACATCAAAATTCCGCAAATCGGCTACGATCTGGCGGGATGCTTGGTCGTAAAACCCATCACGGAAAAAGAGACAATAGCGCTTGTCGATCTTTACTGGTACCCAAGATATACGAAAAGCAATAACGTTTATCAAGCTGTTCATGACAAGCTTTATTACGTGCAATTTTCAGATGTTGATTTAAAAAAAGGAACAGGTACAGTTGAGAACGTAGAAACGAACGAAGAAGAAACGAGAATCGTGGACGAAATACCACCAGAGCCGATTATCAGGAGTGTGAAACTGGCACCAGCACAGGCAGCCCCGTTTATCCAGATGGCAAAAGACGCTTTTCAAGAGAAGCAGGTAAAACTTCCTGAAAGTGGCTATTGGATTAGTAGCAAGATTAGGTACCACGATGATCAACCGAAACGACTACCAGAGGTGAGAATTTACTGGTATCCCGACGGCGTTGCTGAAGGGACTGATATCGCTTCTATAAAGGAAAGAGTTTATCTTGCTTATTTTGATGAAGTTGATTTAGAGAAAGGAACTGGTGAATTATGGGATATCTGGGTAAGAAGAACCGTTCCTTAGTAACAAGTTTCACATAGCAGGGTGGACGAAGAAGATGGAGAGTCGCGTATGGCGGCTCTTTTTTCATACCCGGATTCCAGCTTGCCCCAATGCTCGAGACGATCTTTGACAAAACCATGACAACCTACCGATTAAACGTAAGCGCCAAACTCTTCCCACCTTCAACCACTATGCTAGCTAAGAGATCATGAGATTAACCTGAATACGGAGGGTATCTCATGAATGCCAAAGAACAACGCAGACAAGATTGGTATGTACGCATCGAAGCCTATCGGGCAAGTGGCCTCACGATGAAAGCTTGGTGCACCGCAAATCAATGCTCTGTCGAACAATTGAAATATTGGCTCTACAAAATAAATCGTGTTTCATCCAGGGCTACTCCAGATCCAAAGACTTCTCCCGTTCAGTTTGTACCGCTTGCCGCCGTAGATCTGCCTGGTAGCACCTTTCCTGTTCCTTCTCTCATTCCGGTTTTGACCCGAAGCTTCTGCGCGAAGTAATTCACGCGCTTACTTCATCATGCTAACCTTTCCAAGCAATCAGCGTGTGTTTCTCGCCTGTGGTTCTACCGATCTGCGCAAGTCGATCGACGGACTTGCCGCCATCGTTCAGGAAAGCTTTGGTCTGAATCCGTTCTCCTCCGGCTTGTTCGTATTCTGTAACCGGGCATGTAACAAGCTCAAGATTCTCTACTGGGATCATAATGGGTTCTGGCTTTATTATCGCCGTCTGGAACGTGGCAGATTTCAATGGCCGACAGGTAAAGAAGAAGTAGTAGCCATTTCGAGCAGGGAGCTTCGCTGGCTGCTGGATGGTCTTTCACTCAGCCAGCGGCAAGCGCATCCCAAGGTTAATGCCGTTTCCGTCATTTAGTCACATCTTTGTAATCACTTTGTCAGAGGCACTTACAGTAATTGGGTTTTTATTATCTAATGTGTAAAGTATGGAAAAACATGCAGATATGCCAACCATTGAATCTCTACAACAACAAATCATCGAACTATCGGCCAAGCTCAAATGGTACGAAGAGCAGTTCCGCTTAGCGCAGCAGAAGCGTTTCGGTGCTTCCAGCGAGCAGACGCATCCGGATCAATTAGAAATCCCGTTGTTCAACGAAGCCGAAATGCTTGCATCGCCTGCCGATGAAGAGCCGCTGTCTGAACAAATCACCTACGAGCGGCGCAAGTTATCCGGCAAGCGAACAGAGGATCTTTCCAAGCTACCTGTAGAGACCATTACCTATACACTTTCTGAAGGCGAGCAAATATGTGCGTGCTGCGGTGGGTTTCTTCACGAGATGAGTACCGAGACACGCAGTGAAATTGCCGTTGTACCACCACAAGTGAAGGTCATCCGTCACGTGCGGAATGTGTATGCTTGCCGTTATTGTGAACGTGAAGATATTCAAACCCCGATCGTCACAACTGCGATGCCAAGACCTGTTTATCCGGGAAGTTTGGCTTCACCGTCGTCTTGGATACACGTTATCTCGTCAGACGATGGCGAATTGGATGATCTACGGAGCCGAGAAATGGCTCATGCCATTGGTCTCCGTGATGAAAGCTTATCTGCTAAGGCAGGATGTGCTTCATGCAGATGAGACGACGCTGCAAGTGCTGCGTGAGCCCGGGAAGTCTGCCCAATCGTCCTCGTATTTGTGGCTGTATCGCACCGGACGCGGCGTAACGCCGGCGGTCATCTATGATTACCAGAAGACACGTGGCGGCGAGCATCCTCAAAGCTTCTTATCCGGGTTCAATGGTTACCTGCATGTCGATGGTTACGCGGGCTATCATAAGGTTGCTGGTGTGACTCTTGTGGGATGCTGGGCACATGCGCGGCGTAAATATGACGAAGCGCTGAAAGCAGCTCCGCCGGCGACGAGAGATAACAAGGATTCGGTAGCCAGTCAAGGACTGGCTTACTGCAATGCTCTCTTCACCATTGAGCGCGAACTGAAGGATGCTTCGCCAGAAGAACGATATGCCGAGCGGAAGAAGCAAAGCCTTCCAATCCTGGAGACTTATTTGGTGTGGCTCAAGCAACATCGCTCTCAAACCCTACCGAAGAGTCTGGTCGGACAAGCGATTGCTTATAGCCTGAATCAGTGGGAGAAATTGACCGAATTCCTGAAGGATGGCCGACTCGAAATCGATAACAACCGAAGTGAACGCTCGATCAAGCCGTTCGTGATCGGAAGAAAGAACTGTTTATTTGCGAATAAGCCTCGCGGCGCGAAGACAAGTGCGGCGATCTACAGCGTGATCGAGACGGCGAAGGAAAACGGACTTCTTCCGTTTCAATATTTAAAGTATCTGTTCGAGCAGCTTCCGCAGCTTTCGAATCCACAAAATCCAGAAGCGATCGAGCCTTATTTGCCATGGTCATCTTCGCTTCCGAGCACTTGTCGCGTGATGGGATAGGTGTCGTATTACATCAAAATTCTTGATGAGGCCTAAGTCTATGTGACGCTTACGTATATGCGAAACTTGTGATTAAAAAAAGAGTTAATACCGTAAAAAACCCTTAGGTTTCCCTAAGGGTTGAAAAGTATGAGTTGTTTGTTCTGTTAACTCATTTTCTCGGTTGTTGCTTGATCAAAGAATAAGCTGCAAGCGTTACTTTCCGAATCCAGTCTGCTGTGGGAAGAAGAGAAGGGAATTGTGTACCAATTGGCAAGCGGCCTCGCTGTGGATGAACTGAAAAAGATGGCAGAGTCTGTCGGAGTGGGTACACCTCCCACGCCACCGGATCAATACGAAATCGAATCCGATACAAAAACAATTACCGCAGAAGAAGCCGAGAAATGGCTTGGCTCGAAGATCCCAATGCCGACGAAGCTGCCTGTGGGAGCCGTCATCACGTACAGCTTGACGAAATCAGAGGATGAGGAGTCTGTAACTGTCAATTTCCAGAACCCGACCAATCCGGATGAACGCTTTTTCATCGACATCATGAAAGGCGACATCCAAAAAGAGGTAGGGAAGGTCCCGTACATCGAAGGCAAAAGCACCGTGAAGGAAATCAAGCTGGCAAACGGAACGACTGCGTATGCTTGCCAGTATAAGGCGTGGAGCGCTCAAGATCCGAACCTGACAGCCTTGCAGGTGCTGTTCTGGGAGCCGAGCAAAGGTGTCATTTACAAAACGTTCGGAACCAAGCCGATCGAAGAATATGTGAAAATAGCAGAATCGGTGAAATAAACGAGTGGGAGGACGGCGAAGAAGCCGTCCTTTCGTTTTTTTGGAAATTGATCAATTAGTGGATAAATGGATGGAATTTACAAATCCATGACATCGTAATGACGAAGCCATGACATTGGATTGATACTCTATCAATGCTATCGAGTACTTTGGCTCGATAAGCACCGAACCAATGGAGGATTTTCTATGAAAAAAACAAAATCGAAGCTGGGATCATTTCTGAGCGTTTCCGCTCTGTCTGCGTTGGCGGTAACTGCCGTATTCCCTGTAATTCCTGCACAGGCGGCCATGAACGGGAACAAAGATGGTATTGTCGCGCAGGTAAAAAAAGTGGAAAAAGCGGATAGCAAAAAACAGCAGAATGACGAAGAGGACAAGAAGGGCAAGAAGGGCAAGAAGGAAGATATTAAGCTGACTCCAGAGCAGGAAGCCATTTATATTCAAAAAGCAAAAGATGCCTTCCAGGAAAAAAATATTGAACTTCCTGCAAGTGGATACAAGATTGAAGCATACCATTTCATGAAAGAGACAGAGACCGTATATGTGAGTTGGTTTCCTGAAGATGAAGATGAAGATGAAGCAAAGAAACCGATGAAAGTGTATCGAGCCAAGTTTGAAAATGCCGATCTGGATAAGGGAACAGGCACGGTGAGTGTAAAGGTCATCAATCAATTCGGCACCGTATTCAGTAAACTTGACCAAGAACTGGCCGCTCCTTTTATCGAAAAAGCAAAAGAAGCTTTACAAGAAAAGAATATCGACCTTCCTGAAACTGGGTATGAAGCTAAAGGTGTCAAAGTCACTACTGATGATTTACTTCGCTCGGTTGAAGTGTCCTTTTTACCCGAAGGTACTGATGGGCGATCCGGAAAGGTCTACTATGTGCATTTTGTAGATGTCGATTTGGATAAAGGAACCGGTAAAGTATTCAAATCATTTGTTAGAGAACACAAAGAACAGCAGGATGACGAAGACGACAAGAAAGACAAGAAGGCTGATAGTAAGCTGACAGCAGAGCAGGAAGCCAATTACATTCAAAAAGCAAAAGATGCCTTCCAAGAAAAGAATATTGAACTTCCTGCAAGTGGATACAAGATTAATACTGACTTCAGCAGCAAAAATTCAAATACTGTAATTGTGATATGGCTTCCAGAAGATAAAGAAAAAGTACGTACGATGAAAGTGTATCTTGCCGAGTTTAAAAATGCCGATCTGGACAAGGGAACAGGTACGGTGGATGTAAAGGTCATTAATAAATTCGGTACCGTAATCGGTAAACTTGACCAAGAATTGGCTGCCCCTTTTATTGAAAAAGCAAAAGAAGCTTTGAAAGAAAAGAATATCGAGCTGCCTGAAACCGGGTATGAGATTAAGGCTGTCACATTCACTACCAATGATGTACTTCGCTCGGTTGAAGTTTCCTTTGTTCCTGAAGGCACCAACGGAAGATCAGGAAAGGTTTATGAGGTGTCCTTTAGAGATGTCGATGTAGATAAGGGAACTGGTACTCTATACGATGTATTCGTTGATGACAACGACGACGAATAGCATTGAACTTTCGCAAAACGTAAAATGAGGCACAGGATACATGTTAATTCCCCCCAATCTTTATAGAGTCGCTGATGCGGCTCTTTTTGTCTTTCCTTTTGGGAACGAATTGATCAATAAATCCTTATGATCGATTGAGATATTTTTATGTTGACTCGAAAATTTCGCACACGAATAGGGTTATCGTATAGTTCATTTCCCTCCAGCTCGAACTTTTCTAATTTTAGGCGCATTGTATGATAATATTCCCCGTTAAAAACAAGAGAATCAATTTTCCCGCCACTAGCCTTGATTTCTACTCTTTTCATTTCTCTAACCCTTTCTTCGCCGCAAGACTATTAACCAGCAGCTGAGCCAGCATTTTCGACGAATGATGATCTACATCCCGGAGTCCGGAAAATTCAGTTACTTCCAAGCCAATCACACGACGATCTCCAAGGAGCAATTGCAAGATTTCTTGGCATATGTCTAGTGAAAATCCCTGCTCGCTAGGAATGTACGCTACCGGCATTTCTTTCTTGCAAATCGCATCCACATCGAAATGGATAATATCTTGGCATCATTAGGTATTTCGGAAAGCAATAAGCATATAAGCAGAATTACCATGTAGATGTACTAGTTTTTGATAAGTACCGACGATAATATTGCAATCTCCCCCCAAAATTAACGAAAAATCATCTTGGGAAAACCAATCAAAAGATTGATCGTTCACGATATCTTCCCAAACCATTCACATAATAGAATAGCTGCAAGCAGCTCGTGACAAAGCCAAATCTGATGCATCCATAAGGAAAGCATTACATTTACACGCACACTAAACTTACCCCTTAGCTAACGAAAGCGAAGGGGTACGGAGGATTTACATGAACCGCTCAATATTCGTTCGATAGGCAAATCACGAGTGTTCATCCTCCAGCTTTAGGGCTTGCAATACAAGTACCGCAAATTCAACGTATGCCCCTCCAACTGCCGTAATAAATTGTCCATCCATCACAACATCCGCATCTACTTTATTTTCCCACTGGAATACTCCTTCGATATTCTCTACGAAAGAAGTGGTGTACGTCACATCGCGAATTCCATCGATGATCTAAGCGGATTTGACAGTTGTCGTTTTTTCGTTTACGTAGAAACACTCGATCCAACGCAAAAACCTTGGAGGTAGTACGATGAAAAAGTCCAAAACGAAAAAAACTGCTGCATGGCTGAATCTCTCTGTTATGAGTGCTTTGACAGTGACGGCCATGTTCTCGCCTGTAGCTGCCAGCGCCGCACTCAACGATACGAAGGATAACGTTGCAGCCGAGGCAACAGACGAGGAATTCGATTTCTTGAAACTGACAGAAAAACAGGCGGCGCCGTTTCTTGCAAAAGCAAAAGAAGCATTCACAGCGGAAAATATCTCCCTTCCGGAAAGTGGTTACAAAGCTCGGAATTATGGCAGCAAGAAAAACAATACTTTGACTGTCGTATGGCGATCTGAAACTAACGTGAAGGACAAGGCGTATGTCGCCGAATTTGAGGATATCGATGCAGAAAAAGGAACAGGGACGGTGAAAACGGTAAAGGTCATTAATCGGCCAGGTTACTTCGAAGAGAAACTGACAGAAAAACAGGCCGCTCCGTTTATCGAAAAAGCGAAAGAGGCTTTGCAAGAAAAAAATATAGCTCTCCCAGCGAGCGGGTACAAGCTGTCAAGCAGCAGCCGTGCTTATGACGATGTGCTGGAAAGCGTTCATATTACCTGGCGTCCTGAGACGGGGCAAAAGGAAGGTAAGTACTACTCCGTGCGTTTTGCAGATGTCGATCTGGAGAAAGGAACGGGGAAAATCGATGATGTATATGTAGACAATTATGATAAGCTCATCGCTTTGGAAGAGGAGGATGAAAAGGAAAACAGGAGGACAAGGAACAAAAAAAGGATCTCTTGAAATTGACAGATCAACAGGTGGCTCCGTTTCTTGCAAAAGCAAAAGAGGCTTTGCAAGCAGAGAAGATCGAACTTCCAAATAGTGGATATGAGGTGACGCATTTCGGGAGCAAGAAAGACAAGACCTTACAGCTTCTATGGAGTGCTGAAGAACAATCGAAAGGGTATGTTGTCCATTTTGTTGATGTTGATGTCGAGAAAGGCACAGCGACAGTAAAAAGTGCAAAAGTGATCAATGAGCTTGGCGTCGTTATGCGAGATCTTCCACAAGAACAAGCTGCCCCTTTTATTGAAAAAGCAAAAGAGGCTATGAAAGCGAAAAATTTTACCCCATCTGAAAGTGCATACGAAATTTCTGCTACGGGTGTGACAGTTGACGATGTTTTGCAATTTATTGACGTTTACTGGTATTCAAATGGAAATCCGCAGCCGAAATACAATGTACACTTTACCGACGTCAATTTGGAGAAAGGAACAGGCACAGTGGAGGATGTCATTGAATTTAAGAGCTAATTGATGAGCAAGTATGTGAAAAAAACCAGCCGTTTCCCTGTAAGCTTCAGGGAAGCGGCTTCTTAATCATGTGTTGCGCTTGCTTTTCAAAGGAGAGTAATCTTCTCGTTTTTTTCAAATGCGTTGATGCTCCCAACACAACGTCCCATTCTTTCGTACCACAAGCAGTGCATCGATACCGTTGACGCTTTACCGGTATCTCAATGATTTCATTATTGATGAGATCTTTGTATATTTGGTGTTTATTATCAGATTTGTGAAAGCTCCCATTCCCACAATGAAAGCAAATGATAGGGGCAATAATTGTAAAATTGTATTCGTTGATAATGATACTCACCTTCCGAGATGTGTGTCGCACAAAGTTATAGTAGAAGTAATTAAAAAAGAATGAAAAATAAATAATTTTTAATAGCACGACCCATTTTAACAACGAAATATTGGTTAGTAAACTGCCCAGTTATGGAATAGCAAAGCCTAGACTAACGGGACTCTGTCCGACGTGATTGATCATAAAAAATTGCCGGTTTTCCCTCTCATAGGTGTGACCGGCATACTTCACTAAAGTTGAGAGCATTCTGATCTATTTCCGCAATGCAAACAAGGTCAAAAAGCTGACAGCCTCCCGCAGCTCTACGCTTAAGCGGCCCGCGATATCTGGCGTAATTCCCTCTTTGTATACCGGATCTTCGCCCAGCAGTGTGAAGCCATTTTCGCTCGCCAACTGCTTGGCTTCCCAGGGCATCATCGTATTTTGGATCGTCGTCTCTTCATATAGTCTGCGATAGCTATGCGCACGTGGACCAGCTGTAGGACCGAGGATACCCAAGACGAGAATTCCTCCGGGTGCGAGCACGCGGTGAAGCTCTAGGATTGCCTTGAGCGGAGACGGAGTGAATTCCACTACGTTAATGGAGAGCACACCGGAGAATGAATCATTGGCAAAAGGAAGCTCACTGATGTCTCCTGTCTGAAAATGAACGGATCCCGAGAAGGAAATGACCCGGTCATGAGCGAGGCGGATCATTTCCCCGGCAATGTCGATGCCCTCCACCTGGTAGCCGTGCTCTGCAAGCTTGCAACTGGCATAGCCGTCACCACAGCCTGCATCGAGAACAGATCCAGATCCGACAGGTACATGCTTCATAAAATAGGGAAGGATGGTGCTTCGACTCCCTTTTTCCCACATGTGCTCACTTCTTTTTTGCCAGTCTTCTGCAAATTGATCCCATTGCTTGGCCGCTTGTTCCGTCCATTGGCTCATCCTTGTTCACGCCTTTCTCTTCGATTGAGCGATACCATTATGAAGAAAAACTCCGGTCGAGGCGGCCGGAGCTTTTCATGGAAGTTGTTTTACGACAGTCGATCATGGTTTGGGGATATGTGGGACCAAATCAGCAATTTTTTTACTCTTTAGCGTCTGCATCATTTGCTGCTCGGCCTCAGTCACAACCTGTTGAATCAGACAGGCACTATCATGTCGGAAACTGCATTCAAACAAGGAGGTGGTCCCTTCAATGGCTTGGATAACATCCAGAAACGATATATCATCCTGGTTGCGTTTGAGCTTGTATCCGCCATTTGCGCCGGAGATCGAGTGGATCAGCCCAGCCTTGACCAGTTTGGTCAGCATTTTGGATAGGTACGTTTGTGAGACGCCCAGCTTTTCTGCCAAAAGCTGAACACTAACGGGTTTATCAGGGGCTTCTGCTACCAGATAGAGCATCGCATGGAGGGCATAGTCTGTTGCCTGTGAATACTTCATAAGACACCTCAATCATGGACTTAATACATCCATCATAAAGTGAATGGGGAGCATGAGCAAGGGGAAGAGTGATTCGCGCTGTCATCCTGCACTTTCGATGCCCATTTTTGGATGGTGCAACTTGACACAAAAAATCTTTAAGGGATATTATAGATACGATAAGTCTATGAATGAGTTATTTGAAATGATCGAAGTACAGAGAGTTATTTTTTTGTCTCCATTAAGGATATTAAAGGTCTTTAATGATCATTTTGATTAACTGTTCAACTTATAAAAGGGAGGAAAGTACAAATGAGCATTTGCCACACGACAGATACTACGTTTCAACATGATGTAAAAAGCGAAGGCTATACTCTCGTCAATTTTTGGGCACCTTGGTGCGGGCCATGCCGCTTTTTTGGGCCGATACTCGAATCGTTTGACGGAGAGCATAGCAGCGAAGTGAGAGTCCTAAAGGTCAATGTCGATGAACAAACGGAGATTGCCAATCAGTATGGCATTATGAGTTTGCCAACGACCATTTTGCTCAAAAACGGGGAATTGATCGACAAAGTCGTAGGAGCGGCCCCTCTGGCGGAACTGAAACAATTTGTTTTCAAACACAGGTAAGTAGCTAAACTCAGGGAAAGCCATCGGTCAACTTGATCGGTGGCTTTTTGGTATCCAGTTGTTACTCGCGTGCGTACTTTAATGAATGAAAGCGTTTTAGCGTTTTCGCGTTGTTCCGTGTTCTTGCAAGGGGAAGCGCTTCCAATGTACTCTCAAGATAACGACAAAATAATCCCAATTCACAAAATAATGTCAATAATCGAAAAGGAAAGCGGAGGGGTAGGCAATGAGCAATACCGATTTTTTCCCGATTCAGGACTGGGACTACCTGGAGTTTTATACAGGGAACGCCAAGCAAACCATGCACTATTTCACAAAAGCGTTTGGATTTGAAGCAGTAGCCTATGCGGGCTTGGAGACAGGTTCTCGGGAAAAGGTTTCCTACGTCTTGAAGCAGAAGCATATGACGTTCGTGATCAGCGGGGCGCTTACGCCTGACAGCCCGATCTCGGATTTTGTGAAAAAGCATGGGGACGGCGTCAAAGACGTTGCCCTGCGTGTAGAGGATTGTGAGCAGGCTTACCGGGAGGCAGTTTCTCGCGGAGCCATTCCGATCATGGAGCCGACTGAGTATACCGATGAATTCGGGACGGTCAAAAAAGCGATTATCGGTACGTACGGCGAAAACATTCATTCCTTTATCGAACGAAAAAATTACAACGGACCATTCTTCCCAGGCTATAAAGCTTACCAATCTCCTGTCAAAGGAGAGAGTACGGGTATTATCGGCATCGACCACATCGTTGGTAACGTCGAGGTCATGGATGAGTGGGTAGAATATTACCAAAAGGTCATGGGCTTTACAGCTGTACAAAATTTCAGTGAGGACGACATCTCGACAGAGTATTCTGCGCTCATGTCCAAAGTGATGCAAAGCGGAACCGGACGCATCAAGTTCCCGATTAATGAGCCGGCAGAAGGACGCCGCAAGTCGCAGATTCAGGAATTTTTGGAGTTCTACAAAGGGCCAGGGGTACAGCATATTGCTATCCTGACCAATGATATCATCGACACTGTATCGAAGCTGCGTGATAATGGTGTGGATTTCCTCATGGTGCCAGATGCGTACTACGAAGATTTGAAAGAGCGTGTAGGGGAAATTGACGAAGACATCGAGGCGCTGAGAAAGCTGGGAGTCTTGGTCGACAGAGACGACGAAGGCTACCTCTTACAGCTGTTCAGCAAGCCGATTGTAGACCGTCCGACGCTGTTCATCGAGATTATCCAGCGTAAAGGTGCACGTGGCTTCGGGAATGGCAACTTCAAGGCACTGTTCGAGGCGCTGGAGCGCGAGCAAGAGCGTAGAGGTAACCTGTAATTTATTGATGTAACGGCATGACAAGACCATCTCAAGCTGATAAAGCTGAAGGGATGGTCTTTTTCTATTTTGCGAAGCAGAAAAATGAATGCCTCATGAACCATTTACCCGTCTCTATCATCTATACTAATGAGAACCAAATGTTGGATATAAAAGGAGGGTTATGCGATGTGAGCATCAAGAGGGAAGTTCAGCAGGACATTCAGCTGGCGCAGGACGGCAGCGTAGAAGCTTTTGCCAGAGTCATTCAATCGTACGAGCGGACTTTGTATGGCTTGGCACGAACCTATGTCGGGCGGGACGAGGATTGTGCCGATGTGGTGCAGGATGCGGTGATGAAAGCATTCAGAGCCATCCGAACGCTACGAGAGCCTGCTTATTTCAAAACATGGATGATTCAAATTCTCATAAACGAATGCAGACAATGGCAGAGAAAAAAGAAACGAAGCCCAACAACCGTAGAGCTGTTTTCACTACAAATAGAGGAGAAAGCGGTACAGGCTCCCTACGAAGCGATTGAATTAACAGAGGCAGTATGGAAGTTGGAGCAAGAGCTGCGCATCGTCGTTTGGCTTCACTATTACGAGGATTTGCCAATCAAGCAAGTTTGCCCTGCGAGCAGGCATCCCGGAAGGCACAGTGAAATCCCGGCTGCACCGGGCTCGCCTACTGCTTGCAGAAGAGCTGGAATCCTCCGAGGAAAGGAACGTGGACGATGACCCGACTTTTGTGCGGAAGCTGAGTCTGGACGACTTCGCTCCGCTATTAGCCGCATAAGTACACAGATGTCCAAAAGAGAGAGAAAGGGCCGAAATTAGGATGATTCATCGATTGGAAACAAATGATTATGCAAAAATCAGAACGTTGGTCTCGCCTGATAATGTGAACATTTTGACCATCCATGCGATTATCAATGGGACAAATCGAGGAGTGATTTACGTAGACGATGTGGAGCAGCCCCGGACAGCCTTGGTCGATCAAACAGGAGTGATCAGCATTTTCGTAGGGGATGCTGCCAATGAAGCGTTCACAGCGGATCTGGGGGGCTTTATTGAGGGGGAATTGCGCACATATACGACCGAATCGTGCGGGGGCACTCATTTTCTGGCAGTTGTCCCAGATGAGACGTGGGAAAAAGCAGTGACCAAAGCCATCTCGCATCGAGAGATCGAAACGGATTGGGAGTATTACTACCAGTTCAATCCCGAGCAATTCCAAGCGCGAAAGATCAGCTATCGCCCTCTGCCCGAAGGATACACGTTGAAAAGAATCGATGCAGGCGTCATTGAAAACGATCCGGACAACATCTTGCTCGAGGTTGTGGAGGAATTCTATCATTCGGTGGATGATTTTCTGCAGTGGGGAGTAGGTTTTTGCGTATGTAAAGGAAATGCGATTGTGAGTGCTTGCCTGTCTTGCTGTGTCCATGAGCGTGACCATGAAATTAGCGTGGAAACGTACGAGGAAGCCGATATGAACAAAGGCTTTGCTACGCTTGCTTGTGCGGCGTACCTGGAGCATTGCGTGGAACATGGGCTGACACCGCACTGGACCACGCTGGAAACGAATGAGGAATCAGTTCGTTTGGGGATAAAGCTAGGATTTGAGCCGAAGGAAAAGTGCAAAATATTGGAGTTCGAGTATTAAAACGATACGGATATCCATGGGTTGTCGAAATCATTTCGGCAACCTTTTTTACTAGGAAAGGAAGAGAAACAAAAGGGAAATACGTAGTAGAGAGTGAATATTTTGATTAGTTACAGAAACAAGCAGGAACCATCGGGCGGCGACAGGAGAGGGATCAACCAATGAATATGGCATTAATGGTTCCGTTGACGGAGCGGACGGCTGTTTTGATAGTGGCGGCCTTGTTGTTTACACGTGTACGAGCATTCCGCAGCATATTGAACCAGCAAGCGACATGGCGAGAAAAAGCACTGATGGTCGTCATTTTTTCTGCTATTTCCATACTGGGTACCTATAATGGCATTTGGTATCAGGATGCGATTGCGAATTCACGTGTGATCGGGACTGTCGTGGCTGGATTGCTGGCTGGTCCCTGGGTAGGGCTGATGACAGGGTTGATTGCGGGAATTCATCGCTATTCATTGGGGGGCTTTACAGATTTGGCATGTGCCATCTCGACCATTAGCGAGGGCTTGTTTGCGGGATTAATCTATCAGTTCCTCCGTAACCGCAGCAAAAAAATCGGGTGGACGACAGCACTCTTCGTTGGTTTCTTGGCGGAGTGGCTGCAAATGGGAATTGTTCTTCTAATCGCACGGCCTTACGCTGACGCTTTGGCATTGGTGCAGGCCATTAGTGTACCAATGTCAGTCGTCAACTCGGTTGGAATTGCTATTTTGATTATTATAATTGATTTGGCCAAAAAGGAAGAGGATCGGATTGGCGCGCTCCAAGCCCAGCGAACGCTGCAAGTAGCGGACAAGACACTCTCTTACTTGCGTCAAGGACTGACGTATGATTCTGCCCAAAAGGTAGCGGAGGAAATATTGCGGACGACGCGTGTAGCAGCGGTAGCAATTACCGATACGCGCTCTGTGCTTGCGCATGTTGGCGCAGGCTCGTCCCATCACGTAGTTGGAGAAGGCATAACGACTAAGGCGACCCGTGAAGTTTTATCGACCAAAGAAGTAAAAATTGCCCAGACGAAAGAAGAGATTGGGTGCAGGGAGACGAATTGTTCCTTGCGCTATGCGATCCTTGTCCCTCTGATGCGAAGACGTGAAGTGGCGGGCGTGCTCAAGCTGTATCAGGATCGGTCTCGCAAATTGTCGGCAGTGGACCTGGAACTCGTGCGTGGATTGGGGAACCTGATCTCGAGTCAGCTCGAACTGGCTGAGCTGGAGAAGCAATCCCGTTTGTTGGCAGATGCAGAAATCAGAGCCTTGCATGCGCAGATCAATCCGCATTTCTTGTTTAATGCGCTCAATACGATCGTTTCGTTCATTCGCTTCCGCCCCGAACAGGCCCGTGAACTGTTGATTCATTTAGGGGAGTACTTCCGGCGTAATTTGCATGACTCTGGCGGATATGTCAGTCTGGCGCGTGAGCTGGAGCATATCGAAGCGTATTTGGCCATCGAACGTGCGAGGTTCGGGGACAAGCTCCATGTAGAGTACGACATCGAGGATGGTGTAGAGCGGATTACTGTGCCAGGACTGATTTTGCAGCCTCTGGTAGAAAATGCGGTCAAGCACGGGCTATTGCCCAAACGCGAAGGGGGAACGGTAGTGATTCGTGCGCGCCGCAAAGAAAAGCAAATCGTCGAACTGACAGTGGCAGATAATGGGGTCGGAATGGAAATGGACCCATTCGAACCAGCCCTAAATGAGAAGCGTGCAGGGCGGCAATTATCCGGGATCGGTCTTGCCAATGTAAAAAGCCGTCTCCAGTCGATCTACGGAGAACCGTATGGAATCGTGATCGAGAGCAAAAGCGGGAGCGGTACAACATGCACCATACAATTACCGATAGGGGTGAACGTCAGTGCTCAAAGTGTTCATCGTCGATGATGAGACGCCTGCCAGAGAAGAACTGCGGTATTTGCTGGAGCAGTTTTCGGAAGTGTCCGTAGTAGGAGAGGCGGGCAGCGGGGAAGAGGCGTTGGAAGCGGTGCTTCAGACAGAGCCAGACGCGGTCTTTTTGGACATTCATTTGCAGGACAGGGATGGAGTTGATGTGGGACAGGAGCTTCTCGAATCCATGGTCAATCCACCTGTTATCATCTTTGCAAGCGCGTATGACTTTCATGCGGTTCGAGCATTTGAGGCCGAAGCCGTCGATTATATTGTCAAGCCGTTCAGTGAAATGCGTCTGGAAAAGACGATGAATCGGGTACGAAAAATGAGGCGGAAAAGCGAACCTGCATTGGACGCGTCACCGCTGCTGGAGGAAAGGCTACAGTCCCTTCTGCAAAATGTGCTGGTCGATACTCAGCCGCGTCGTGTCCCCGTAGAAAAAAACGGCAAGATCATGCTGATTGATCCAAACGAAATCGTCTATGCCACCTTGGAAGGAAGGTATGCGAACATTTATACAGCAGGTGAGCAATATGCGACCACGTTTACGTTGCAGGAGCTGGAGAGCAGGCTGTCACGCCAGCAGTTCTTTCGGACGCATCGGGCTTTTATCGTCAATTTATCTAAAACGGCTGAGCTCGTCCCTTGGTTCAAAGGCTCGATTCATCTAGTCATGCAAGATCACCGCAAAACAGAAGTGCCTGTTAGTCGCAATGTCGTGAAGGAATTGAAGAAACGATTGGGGTTTTAAGCAAACAGACCAATCCTGCGTCCCGTTTGGGGGGAGGATTGGTCTGTTTTTTCCGACAGCTTACATGGGATATTCATCGTTTTTCTTACGTGTCACCATGATCCCGCCTAATACGATCAGGATCAAGCCAAGGATGCCGCCTACCTGGGTAGACGCCAGATTCGCGATCAAAAATACGATAGCAAGAACGGTGAGGATGCCAATGGGGATCAAGAGAGCGGGTTTGCGATTGCCGAATAGGTACAGCTCAGTAAGCCCCACGGCAGGACCGAGCAGGAAGAAGGGCCACGTCGTGCTCATATCCCCATGAAAAAATAGCTGGCTGAAAAAGAAGAGTGGGGCATAAACGAGCAAGATTCCGCCCGGTACGAGCAATCCAGCGCGATTTGGCTTTGGGTTCATAAAAAAGAAAATATGAAACCCGATTCCTGGGATGAGAAGGAAGACTGGCCATAGCAAGTCCAGTGCGAGCGGTACGTTCAGGTAGGTAGCCAGAACAAAAATCGCTCCGATTCCGATAATGATGTAACCCGCGATTCGTCGCATGTGCGTATTCTCCTTTTTGATGTCCATACCAATTTATGTATAACTTTAACATATTGTGGAGGAGTTTGTATCAGACTCTGGGCGGAGACTTTCTACGTCCCAAAATTGAATGCGCTTGCACTCAAACGAGGATGGTGCAGCTTGTGCCTGTTTTTGTACGGTTCAGCCATTTTTTATGTTGGCAAGTTGTCCGATGTGATACGTTTTTCTAAGGTTCATTGCCTGAATATTTGATAAATAGAAGGAGGCGACTCGGATGAAGAAATGGTTTCTTTCCCTCTTGATTTGGGGCGGGATAGCCGCAATGGGTGCTGTCGGATTCGGGATGATAGCCCTCTGGCAAGGGGAATCAGTCAACTCGTTCTGGTTACTGACTGCCGCATTTTGCACTTATGCTGTAGCTTATCGTTTTTACAGTAAATTCATAGCCAAAAAACTAATGGCGCTCGATGACAATCGCGCCACTCCGGCAGAAGTGAACAACGACGGCAAAGACTTCGTGCCAACGAACAAATGGGTGTTGTTTGGGCACCATTTCGCTGCGATTGCAGGTGCAGGTCCGCTCGTAGGTCCTACGCTGGCTGCGCAAATGGGATATTTGCCGGGAACGATCTGGATTATCGTCGGGGTCGTGATCGGTGGAGCGGTGCAGGACTTTATCATTCTGTTTGGATCAATGCGTCGCAATGGAAAGTCTCTCGGTCAGATTGCCAAGGAAGAGATCGGTCCTGTTGGCGGAGCGCTTGCCTTGGTCGGAATTATTGCCATTATGATCATCTTGATTGCAGTCTTGGCGATGGTTGTAGTTAACGCGCTAGCTGAATCACCGTGGGCTACCTTTACGATATTCATGACGCTGCCAATCGCGATATTGATGGGATTGTATATGCGGTATATACGACCCGGGCAGGTATTGGAAGGATCGATTATCGGGCTTGCTCTCTTGTTCTTCTCCCTCTGGCTCGGTCAAATCGTTGCTGCATCGCCAACATGGGGACCAGCCTTTACGTTCTCCAAGGTACAGCTTGCCTGGATGATTATTGTGTACGGCTTTATTGCCTCGGTTTTGCCTGTGTGGCTGCTATTGGCACCGCGCGATTACCTCAGCTCGTTTTTGAAAGTAGGGACGATAGCGGTATTGGCGGTAGGAATCGTGCTGACACTGCCACCATTGCAAATGCCGGCACTGACGAAGTTCATTGATGGTACTGGCCCTGTTTTTGCAGGAAATTTGTTCCCCTTCTTGTTTATTACTATCGCGTGCGGTGCCGTATCGGGATTCCATTCACTCGTGTCTTCTGGAACGACACCGAAGATGATCGCGAAGGAATCGCATGCGCCTTTGATCGGTTATGGCGGGATGCTGATGGAGTCTGGCGTCGCGATTATGGCGATGATTGCAGCATGCGTGCTGACTCCCGGAGTCTATTTTGCGATCAACTCACCTGCTGCAGCAATTGGCGTGGATGTGGTCCAGGTTGCGACGACGATAACGGGCTGGGGCTATACCGTCACCCCTGACCAATTAACCACTCTTGCCAACGACATTCAAGAAAAGACGATCCTTTCCCGGACGGGCGGAGCGCCGTCACTGGCTATCGGAATGGCGACGATTTTCTCCGGTGTATTGGGTGGCAAGGCATTAATGGCATTCTGGTATCACTTTGCGATTTTGTTTGAGGCTGTCTTTATTTTGACGACGATCGATGCGGGAACACGTGTCGGACGATTCATGGTACAAGACATGCTCGGCAACGTCATTCCGAAAATGAAGGAAGTCAACTGGCTGCCAGGTAATCTGATTGGTTCCGGGATCATTACCATCGGATGGGGATACTTCCTGCTTCAAGGTGTCATGGACCCGTTGGGAGGCATTTACACGCTGTGGCCGCTCTTTGGTATCGCCAACCAGATGCTCGCCGCGATTGCGTTTACAGTGGGAACGACGATTATTTTCAAAATGGGCAAAGCGGCTTACTCGTGGATCACACTCGTACCGATGGCTTGGCTGACGACGGCTACGCTGACAGCAGGCTGGCAAAAGCTGTTCCATCCTGATCCAAAAATCGGGTTCCTCTCACACGCAGAAGCATTCCAAAAGGCATTGGATGCCGGTACGCTGCCCAAAGGGGTAAAAACGGTGGAAGCTGCACAAAAAATGATCTTCAACGACCAGATCGATGCGGTGGTATGTGCGATCTTCATGGTCATTACGGTTGGGATCATTCTCGACGGAGCGCGGGTATGGATCAATATTCTTCGCGGCAAGCACTATCCGTTGCAGGAGTCGCCGTACATCAAGTCCAAAGGAAATGTATTTGACGGGAAAGGACATCACGTAGCATGAGGCGCAAGCTAAGAGCCATGCGAAAGGCAATACGCAAAGTGAGCTCTGCTATTAAAACCATTTTCGGAATGCCCGACTATGATCGGTATCTCGCCCATTGGTACGAGACACATGGGGCACCGGGGATCTTTCCGATGACAGAGCGTGAGTACTATATGTACGCATTGACCGAACGATTTGAAAAAGGCGGCGTAACGCGCTGCTGCTAAAGTAGTCATGTAAAAAAGGGTGTCTCCCCGGTCAGAAAATGACGAGGGAGAGGCCCTTTTTCAATAATCCGCGCACTTTAAGGCGTATCCCTCATGGCTAACGTGTGGTGTAACAGCAGGTAAAGTATGGTACACTAAATCATATAGCATGACCGTTTTTTAGCACGAGCTGTCTCATCATTTTCAAATAAAACGTCGAAGCCTCTCTATTCCAGAAGAAAAGGGTGTGCTTTGCGAAAAAATAAGTCAAGTTTTAGGTGGCGATACGTGTGCAAGCATCAACACTGGCGGCTCTCAAGGAGCTAGCTTTGCAATGCGCCCGTTCAGCGGGTGAGCTGAGTCTGAAGCGAATGAAGGAGCCTTTTACCGTCGAGTATAAAACATCTGCCTCCGATCTTGTTACAGCCGTAGATAAAGAAGTGGAGAATCACGTCATCCAGATGATTCTTGCACGCTTCCCTGATCACGGCATTCTTGGAGAAGAGAGTGCACATGCGGAGGATTACAAGCAGTATGACACGCTTTGGGTCATCGACCCGATTGATGGCACGACCAATTTTGTGCATCAGCAAATCAATTTTTCCGTTTCTATTGCCGTTTACCATAAGGGAGAGGGAATGGTCGGAGCCGTTTACGATCCTTCCAGAGACGAGTTGTTTTATGCGGTAAAAGGGGAAGGGGCTTTTCTGAATGATCGTCCCTTGCAGGTGAATCGAGAAGTGAGCCTGGAGCAAGCTTTGTTATGCACGAGTGTATTTTGGAACAAGCGTGCTGAGCAGATCGGCATCGATTTGATTGTGAAAAAGCTTGCTGGTAAGGTTCGCGGAATGCGCCTTTTGGGAAGCGCCGCTCTGGAGATGGCGTATGTGGCTGCGGGGAGACTGGATGGCTACGTCAGTATGCAGCTCAATGCGTGGGATTTCGGGGCAGCTCGCATCATTGTAGAGGAAGCCGGTGGGCGGGTGACGACTATGACGGGGACACCACTGCCGTACGACCAAAAAAGCAGCGTGATGGCTTGCAACCCGACTTTTTATGAGGAGCTGCAGCATTTTCTGAAATCGGAACATACCGATGTACCTTCACAAAATTAAGTGGCACCGAACCCGCTGGATATGCGCATCCAGTGGGTTTTCTTTTGCTATGTAGATTGGGTTTTCGTTTGGATGTCGGTTGCATATGCTATAAAAGCATAGCCGGAAGACGAGCAGCGACTGTTTTTGTTACGAAGTCGGCTTGTCCGAATAAGGGGGGATAATCATGACCCTGATCGAGGAAAGTGTAAAGTTGATCCTACAGCATCAAGCGAGTACCGGGGCGTATCTCGCTTCACCCGCATTTGTCCACTATCAGTATGCGTGGCTCCGCGATGGAACATTTACAGCATACGCGATGAACCGTACTGGGAACCATGGGAGTGCCCGCAAGTTTTACCAGTGGTGCGATTCTGTGATCCGAAAGCATGAGACAAAAGCAAGAGCAGCCATTACGGCAGTAAAAAAAGGATTAGACAAAAATGAGGCGGGGAACGACCGCTTTTTGCATACACGCTATACTGCGGACGGAGAAGAAGTGATAGGTGAATGGGGCAGCTTTCAGCTCGATGGCTACGGGACATGGCTGTGGGGGCTGGCTGAGCATGTGCGGATGAGTGGGGAGTATGACTTGATTCACGAGCTGAAGCCATCTATTGAACTGACGATTGACTATGTAGTGGCGTGCTGGCAGCTCCCTAACTTTGATTGCTGGGAAGAGGGAGGAGACCGTATCCACCCGGTGACGCTAGGGGCTATTTATGCCGGGATTAAGGCGATGGAGCCTTATTTGCCCGACCGAGCTTTCGAACTCGCTCAAGAAGGAGAGACTATTCGCCAATTCATACGGGAGCATGGCACAGCCAACGGACGACTAATAAAATCCGTTGGGGATCATTCTGTGGATGCTAGTCTGCTCTGGCTGGCACTGCCGTATGGGATCGTCGACGTGGCTGATCCGCTTATGATCCGAACCGTGCAGGCTATAGAAGAGGAGCTGCGCGCAGGATACGGCGTACATCGCTATCCGACCGATACGTATTACGGCGGGGGGCAGTGGCTGTTGTTATCTGCGTGGCTGGGCTGGTATTACGTGAAAACGGGCAGGCGTGAAGAAGCCGAAAAGATAGCGGCGTGGATGGTGTCCCAACGGCAAGTGAGCGGACTGCCTGAGCAAGTGCAGGAGCATTTGCTTTCTCCGACTCATTATGATATGTGGGTGGAGAGGGCAGGACATCCCGCTGTGCCGCTCCTTTGGTCGCATGCGATGTTTCTCGTGCTGGCGGCAGAGCTCGGCATTCCGTACTAGCCAGGAAGAGGGTCTTCCTGGTTTTTCTTATTGCTGACATCTATTGACACCATTTGTTGCTATGCTCAGCTCAGGACTCTGTTGGAATACTCGCAAGCAGCTTGGCTATCACAGACAGGGTTTCTTTTGCAAATGGCTTGTCCGAAGGAGGGGAGAGCTTCATAGGACAAAATCAGAGCAACCGCTTCCTCTGTCGTGAGGGCAAGGGGCGCTTGCAAGGGAGCACCTGCCTCGCTGAGCATAGAGACAGTCTGTGATTTGCACTTTGAGGATGCCTGCGCACAAATGAGATGCCCGGTTCTGTTTCTCCCGGAGGAGACTGAGTCAAAGCTCGATGTAAAGCTCTCTCTGATCCAAATGGTTACGAGGCATCCGCAAAGCAAAACGGTAGTCATTCCAAGCTCCAAGCATATTGATTCCGATCGATACGCCTATAGCGACAAGCATGGAAATACTGGCGTTTCTAAAAGGGTTGGTGTTTGAATGTGCTTCTGGATAACCGAGGCTTCATCGTTGCGAGCAGGACACCGACAAGCGTCACAACGCCACCAGCCATCGTCACAAGCGTAGGACCTTCACCCAGCCACACCCAAGCAATCAGAAAAGCGAGCACTGGCGTCATGTAAAGGGAGGTAGTAGCCTCCGAGGTGCCAACGACAGAAGTCACATAGGCGAGGGACAAATAAGCAACAACGCTTGGGAAAATGCCCAAATACACAACACTGAGTGTCACATCCCAAGGCGCTTGAGCTATCGCTGTGCCAAGTCCGGGCAGAAAGAAGAGCATGCAGAAGGTACCTGCCCATAAGGTGTAGGCCGTAAACGCGAGAACGCCGTATTTTTCTACGAATGGCTTCTGAAACGCAAAGTAAATGCTTTCGCTACTGGCTGCCAATAAAATCAAGAATATTCCGTCTGTTATTTGGAGGGTCTCTCCTGTGCCAATCGTACAGATGGCGACTCCTAGAAAACTGATCAGTGCACCGAACCAGCCTCTCACACCGAAATGCTCCTGGAAGAATAGGAGAGCGAGGAGAGCGGAAAAGATCGGCGTCGTCGTGACCAAAAGGCTGGCTACACCTGCACTTACGCTCATCTCCCCGTAGTTGAGCGCTGTATGGTAAACGGCGAAACCCAAGCCCCCAAGCAGAAGGATAGCTGGGACATCCTTTAACTCCGGCAGACGGATGCGGAAAAACAGTGCGAGTATCCCGAGAAAAAGAGAACCAATCAGAAAGCGAAGCAGCGAGAGATGCTCCGGCGAGTATGCTTGCAGCCCAACGCGAATACCGGCAAAGGCCGAGGCCCATAACAAAATGCTGATGGCATGTGCAGCGAAAATACGACTTCTGACAGGATGAAACAAGATAACTTCCCTCCTTCGAATGAAAAAACCAACCTGCTATTCTCTGCTTCTTCTTTCTTTTCCATGGTAAACAAGAAGTGGTAAAATATCTGCAACCACTCGGCTATCAAAAAAACCAACCACTTTTACCTATGAAGATGAGGAAGAGGAAGGGATCGATCAGGTTGCACAGAGAGAAACGGTTGCCGAAATATCGGAAAATTATTGATTTTATCAAAGGAAAAATATCTACAGGAGAATGGCCGATTGGCAGCAAAATCCCCAGCCAACGCGACTTGGCACAAGCGTTCGAAGTCAATCGAAGCACGGTCATTGCGGCATTGGAGGAGTTGACAGCAGACGGGTTGATCGAGGGCAAGCTGGGAATGGGCACTGTCGTTGTCAATAATACCTGGACGCTGTTGGCTACGACACCACCGCCGGATTGGAGTGAGTACGTCAGATCTGGATTGCACAAGCCAAGCATGACGTCGGTGCAAGAAATCAATAAGCGTGAATTCCAGTCAGACCTGATTCAGCTGAGCAAAGGAGAGCTCTCCCCAGACATGTTTCCAGTCGATACGATGAAGCAAGTCATGGAGCGGGTAACGAGGAACCTTAGCGGATTTGGATATGAAGAGCCGAGAGGGTACCTTCCCCTGCGCCAAGCGGTCAGTGAATATGTCGGACGACAAGGAATTACAGCTTCGCCTTCTTCTGTCTTAATCGTGTCTGGTGCATTGCAGGCGCTCCAGCTCATTTCGGTTGGGTTATTGCATCGAGGTTCAACTGTGTTTTTGGAACAGCCTTCGTATCTCAATTCCTTGCATGTGTTCCAGTCGGCGGGGATGGAGCTTGCCGGATTGCCGATGGATCGTCAGGGGATGATTGCACAGGCGATCTATGCGAGGCGAAAAGAGGAGCATGGGGCGATTCTGTACACCAATCCTTGCTTTCATAATCCAACAGGCATCCTGATGACAGAAAAACGCCGGTTGGAGCTGCTGCGGGTATGTGAAGAAGAGCGTCTGCCGATTATCGAGGATGACATTTACCGCGAGCTGTGGACGAAAGAGCCTCCACCGCTGCCGCTCAAGGCTAGAGATAAACACGGACATGTCCTGTACATCGGGAGCCTGTCAAAGACATTGACCCCCGGCTTGCGGATTGGTTGGGTAGTGGGGCCAGAGCCAGTTATCGAACGCCTGGCCGATATCAAGATGCAGACGGATTACGGAGTCAGCTCACTATCACAACGTGTGGCGGAGGAGTGGCTGGCAAGTGGCTTGTATGAGAGGCATATGCACAAGGTCAGAGAGCAGCTCATTACAAGACGAGCGGCTGCCATCCGGGCACTTACGAAGCACATGAGTGAGCTCGCGACGTGGGAAGTACCTGACGGAGGATATTTCATCTGGCTGAAAATGAATGGAAAGCTCTCGACGATGGAGCTCTTTACAGCAGCCAAACGCCAGGGCATTCTGCTGAATCCGGGCAACATTTACGGGGAGACGAAAGAAGGGTATGTGCGGCTCTCGTATGGGTACGCTTCGATCGCCGATTTTGAATCTGGCATTGAGAGGCTTGGTCAAATCGTCCGCGATCATAGATAAAAGCAGAGGAAAGGTGGAGGCGGTAAACAATGGAGTATATAGAAATCACGAAAAAGAATATAGAAGCGGAGCACATATGCTGTGCATTAGGTGCAAAACAATACGAACATTCAGTAGCTGAGAAGAAGAAGTGGCTGACAGAGCGAATGGATGAAGGTTTGGTTTTTTATCGCTTGGATGAGCGAGCAAAAGTGTTTATTGAGTACTTGCCTGCGGAAATGGCATGGGTTCCAATTGAAGCGCCCAATTATATGTATATTAACTGTTTGTGGGTCTCTGGCAGATATAAAGAGAACGGGCATGCGAAACAATTGTTGCATCATTGCAAGGAAGATGCCATCAAACGTGGTATGGACGGAATCGTTCACCATTTCCATGCCACTAATTGAAAATACGACTCTGCTTGGTCTGCCAGCTCAAACCCCATATGCTAAAAAAAAACGCCTCTCACTCAAATAAGGGTACTTGTTCTTCCCTACGATGGTGACGCCGATATACTCCTGCACCATGGTCAAAATCGTATACACCTCACGCACTTCAAACGTAACTGTTGGGGTGATGTGATTCTCTTGCAGCATTTTTCGGATGCAGCCAACCTTTGGCATGATAAAACAACGCTCTGCAATTTCGGAAAAACGAAGAGTCTGACTATCTTTCAGCGGATGGGTATCTGGCAAAATGACCATCATTTCGTCTTGCAAGAGCGGCAACGTTTGCATTTCCTTATCAGGCATAACGGTAAAAGCAATGTCGACAACCGAGCTGTGCAGCCAGTTGCTAATTTCATCACTGTCGCCTTCCAAAGCAGGATGTCCACGGCCGGAAACCGCTTGCGAAAGCTGCCCAAAAGTCCGGGCAAAAAGCGGGAGGCGACTCAGCAAGGAGAGACCATTCGCCAATTCATATGCGAGCATGGTACAGCCAACGGGCGATTGATAAAATCCGTTGGGGATCATTCTGTGGATGCTAGTCTGCTCTGGCTGGCACTGCCGTATGGGATCGTCGACGTGGCTGATCCGCTTATGATCCGAACCGTGCAGGCTATAGAAGAGGAGCTGCGCGCAGGATACGGCGTACATCGCTATCCGACCGATACGTATTACGGCGGGGGGCAGTGGCTGTTGTTATTTGCGTGGCTGGGCTGGTATTACGTGAAAACGGGCAGGCGTGAAGAAGCCGAAAAGATAGCGGCGTGGATGGTGTCCCAGCGGCAAGCGAGCGGACTGCCTGAGCAAGTGCAGGAGCATTTGCTTTCTCCGACTCATTATGAGATGTGGGTGGAGAGGGCAGGGCATCCCGCTGTGCCGCTCCTTTGGTCGCATGCGATGTTTCTCGTGTTGGCGGCAGAGCTCGGCATTCGGTACTAGCCAGGAAGATGGTCTTCCTGGTTTTTCTTATTGCTGACAACGATTGATACCATTAGTTTCATACTTCTTAAGGCACTCCTTAGCTCTTTATAGACACATCTTTTTCCAATGTTACTTCATGAAATGATTTCATACGTAGTTGTAAAAATGGGGTGAACAATAATGTAAAAGCCGAAGCTAACAATCCAATGCCACCCGCAAATAAAGCGAACCGTAAACCCATTGTGCCCCCTATCATCCCTCCAATTAACGAACCAAGCGGTAAAGACCCCCACGAGATAAATCGAAACGTAGCATTCACGCGACCTTGCAGGGCATCGGGTACAATTACTTGACGTAAACTGATGGTACTAATGCTAAACATGGAGACACCCATTCCGAAAAGAAGCTGTCCCGTCATCATAATCAACGCCATACTTAATTCTGATCCTACTGCTAATGGAGCAAGCAAACCGCCACTGGCTGCGATCGTAGCGGAACCCACAATTGTTGGACCTACTCCAAAACGGTGTACAGCCCTTTGGGCAAGCAGAGAGCCAAATAGGTACCCTAGTCCTAGCGTTCCATAAATGATGCCAAGAATGCTCGCACTGATTTTGAGTTCTTGCGATGCATAAAGAACATAAACACTAAAAATAACATTCCAGGAAAGGTTAAAGATTGTTGAGCAGCGCACCACTCCCCACAGCAACGGTTTTGTGTAAACCGTATGCAGCCCTTCTTTCATTTCCAGCCACATGTTTTTTTGTTTGTTGGCATCTGTCACGACTGTCTCCAACTTGCGAATCCGGGCTATGTACACAGCGGATACAAAAAAGGATACCGACGTGAACAATATTGCAAAAGGAGCGGTTATTAACTGTTCCAGTCCACCTGATAAACCCGGCCCAGCAATTTGCGCGGTAGATTTACTTGTCTCTAGCTTGCTGTTCCCATCAACAAGCTGCTCCTTGCTCACAATGGAAGGCAAAAAGGATGTATAAGCAACATCAAAAAAGACAGTACAGATCCCCACTATGAAGGCAACCAAATATAGTACCGTCATATTCAGGAATCCAGTTAGGGCTGTCAGCGGCACAATGAGCAGTAATGCACCCCTGAAAAAGTTAGCGGCGACAAGAATTGGTCGCCGGGGAAATCTGTCTATCCATACACCAGCGAGCAAACCGAAAATGATAAATGGCGCATACTCGGCAAAACCAAGAAACCCCATTTGCATGGGACTGGCCCCTAAATAGAGAGCTGCCACTAATGGCATTCCTAATAATGCAACCTGAGTCCCAAACTGTGATGCAGTTTGCCCAATCCAGAGCCTGCGAAAATCTGCGTTAGTTAACAATCCTTCCACCTTGTTACCCATGTTCGTTCCCCCATTTTTCGTTACAACTAATTGCCATTTTTAGTATAGGGGAATGTACGTTTCAAGATCTTGCGCTTTCATTATCAACCTCAAGACCCATACATTCGGAAGTTCGTCAGTTCCTGATTTGAACATTCTCAAGCTGTAGTTTTTTAGCTGATTCGGTTATTGAATTTTTATTACACCTACGTTATATTTCACATATGAAATATTAAAGGTAAGGAGTCTCTCTATGCATACATTATCGAATGTCGAATTCATGCTCCTGCAAATGATCGCGGAACATCGTCAAGCTTCCGGATACGATATTATGAAGTTAGTCGAACAGCGAGGTTATAAAGAATGGGCGAATATCGGTACAACCTCGATATATACAGGATTGAAGAAACTTAGCGATAAAGGATGGATCTCACCCGAGACATCCGACGAGAAGTCCGGCAAGGGGCCAGCGCCGACCCGGTTTGCCCTCACCGAAGTGGGTATACGTAAGCTGAGAAATGAAATTCTTGACAGTCTGTCGTCTACACGGGAACGTGACAACCGCTTCGATCTCGGTTTGGCCGCTTTGCCCCATATCGGGAAGGAAGAGGCCGTCATTGCTTTACGGAAACGACTGGATTTTCTTGAACAAGCCTCGATAAAAATAAGACAGAAGTACGAATCACAAGGCGGAGCTAGCTTGCCGCTGAACGTAAGGGCGTTGTTCTTGCATCCATTCAGCTTAATCGAGAGCGAGCAAGCGTTCGTTAGACGTTTCATACATGAATTATTGGAGGAGGCAAGTAGCCATGGTCAAATTTATTGAAGGTTTCATCCCTTATCAAGGCGAACATTGCGAAACAACCGCCATGGGCAATTTAATGCAATATGCGGGAGTCCACCTGTCTGAGCCGATGTTGTTCGGACTCGGGCAAGGGCTTGGATTCATATACTGGGATTCGAAGGGAATGGACTTCCCCTTCATCGGAGGAAGGATAAAACCGGATAAACTGACCGCTTATCTCGCCGAACGACTCGGCTTGAACGTCAGATATCAAGAAACCTCGTCCGTTAATAAGGCGTGGCAGAACGTCCGAAGCAGCATTGAACACGGGATTCCGGTTGGGCTTAAATTAGATGCCTATTACTTGGATTATTTTACGAACAAAGTGCACTTCGCCGGTCACTATGCGGTACTTTACGGTATAGATGACGAATACGCCTACTTGGCGGACACCAGACAACAGGGTGGACTAGTGAAGACGAGTTTGACAAGCTTGGCCGCTGCCAGAAATGCAAAGGGACCCATGAGCTCCCGGAATCGTTCCTTTACGATCGAGCCAAACGACGCATTGCTTCCGCTTGTTTCTGCTATGCGCGAATCCTTGACCATGAATGCGCATGACTATCTGAACCCGCCCATTCAGAATATTGGCAATAGAGGCGTTGTTAAAATGAGCAATGAAATCTTGAAATGGCCTTCTCGCAGCAACAATTTCGAACATGATTTATGTCTTACCGCGACGCTAATGGAGCGGGCGGGAACTGGCGGCGCTTTATTTCGGAATCTGTATAGGGATTATTTGAGAGAATGTGCTGATCGGCTGGAGGACCCGAGGATCGAACAAGCCCACTCTATGTTTACAGAGATCGCTCCAATGTGGGTTAGCGTGTCTGCTTCAATCGACCATGCAGGAAGAACAGGTGAGCACCAAGAGCTCGTGCACGCGTCTAAGCTGTTGCTCGAGATTGCGGATAAAGAACGCGCAGCCATGGAGCTATTGTTGTGATAGCCTTATTTCATACCAGTAGAAAATGCCCGTCCGACCCGTTACGGTGAGCCTTATCATAAATAACGGCTACAGTTTTTTTTAGATAGTTATTGCAGATTTTCAAGTCATGGGGAACCTTACAATAAGTGATGATAATAGGGGAGCAGTATTTAGAGTTTTATGTAATATAAGAGTTGTCCAATTATTTCTGGTAATATAAAATATTGCTATAGATGGTTGAAGAAGGGAATACATATGTCTTATACAAAAGCAACATTTATTAGCGGTTTTATCGAACCTGTAGTAAGTATACAAAAACAGACCATTAATGATAATGATTTTAATAAGATTCTCTCTAGTCTAAATGCATTAATGACTATTCATGAAAATATTACCAAAGGTAATGAACAAGTTGCCGAACTATGGAATGAAATAATTTCCGATACAATTTCTTCAGTACACTCGGCATCAAGCGGATTTTATCGATTAGCGATACTAGCATTAAGAAGTGTTCTAGAGCTTGCATGTAGCGCACTATACTTTTTTGACCATGAGATTGAGTATAGGCTTTTCCAACAACATGATTTAAAAGCAGACAAATATGTTTCTACGTTAGTTAATGAACATTTGTTTTTTACAACAAAATATATAAAAACCTTCTACGAAACAATAGACTCTGAAGAAACTAGTGAGAACTCAGTTAGTACTTTCTTAAAAAAGATTTATGCAGAACTAAGCGATGTTGTACATGGTCGCTATAAAACTTTAACGAAAGTAAATGGCTTGGAGATAAAGTACAATAAGCAACTGTTCAAATTTTATGAGGAAAAATTCTTAAGGACTCTAAGTATTGTAACAGTAATGTATATTCTTAGATTTAATGATAAAAAGGACAAAGAAATTATAGAACTAGCTAACTTTTCTGGAGTGATTAGGCTATGACCACGGTATTAAACTCTCTTGGGGACTATATTGTTGATAGAACTGAGAGTTTAGATGACAGTTTAATTCAGGAATATTTTATTGAACGAAGTGATGATAAGATTAAACGATTACTTGATACTGAACAGTACCTATTGGAAGGTAGTCGTGGTAGTGGTAAAACCATGCTTATGAAATCGGTGGAATTGCTTGCAAAGAACACCTTCGGTCAAAATAGTGTTCTTGCAGTTTGGGTAAGCTTTGAAGAATCGATAAGAATTGAGAGAATTAAGGTAGTCAATACATCCTTAGACCCCTTCTTACAATGGACTATGGGGAAGATTCTTTACGAGGTTTTAGAGCATATAATTAAATTAAAACCTGCAAGTATTGAACGTCTAGAAGATCGTCTAACTAAAATATTTGGAAGTAATAATAAAAATAACTATAGCTATTATGCAAAGATTTTATCGGATTATATTCAAGTATTAGAGAAAGGGGATATAGAAGATAATAGTTCGCTAGGTAAAAACGTACCTTCTATTGAATTAGTAAATATACTTGAGAATCCGACTAGTTTTAAGAACTTTCTTGTTGATCTAATAAAAGACTTTCATCTTGAGAGAATAGTACTACTATTTGATGAAGCAGCACACGTGTTTTCTTTCAGCCAACAGGAAAAGTTCTTTACATTGTTTAAAGCACTTAGGCATCCAAAGATAGCTTGTAAAGCTGCTGTATATCCAGGTATAACAAATTATGGGAAGTATTTTGAAAAAGGCCAAGATGCTAAAGAGCTAAGGTTGGATTGGGCGGCGACAAATTTAGAAGATCTAAATTATATCAAGGATATTCTTAAGGTAAGAATTCAAAAATTTGACCTAGATTATTGGAATAAGCTAACAGTAAATAAAGCCGTAATAGACATAATTTGCGCTTGTAGTAACGGTAATCCAAGATTTTCCTTCCATATTATTGATGAATTGCAAAATTCAAGAGCTTTTAGTAAAGCTATCAGTATTCCAAAGGTTATTGCCGCATTAAGAACGGTTTTTGATAGTAAATGGAAAGAATTTAGTACTCTAAAGCAAAGACTTGTAAAATATAGAAATTATATTGAAGCTGCGGAAGACCTTATGAAGGAAGTAATTATTCCAAACTTAAGGGAATGGAATAATAAACAGAGGAAAAACAGTAAGAAGTTATCTGCAGGTTTTTATGTATCAACTACTTTATATGACCAAGTACCACAATTGTTTGATATACTTGCCTATTCTAATATCATAATGATTGATTATAGTAAAAAAAGCTTGGGGAAAAATCAACATGGATATTATATGGCATTAAATCCAAGTTTACTCTTTACCGATCTTATTCTTAGGGATATTTCCGAAATGAACAATGTCTCTACTAATAAAGATACAAATCAAGCTTACTATCCGACATCGCCGGGTTTTAAAGAGTTAATAGAAAATCTAAAAGATGGTAATGAGTATCAATGTTCAAATTCAAAATGTGATTATAAAACTGCTGATGAAACCTTTGCTTTTTGTCCTAGATGTGGTCATAAGATTCAAGTATCAGAAGGTGAATCACTCTATAAAATTCTTAGAAGCCATAGTATAGATAATTTAAGGCTTTCTCCTAAAATAATTGAGAGATTAAAATTTAAATTTGTTAATATAGGTGAAGTTTATGATGCTGAATTAGATGACTTAAGAATGAAATATATTCAAGATGTTAGGATAGAAATGATAAAAAACGCAGCAATTGAATATATGGCGGGTTGAAGTTTATCAATATTTCAAACAATATTTAAGCAAAAATATATTTGGTGGGGGTGTAAAGAATTTTGTGTAAACTGGATCAACCGTTATATAAAAAGGTTTGATCCCTTAGTCGGAATAACTTTCTCAGAGCTAATTGGGTCAAGGGGTAAGGCGAAGCATCTGTTACTTGCTTCGCCTTGTTATTTTCTTGCTATCCCACGAGTAAAGTGTTTATTGGAATATCAAACTTCAACCCAACTTTATCTATTTTCCTATCCCCTTTCACAATAATCTCCTTTATCATTGCATGTACAAATGCTTCCTTTTGACATGATTAGCCCGTTTAAACACATTCCGAAACTCCCGTAGCATGTTTTTCAATACCTCAAACGGTATCGGAGCGGCATCACCAGCATGCAACTTGCTCTCAATTCCGCTTTCTGTACCTTCAACCGTTGTTCCAATTCCCTTAGTTCTTGCAAACTTTCTTTCAATATTTCAACTTCAAGCATATCGTTTTCGTACAGCATCATATGCTTTGCCATTTTGCGTATCTTCTAATTCCTTGTCCAGATGCTTCAATTCCTGCTCTAGTGGTTCTTTGCCCACTTCTTGACGTTGTCCAAGTTCCCTTACCACATCTTCTGTAATCTGTGGTTGGCTTCCAATGGCAACCATCCCATGCCCAACCATAGGGCAGCGCATAACTCCAGTAAAGGGGAAGGAACCATGAAATACTGATGCTCGCTTTTCTGATTTTGTCTTGTGCATGGCTTGTACAGTGTTCCAAAGTTCCTCAGAAATAATGGGATCATGATCACCAGACACCTCGATATAGTCAGCATTGATGCCTTTTCGTTTCTTGGTTGACCAGTTCTCATGTTTATTGAAACAGATTCTGCCCATATAAAGCTGGTTATTCAAAATGTCTTTAACTGCCACTACACTAAATGGCTTACCCCATTTGTTTTGAAAGGTATTCTTGCTCACTTACTTCTTTTTCCTCCACACCAATTGGAAACATGGAGGTAAGTGGCATGAGACAAAAAATAAACCAAGTGTTAAACCGATTGGCTAAAGTGGTAGTTACGACGTGCTTCTGGACAGATGTTTTGGCTAAAGTGATTATTGGTTTAACCATTGGAATAGTTCTACATCTTAATTAGATAGGGGAGGAAGGAAGAGGGCAAAAAACCTCTTCCTTTTTTTCATCGTTGCCGTTGATCAAAAACTCGGTGAGCCTTATCATAAGTGACGTCAAAAGATATTGAGATATAAGAATATTTCTGTGTGAGTGCTATAAGGAATAGTAGAGCTGCTGACCTTTGCATTCAGAGATTTTTAGATTGCCCACCATTTTCCATTTGGTGTTATCATGAAATATAGGTAAGTGCTTTCGAGACGGTACTTACGCTTTAGACCATTCGTCCCTTGCTCACCAAGTGGAGTTTTGAAGAAGACTAGATCATGCAGACGTCGTGAATGACCTAAATGTTATTTGATATTTGAAAAGGAGAACGTATGATATATTTTAAAAAAATTGAAGAGCAATTAGTTCTATGCTACTCACCGATGGGGGGAATATCATGGATAGAAGATGCCTTTGAGAATAATAAAAAAATTACAATTGGGAAAACATTCACTTTTTTTAAAGAAGATGTATACGTTCCTCAAGATGAAGAAGATTATATTTCATATGACGAAATACAGTTTCGTTTCGCAAAAATTGAAGGTGATTATTTCAAAATTAATAAAAATGCTCTCGGGATAAATCAAGAATTATATATTCATAAAGATATAAAATTTAGAGTTGCAATGTTTAAAACATGGAATAACATTTCAATTTTTCGGCAAGTTGCAAATGTAATAAAGAATGACTTGTATATTGGACCTAATCAACTAGATTTGAAAATTGAAATTTTCGAGCAACTACTGAGTGTATTTCCCAACTCAACTGAACTAAGAAAATACTCTTTGTCAAGAATAGACAACGTTTTAAGAGAGTACATAGGTATAAAAAAAGATTTTACTGAAGACTATAATTCATATGTTTCGAATAAAGCCGTTGATATGATGAAATCTACTTTACGATCTACCTTTTTTGAATATGAAACTGTAAAGTACACCAAGATCTTGAAAAGGCTAGAGTATATGCTTGAGAATGAACTTGGTTTTTCAGAAAAAGATTGGCAAAGTGAAATAATTGATATCTTACTGCTGATATATCCGAAATATATATCAGTAATAGATGAGGTACAGTTCCAAGATGAATATACTGGAAAATCAAGAAGACTTGACTATATGTTGATTGATTCAAACGGTAATATTGATATTGTTGAAATAAAGAAACCAAGTCAAAATAGCATTATTTCACAAAATAAATATAGAGATAACCATATACCACTTAAAGAACTATCTGGAACTATAATGCAGATAGAAAAATATTTGTTTTACTTAAATAAATGGGGGAAAAGAGGCGAATCTGTCCTTACCGAACGATACAAGAAAAGTCTCCCTGAGAATTTACAAATTACAATAACAAACCCTAATGCAATATTAATACTTGGAAGAGAAAACGATCTGGATAATGAACAACGTCATGACTTAGAAATAATAAAAAGAAAGTACAAGAACGTTGTAGATATCGTTACTTATGATGAACTAGTAAGAAGATTGAAAAGAATCATTGAAAGTTTTACACTCTGATTGAATTAAATGTCACTTAACAGCCTATACAGGACTTTGAGCTATCGTAAGGAGGTAGGCTTTCTATGACTTTCATCAAAAAACTAGTAAAAGTAAGGTTTCCAATGTTTGATAGGGAATTCGCTAATCATAATTTTATCACGGAGGCTTTTACTAGAGTTTGGGGAGAGGTCCCGAATACCTTATCAGAGGTAAAAATTAATACTCTTGATGGTAGAATTGAAATTTACTTTAATTGGGGAGACCATACGTCAAAAATAATTGAAAATACTATCAATAATGATTATTTTTCTACTAGGCTTATTGATGAAAAATTTGTAAAAAAAGTGATTGAGGAGAAATATATAGATTTGGAATGCAACATCAAATTATTAAGAAACGATAATTATCAAACTAATCTTACAGACGCAGAAAGGAGAGTCATTGACTACCATATAGAAAACTTGATATTTCAATTTTTTCTTGCAATGAATATAGCAACCCCAGGCTCTTTTAATCCCTTTAGTAGGGAGTTACAGGTTAATTCTAATTTTGAAATTTATGAGTATTCCTCTTCTTGTATTGAAAGCGCTTGGATTGAAAGTACTGACAATGGTTGGCCAACGATAAGTTCAATTGAAATAAGTAGGGTGTGGAATTGGATACAAACATTAAATTTTGGCTATAGGCAAATTGCACAAAATAGAACAGAAAGGGCTTTATTTTCGATTTTACATCTTTGCAAAGAGGATAAAGTAAGTCCAACTCAATTAATCTGGATTTCATTTGCTTTAGAGGCTTTATATGATACTCCAAAAGCACAAATAAATAAAACGTTAATAGAGAGAATTTCTTTAGTTTTAGGTATTTCGGATGATATTAAACGTAAATATAAGAAGAAAATTAACGAATTTTATGATCTGAGAAGTCGTTTTGTTCATGGAGAATTAGATATTGCAACTCCCTTAGCTAATGAAATTTTGGATGATAAGTGTAGTGAGTATCAGGCAATTATAATAGAATATTGTGATTTTGGATTATCAATTATATTAGCTACCTTACAAAAAATGATACAAAATGAATGGAAAACACTTTGTTTTATAGAAAATTACTATGGTGATAGATGATATTTGTAAAAATTTTAACTAAAAATCGAAGTGAAGTTCAGAATAGAAGATAGAGAGAAAGTAAGATAAAATAATCGCTGATAAACCGGTTAAGGTGAACCGTATCACCAGTTAAAGCTGTTATTTAACTAACGGACGATAGCTCAATAACACAGCGGTAGTCTAAGACTTCGGGATGGATCCTTCCGAAAAACCTATATGCTTTAATGATCGCGTATAATAGCTCGATTTCAAAAAAGGAGGAATCCGAAAGTTGAAGTTCTATCGCTATGTGTTAAGTATCCCACCTTTGGATTGGGAGTGTTGCTTTCTTAGCATTGAGGAGTATAAGCAGAGCTTTGCGAATAAGTATCATCAGAATATAGAGTATTACAGGCAAGTTATCGGGGATTGTCAACAGCATCTCGCTGATGTCGACAACCTTGCTGTTGTGACTTATAAAGATCTGTGTGCAAGCGTTCATTCTGCTGAGCTGCGCTGTCCAGCCATGATTTTCTCCATACCGAGTGGCGATCATAGAGGTTCAGCTTTATTTTGTATCATGTACAAGCTTGAAAACGACGGGGATACGTTTATCTACTCTCCTGTTCCACTTGTTCATCTGGAGCAAGATCGAGCAGGTGAAATAGAGCTTTAAATTCGCACGCAATTGCCTTCGATGGCTACTGGTACTACAAATGCTTCTGCTTTCTTTTCCATATCAGTAAGGAAGTGGTAAAATATACACAACTATTCGGCTACTAAAAGAACAACCATTTTTATCCAGAATCGCCGATTTTATTCTAAAAGCAGAGGAAAGGTGGAGGCGATAAAAAATGGGGTATATAGAAATCTCGAAAAAGAACATAGAAACGGAGCACATATGCTGTGCATTAGGTGCAAAACAATACGAGAGTGCAGTAGCTGAGAAGAAGAAGTGGCTGACAGAGCGAATGGATGAAGGTTTGGTTTTTTATCGCTTGGATGAGCGAGCAAAAGTATTTATTGAGTACTTGCCTGCGGAAATGGCATGGGTGCCGATTGAAGCACCCAATTATATGTATATCAACTGTTTGTGGGTGTCCGGCAGATATAAAGAGAACGGGTATGCGAAGCAATTGTTGCATCATTGCAAGGAAGATGCCGTCAAACGTGGCATGGACGGAATCGTTCATATCGTAGGGAAGAACAAGTACCCATATTTGAGCGAGAGACGCTTTTTTGAACATATGGGGTTTGAGCTGGCAGACCAAGCAGAACCTTATTTTCAATTAGTGACATGGAAATGGAATGGACAAGCAGCTATGCCGTCCTTTAAGAAAACAGGAACAACTTCTTTAAAGTACAAAGGCGTCACCATTTATTACACAGCGCAATGTCCATTTGCTGGTGGTGTTTTGGAAGAGCTGAGTAAAGTAGCGGAAGCGAAAAGTGTTCCCTTTCATACTTACAAGCTGACAACGAGGGAAGCAGCACAGAACGCGCCTGCCATATGGACGACCTTTGGCTTGTTTTATGATGGCGAATTTATTACCCATGAAATTATGAGTGCCAATAAATTTGAAAAATGGCTAACAGAGCTTCTCGCACACCAAGAGCCCCGCCCATCCCAATAGGCGAGGGCTTTGTTCGTGTGACTACTTGCTTGTTGGCGTGAAATCCATGCCTTTTACATATTGCTGGCTGTGAACGGCGAATTCTGCCGTGAGTGGGGAGATCGACTGCCAGTTGCGCACCGCGAGCACCACTTCCCTTGTAATCGGCGGCGACAGAGGAATCGCGACGACTTTGGGGATGACAGGTGGCATGTACAGCTCAGGCATGATGGTGACGCCAATATACTCCTGCACCATGGTCAAAATCGTATACACCTCACGCACTTCAAATGTAACCGTTGGAGTGATGTGATTCTCTTGCAGCATTTTTCGGATGCAGCCATCCTTTGGCATGATAAAACAACGCTCTGCAATTTCGGAAAAACGAAGGGTCTGACTGTCCTTCAACGGATGGGTATCTGGTAAAATGACCATCATTTCGTCTTGCAGGAGCGGCAACGTTTGCATTTCCTTATCAGGCATAACGGTAAAAGCAATGTCGACAACCGAGCTGTGCAGCCAGTTGCTAATTTCATCACTGTCGCCTTCCAAAAGCAGGATGTCCACAGCCGGAAACCGCTTGCGAAAGCTGCCCAAAAGTCCGGGCAAAAAGCGGGAGGCGACGCTGGGGATCGAGGCAATACGCAAGGTGCCGGATGAAATCCCACGGGCCACGTTTGCTTCCTCCGTCATGCAGGATGTGATGTTTAAAATGTCGCGAGCGTGCGAAAGCATCCGTTCTCCGATGCTCGTCGGAGTGATCCCGCTGCGACTACGCTGAAAAAGACTGACGCCTAGCTCTTTTTCCAGGGACTGAATCATCTGCGAGACGGCGGATTGCGTAAAGCCGATTTCTTCTGCTGCCCGCGTGAAGCTACCAGCTTTTGCTGCGGTGACAAACACTTGCAGTTGGGTAAGCGTCATGTCTCCACGTTCCTTTTCATTAGTTTTATCTTATGAAAGATATTATAAATCATTGTTTTACTAATGGAAAAGAGCTTCGTATAGTAAAAGACATCACCACCAAGAACATACGAGGAGGAACATAGATGCATCCCGAATGGCAGCGAATTGCAAATGAATTTATCGAGGCGACCTCTTACCGGGTAGGCGAGCTGGAAAAAGGCTGGGCCTCTCGTTACGATTTTTCCAAAAGACCGGCGACGTATTTGCGCTATGAAGAGGTATTTGCCCGCATAGAATTGGGCAAGCCGCAGTTTCCGGCGTCCGTCGATTTGTGGGAGGTTCTCGCCAATCGAAGATCCAAGCGTAATTTCTTGAAGCAGCCTATGACGCTTAACGAATTGAATCTCTTGCTGTGGGGTACACAGGGTATCACAGATGATATGGGAGACTATCAATTACGCACGACGCCGTCTGCCGGGGCCCTGTATCCGATTGAGACGTACCTGATGATCAACAACGTGGAGGGACTCGAGAAGGGCCTGTATCACCTGGATGTACAGAATTGGTGCTTGGAAGAACTGAAGAAAGAAGACACGTCCGAGATTGCCTATCTGTTCACGGAAGAACAAGAAGTGACGAGACGGGCTGCTGTCAATTTCGTTTGGACAGCAATGGTGGATCGCACGAAAGACAAATACAAAGAACGTGCGTACCGCTATATTTGGTGGGATTCCGGGCACGTGTCGCAAAATCTGCATTTGGTAGCAAACGGATTGGGGCTTGGGGTAACGACGATTGGTCACTGGATGGATCATGACATGAACGAATATTTAGGCATTGACGGCACGTCCCATCTGACTGTTTTGATGGCATCAGTGGGCAAAATCGCAGGTGGGCATTGGCTGACGGACCGACGACCGGAATAAGCAGTAAAAAAGGATGGGCATAAAAAGCCGCATCCTTTTTTTTATTTATGATGGTGTGCCAATTGAGATGTCATGTGCAGAAAGTGTATCGCGCAAAACGGTCGCCATGAGCTGGTAGCCGAGGACATGCGGATGAAGCCCGTCGTCAGCCAATTCCTTGAGCAGTGTGATGCCATCTGCGTCCGTCATGCGGGAGTGATAATCGACATAGAGACAGTTTGTTTGGTTAGCAATCACTTGAAAACGTTCATTGATAGTGATGACGAGCTCATTTCGTTCACGGTTGCGTGCGTATCGGTCCATGCATGTAGGCAAAAGGGAACAAAGAATGGGCTGAATGCCTTGCTCGAGAGCCGCATGCACCATTGCTTCTACATCACTGGTCACCTGCTGGCAAATCTCTTGGGGTGTCAGTCGGTCGGAAGGCAAGAATGTATCCAGTGCCCACGTATTGTTAATCCCGATCATGATCACCACATAACGTGGCTTTAATTGAAGGACATCCGCGGCAAAACGTCTGCGTGCTTGTTCGGTTGTGTCACCGCCGATTCCACGATTGACGATCGTCTGATCTGGCCGGCCAAAAAAGGTAGCGAGATCCCACCAATGCGTGATGGAATCGCCGAAAAAAACAAAATCGACGGGCTGCTGGTGGAAAAGTAACGCTTCATTATGAAAGTCAAATTCGTTGCGTCGCCTGTCTGCTGGCGCATCGATACTGAAAAATCCGGGCTTTATGAGAGCTGGGCGCTGTCTGTCCAAGCTACATCCCTCCTCGTCCAAAAGTTTACCATATCCTTGAAAGCGTGGTGTGCAGTTTCGTTTACTTCTTACTTGATTTTGACGAGTGTACACGATAACATATGTTCTGAATAAGACTGATAACCATTATCAAAGTGCAAAGTCTAAAAGAAGAGGGTGACCGTTGTGTCCATTGCCAAAATCATTCGAGAGCGCCGCTCTATTAAAAAAGACTATAAACCAGATACTGTGTCCGAAGAACTTGTTCTGGAGCTGTTGAATGACGCCGTATACGCGCCGAACCATGGTATTCGTGAGCCGTGGAGATTTTTGTTTGTATCTTCAGAGAAAAAAGAAGCGTTTGTGGAGAAGCTGATCACCTGCTATCCTCCAGAAGCCCATCAGGCGCGCAGAGACATGTACAACCAGCCGGCAGCCTATTTGGTCGTGATCATGAAAGAAGATCCGCGCCAAAAACAATGGGAAGAAGATTTCAGTGCGACGGCTGCTCTCATTCAAAACTTCCAGTTGCTCGCATGGGAGCGTGGATTAGGCGTCGTCTGGAAAACAAACGCGCACAACTGGGACCCGAAGGCACACGCTATCTTGGGTGTTGCGCCAGGAGAGAAAATCGTTGGTTTCCTGCACCTTGGCTTTTTTGATCAGGAAAATGTACCAGCAGCACGCACGCGCACACCTGCCGAAGAAAAGTTCACTCGGTTCGAATAAACGAAAAAACGAGACCTTCGAATGGTCTCGTTTTTTTGCAACTACTTTGCTGTTGCTTCCTGCGCTATGACTTTTACCATGCTGGAAATGATCCCTAGATGGATGGATTCGTGCATGACGGCAAAGTTAAAGACTTCGCCTACCGTCGCAAACTGGAAGGGACCCATAGTAATGGGGGCAGGCAAAGCTGCTTCTAGCTCGCCAGGGGTGACGGAGGCCAGCAGATCTAGCTGTACGGATAGGTAGTGAATCAGCTCATCTTTCGAGGGTGGTGCAGTCGTCCAGTCAGCAGGCTTCGTTCCGGTCTGAAAAAGAGTCGCGTAAGAAGCGGGCAGGTCAGATTGGTAAGGCAAGCCGATGGACAGGAAATGTTGAAAACAAAAGACGATATGCCCGATATTCCAGCGAAGTGTATTTGAAAAAGCGGGGGATTGAACATCCAATAGCTCCTCAGGAATCAATGGAATCTGTTGCAGGCCAATTTGACGAACGGATGTGGCTGTAGCGATCATGCTTTGAGACATGAGACAAACCTCCCTATCATTTTCCTATGATTGACAGCGCTCTTACCGTCAACTAAAGTGTACGTCGTAGGGGAAAACGGAACAATCATGCTTTTCCGATTAGAATGATTAGTAAAAATGATAATGGACGCAAGAGGTGAAGCAATGGAGCTCAGGCAATTGGAGTATTTTATGGCAATATGTGAGGAAATGCATTTTTCCCGGGCCTCAGAAAAGCTGTGTACCTCGCAGTCCAATCTCAGCCAGCAAATCAAGTTTTTAGAGAGTGAGCTGGGTGTCCCGCTGTTTGACCGTTTAGGCAAGCGAATCACACTGACAGAAGCAGGAAAGGTATTGCTGGAACAGAGTCGGCATGTTTTTTCCCATATCGATTACGCACGCGAAGCGATTGCTGCCATGAAAAACAACGAAGGGGGCACGCTTACGATCGGTGTCTTGCCTGGCGATGCCGATTTATTGTTTGATGCTCTTCTTGTAGAATTCCACCGCTTGTATCCGAAAACATCTTTATCCGTCATAGAGTCTACAAGAATCGTGGAGCAAATCACATCCGGCGAGATTGATTTGGGCGTGACTGTGTTACCTGAGCCGGATGAGAGAATCACTGTCATTCCGCTATTTCATGAAGAGTTCGCGCTTGCCGTTCATCGCGCACATCCACTCGCCAAGGAAAAGGCAATTAAGTTTGGTCAGCTTCAAGATGTGAAAATGGTAATGTTTCCGCCGGATCATCAAGCAAGACAGCTCATCAATCGCTATTGCATACAGGAAGGCTTTCGTTTGCAGCCTCATATCGAAACAACTACACTCCAGTCTCAATTGAGTCTTGTAAAAAAGGGGATCGGGGGCTGTATCCTGCCTAGCTTACTGCTGCAAAACGTAAACGACGACGAGATTGCGATCATCAATCTCTTGCATCCGACACCCAGCCAAGACATCTGTCTGGTTTATCGCAAGGACAAATATATGGGGTTCGCGGCTCGTACCTTCATCGATACGCTACAAGCGTATATTCAATCGGCCATCGACAACGCCCAGGCTTCCGCCATCAATAATAATCACTCGTAAGATTTTCCTTTCCTTGGTAAAATAAATGCATATCATGACGAACAGTACGATCTGGTCGATGGGAGGAAGTTCACATGCATCCAAAAAAAGTCCCCCGTTAATCCCGAGGTCCTCCATTCATGTATTTGTGTCAGCTCACCTCACATTATTTCAAGGGAGATGTACGTAAATGAACATGAATGGACCTGTAAAAATTTCTCGAAGTGAACGATTTCAAACCTGCCAAGAAATTGCTGCGAGATTGCATGAAGTGTACAAAGAAAAGGTTCTGGCCATTGGGGTGTATGGTTCCATCTCTCGCGGGACAGACGGCCCTTATTCGGATATCGAGATGTTTTGTGTACTAGAAGAAACAGGGGAAGAAATAGAATTTAGCTACGAATGGTCAGCGGGACCTTGGAAGGCGGAAGTGAATGTGTGCAGTGCAGATGTTTTGCTGAACACTGCTGCTACTGTCGAGGATGATTGGCCGCTGACACATGGCCCATTCTTTTCTCCGCTCAGTCTGTACGATCCGAAGGGCTTTTTTGAAACGCTCAAAAAAGCAGCAGAATCACCGTCGCAGGAAGCGTTCACAGAGAATATCAACGGTATTCTCGTAGGGGAAATGTATGAGTTTATTGGCAAGCTGCGAAACGTAAATCTAAACGGCCCCCACACCTATCTGCCCTATTTGGCTATGGAGTTTGCCCAATACGGTGCGATGTTGATCGGGCTGCATAACCGACAGCTATACTCAACAGGGGCCAAGGTTTTGCCAGAAGCGCTGGAATTGCCGCATCGTCCGGCTGGATTCGATCAGGTAGCCAGCTTGGTAATGACGGGGGATTTGACTGATCCAGCAAAAATCGTTACCGCTTGCGAAGCATTCTGGGATGGTCTCCAAGAGTGGGCTGCACAGCATCAGTATGTGATTCATTCAGAACGAATTCCTTTTTAATGGATAAAAAAAGAAATGAGACCCCTACCAAAAGGGGTCTCGACTTACCAAGAAAGCCTTTCTTCCTAGCGAGGCTTTTATTTTTTTCTTACTCAACTTTGCCGCTCAAATGCTCATGAATGAGCTTCCATTCATCTGTCTCTGTTTTCGTAAAAATATTCGTGGCTCTACCACTTCCCTTGACGAATTCCCCGTTGTAATAGCCTTGATATTGATACGTATATACACAGCTAGCGGATCTTTGATCGACAGCAATCCACTGGACATCCGTAGCTGCATAGACTTCATCCTTGATCAGATGCCATGCATTTTCAAAGTAAGCGCGGATCTCACTCATGGATGTACACGTCTTGTCAGAAAACCAGTAAATGGCATTCGGATGAAGCACTTTTTCTACATTGGCAAAGTCATGTGTATTGGTAGCGTCAATATATTGCGCTAACGCCCGTTTATATTCTTCCATGAAGTAATTCCCTCTCTCCGCTAAAAAATGGTCTATTTATCCATATTTTATAGGTTTGCGGCAAAGAAAAAAAGCCCGCCCGATGTAGAAGGGGGCTATTCGGGCGGAAATGGAGGACGTAATGTCCATCGTAGGGTCTGACACATTCATGATAGATGTCTGATGTTAAGGAAGAGTAGAGAGAACATGAAGCATTTGTTAATTTTAGGTTTTGTATAAAGGCCGAGGGGCAGGCACCCGTTTTTTTTCTTTTTGATCGCTGGGATAGACAGGCATCCATACAGGAGAGATGCGGTTTTCATAAGCTGAATGGAGTACTGATCCTTGTCAGCTGATCGGTGCTTCCATCTGATCTCAATGAGAGGAGAGGAAGATTATGGGTTGCAATCGCGGTGGCTTCTTTTTTGGTGGCGGGTTCATTTGGATTCTCATTATTATTTTTCTAGTGATTTGTTTCATTGATGATTAAGGCAATCGTACAAAGAAAAGACTCTGTGCTCTTAATACGAGAGACAGAGTCTTTTTTCTGGTCACTACTTCAAATGCTGCAAGAACTGACGTGTGCGTTCCTCACGCGGCTTTGCAAACAAATGGGAAGGTGTATCTCGCTCCACGATGACGCCTTGGTCCATGAAAATAACTTCGTCGGCCACTTCCCGGGCGAACCCCATCTCGTGCGTGACAACGATCATTGTCATTCCTTCCTGGGCAAGCTCCTTCATCACCTTCAACACTTCGCCAACGAGCTCCGGGTCGAGAGCGGAGGTAGGCTCGTCAAATAGCATGACTTGCGGGTCCATCGCCAATGCCCGCGCAATCCCTACGCGCTGCTGCTGTCCGCCAGACAACTGTGCCGGAAAATGGTCCAGCTTGTCGCCGAGACCGACCTTTTTCAGGAGAGCAACGGCTTTCGTGCGTGCTTTTTCTTTGTCTTCCTTTTTGACAGTGACAGGCCCCTCCATGACATTTTCAACGGCTGTCATGTGAGGGAACAGATTGTAGTTTTGGAACACCATCCCTGTCTGCTTACGCAGCTTCGGAATACTTGTTCTCTCTACTTTTTTGGAAAAGTCCAGCTTGACGTCGCCAATTTGGACGCTGCCGCTGGTCGGAACCTCAAGTGCATTCAGGCAGCGAAGCAAGGTTGTCTTCCCGGAGCCAGAAGGACCGATGATAACGACTACCTTTCCTTTTTCCACCGAGAGGGAAATTCCTTTGAGCACATGTAAGGTGTTGAATTGTTTATGCACATCCGTGATCGTAATCATTCGTTTTCACCTGCTTTTTAGACATAACGGTCCAGCTTGTTTTCGATGCGATCCTGGATAATGGAGAGTACGAAACAAATCACCCAGTAGATAAGGGCCGCTTCCACATAGACGAGCAGCGGCTCATATGTCGCAGCAACGACTTCCTGGGCTTTGCGAAACATCTCCGGAACCAGAACGACCGAAGCCAGCGAAGTATCCTTGACCAAACTAATAAACGAATTGGACAAAGGAGGAATGGAGACGCGAGCTGCCTGAGGGAGCACGACTCTGCGCAGTGCTTGCCAGTAGGTCATCCCCAGGGAGTAGGCTGCTTCCCATTGTCCTTTGTGTATGGACAAGATCGCGGCACGTACTACCTCGGAGGAGTAGGCACCTACGCTGAGAGAGAAGCCGATGATTGCCGATGGTATCGGATCGATCATCAAGCCGATGCTCGGCAATCCGTAAAAAATGATGAACAATTGGACCAATAAAGGGGTACCGCGAATGATCGATACATAAAAGCGGGCGATGGCAATCAGCGGCTTTATGCCGGATAGACGTGCAAGCGCAGTGAGAACCGCTAAGATTAGACCAATGAAAAAGGCAGCGATGGCGATTGTTAAAGAATAGAGCAAGGCTCCTTTCAACAGGGGAAGAAAGGAGCTTTGCGCGATATCGATCCATCGGTTCAGGCGTTCTGGGTTTTCAAAGAAGCTACTTAGAGACATCTGCACCAAACCATTTCTCTGATATTTTTGCAAGGGTACCATCTTTCGTCATGTCATCCAGTGCTTTGTTGAATGCATCAACCAGCTCTGCGCTGTCCTTGCGGAAGAGGAAACCGTTTTTCGCTACGTTCGGATCTTTTGCGATAATTTTGATAGGAACATCAGGCTTTTGCTTCATGAAGTCCAACAGGGAAATCCCATCGTTGATCGTAATGTCTACACGCTTGGAAACAAGCAGGTCAATCGCTTGGTTAAAGCCTTCCACACCGACGATTTCCGCTCCGTTTTTCTTCGCGATATCGGTGAGGTTGCTCGTCAATGTTTGCGCTGCTTTCAAACCTTTAATATCCTCAAAGCCTTTTACGGTCGTGTTGTCTTTATGGGTGACAAGGACCGCTGTGGATACAGTATATGGATTGGAGAAATCGTATTTTTCCTGACGATCAGGGCGAATGCCTACCTGATTCGCTACGACATCAAAGCGCTTGGAGTCAAGTCCAGCGAACATCGCATCCCATTGTGTTTCTTGAAACACAGGCTCAACACCGATGCGCTTCGCTACCTCTGTCACGACCTCCACATCATAGCCCGTCAGCTTGCCAGACTGATCGTGGAACGTAAACGGCGCGTATGTGCCCTCGGTTCCGATCAGAATTTTACCGTCGGCTTTTACTTTTTCCAACAAGTTTTGTTCTTTTTTCTCTTCTGTTGGGGCAGGAGCGGCACTATTTTGCGGTGGCTGTCCCGTTGAAGACGACCCGCAACCTGCCAATGCGACTAACAGAGTGGAAGCGAGAAGGGAAAATAATAGTTTTTTCATAAATTAACCCCCACTAAACCGATGTGAATTTGAATAGGAACATACTAAAAGGGACAGACAATTTTGTCAACGCCTAAGAATTTATTTAAATTCTTAGGCGCATGAAAACGTACCATATAAACGCGGTCGCTCCCTCTTGAGTTCTCCTCGATAATGGTTTTCTTCAGGTTTAAGAATTACTTCGTGATATCCTCGCCGAACCATTTGACGGAAATTTTGGAAAGGGTGCCGTCCTGTTGCATCTCATCGAGCACTTTGTTAATCGCATCAATCAATTCCGTGCTACCTTTGCGGAACATGAAAGCGGTTGGTTGGCCTTCTGCATTTTTCGCCACGACTTTGATTGGCGTATCGGGCTTTTGTTTCAGGAAATCAAGCACTGACAAATTATCGTTGAGCACGACGTCCACGCGTTTTTGTGCGATCAGGTCAATCGCCTGATTGAAGTTGTCTACACCGACGATTTCTGCCCCATTGGCACGTGCAAGGTCAGCGTAATTGCTCGTCATGGATTGTCCGGCTTTTAATCCTTTGATATCCTTGAAGTCTTTTACGGTGTTATTGTCCTTGTGAGTCACCAAAACCGCACGGGAAGTCGTATATGGCTTGGAGAAATCGTACTTTTCCTGACGATCAGGACGGATTCCTACCTGATTGGCAATGACGTCAAAGCGCTTGGAGTCGAGACCAGCAAACATGGCATCCCACTGGGTCTCCTGAAATACAGGCTCTACACCGAGTCGCTTGGCAACTTCCGTGACAACCTCCACATCGTAACCGGTCAATTTGCCCGACTGATCATGGTACGTAAACGGAGAGTATGTACCTTCCGTACCAACGACGAGTTTTTTCTCGGCTTTCACTTTTTCTAGCAAGTTTTGCGAAGCTGCTTGATCAGCAGGCGGAGTCGTATTATTCGGCTGAGAAGGAGAACCGGAAGTGCTACAGCCAACCATTCCCAGTAGCAGGCAAGAAAGTAAAGTAGACAGAATGACTTTTTTCATGTTGTAATCCCCTTTATGTTAATCGGATTTCATGGATTCATAGTAGTGGTCGTTCATGCCTTTGTCAATGATTAAATTGTTAAATCCCATTTGATTACTATGAATTGAAAAGGATAAGCTTCTATGTAGCTGCGGTGAAGAGAAGAATATTTCCAGTCTAGGCTCCAGGCTCCGTCCTGCTGGGGGCTGAGACTGTACGCTCCGAAGGGATTTGCGGGGAAACGCAAAAGTGGTAGCCGCTTCGTCGCTCGGGCACGTTGCGTTTCTTTTGCCCGCAAATCCCTTCTCCGCTCGGTAGGACTCCACAAGTCGCTACGTCTGGAAATATTCTTCTCTAACGTAACAGATGTGATTCTTCATTACTTTTTAGGATTTAAAAATTCGGGAACACATGGAAAGCTCGCAGAGGAAACAGGAGAAAACAGCGAAGATCTTTGGTACACCGACCGAGACGGAATGCAAAAAGCGAAACACGCCTTTAAGCGTCCACCTCTGAAATACATCCTGAAAGGACCACTTTGGACGCGGTTTCGCTTTTTGCATGGAGGCGGGCAGTGAATCCCCCAGCGGGTGGGACAAGAATCTGAGCGTTTTCTCCTGTTTCCTCCCCACCACTACAGAACGTTTACACTTTTTATCCCTTTTAAGATTCTCCATTCATGCAGTAGCTATGTGCTTGAGACGAAAACTTGGCGCATAAGTAGTGGTTGAGGTTCCTCGTCAAGAAGCGTACAATTAGTACGAATTGAAAGGCCTACAAGCAATGACGTGCTTGTTCTTCATAGGAGAGCGCACCGACAAAAGGAGTCAATCAACATGTTAAACGACTGGCGTATGTATACAGATGGAAGTGGAATGGAGCAAAAGCATGTAGCTTGGCATGAAGTGCTGAAGGAAATCGCTCAGTTGGATGGAGTAACGCGGACGTTGGTTCACGCAGCGTATGGCGACCATGTGGATTTGGTCGTCGCAGGCGGGAATAACGGCAAAGTATTGGTGCAATGGAAAGAACACGAGCCGGCGGAGCAGCACTTTGTACTTGCGGCAGACAAGCAATCGGCGGTGATGTCCACGCTCGTCATCGAGGGTAGTGAGGTTGCCTTTCCCCTTTCCTGGTGTGTTCCGCTTGAGCAGGTTGTTCCTTTATGCGGGGATTTGCTGCGAACATGTGAAAAAGGGGAGCCGAGCGAACTCGAATGGCTTCCGGTAGAAATGTAGGCAGGAGGGCAGCATGGAACTACAAACGTTGCAGCAGTCCATCCTCATCATGGCCGTCATCATTGGGATCGGTAGCTTAATCGGCTACCGGCAACCCTTGACTGCGGACTCCCGCCAACTCGTCATCACGATTATTGTAAACGTTGCCATGCCGTGCATTATTTTAGACGGGATCTTTCAGACAACCATTGATCAACATATGTTAACCCAAATTTTTGCAATATTCTTCATTTCCATTATCCTGAACTGCTTGGGCATTTTTATCGGCTGGTTAGGTGCGCGTGCACTACCGCTTCCTGTGAAAAAACGTCGGGAGATCGCGCTTTTGTCCGGCTTGGGGAATACTGGATTCATCGGTTTGCCGCTTTGTGCGGCATTGTTTGGGCCAAAAGGGGCGCTCTTGGCGGCTATTTTCGACGCAGGGGTGGATGTTGTGCTATGGACAGTGGGTGTGATGATGCTCCAGGAAAAAGGAAGCTTTTCCTTGAAAGGGCTCAAAACACTCATCAACATTCCGATGATCGCGATTGTATTCGGACTCGGTTCTGCCATCATCGGGTTTGTGCCGCCTGAGCCTGTGAAGCAGCTGTTTGGAACGCTGTCCAAGCTCGCCTCTCCGCTAGCCATGATGTATATTGGTATGCTCTTGCCCATGTTTTTGCGCAACAAACCGCAAGTATCCCTGAAGCTTTTGAGCATGCCACTTACGTTTAAACTAGTTGTTTTTCCGCTGATGACGGCATTTCTTTTGTCCGTTTTTCAAATCGACAGCGATATTGTCAGCGTTTCCCTCGTGCAAGTAGCAATGCCCACCCTGACATTAGCCTCGATCTTGTTCGGGCGCTATGCGGCGGATGAGGAGATGGGTGCCATGACGACGGTTTGTTCTACCTTGCTGGCGCTCTTGTCCATCCCGGTTGTTCTGGTCATGGGAAATTGGCTTTTGCATTAATCTCTCGCCAATCTCAGTCATAGTGAAACGAATCAGAGGTAACCTATGTCTAACAAGTAAAGAATGACGAAAATGATGATCAGGGATGGAGGAACATCAATGAAAGGCAAATCGATTTTGGCTGTTGCCCTCACACTGCAAGTGTTGGCGGCTTATCCTGTGCAGGCGGCAGTGTCTAGCACACCACAAATAACGACAGCTCCGATACTGGTAAACGGAGAGCAAGCTCCCTTGGTAAAAGCACCGCTTCTCGTCCAGCAGCGTACGTATGTCTCCGCAGAGGATGCGAGCAGGATTTTGGAAGGTTCTTGGAAACAGGATGCAACGAATGGGGAAATGAAGCTGGCGAAAGGTACGCTGACGTTCCACCTCGTTACAGGAAAAGTAGCGTTGAATGGCAAGTGGCTACTAGATGGGCAGGGCGCAATCGTGCGTGACAAGCAAGTGTATTTGCCGCTGAGATGGATGGCAGAGCAGGCCGGACATCAAATCACGTGGAATGCCGAGAAAAAGGCGGTGGAAATTGTGATGGCTGGGGAAGAGAGTGCTTTTACGCTTGTCGATGCGGATAAACTGACAGAACAGGAACGTACGTTTATTGACTCGGTAAAAGAACAGCAAGGTATTCACAAGCAAGGGGATCTGTATGTCATCGCTCGCGGCCCATCACCGAATCCCGGTTACGGACTGCAAGTAACCAAAGTCGAGCAGAGCTTGGAGCAGGTTTTTGTGTATGTCAAACAAACGCTCCCTGATCCGGGTAGAATGTACCCGCAAGTGATTTCCTATCCGTATTTGGCGGCAAAAGTAAAGCTGCCACCTTACACGACGATTTCCTTTCTGGATGCAGAGACGAAGAAGCCGCTGTTTGCCACAGAGGGCAACGGAAGTCGATAAGAAAATCGGGTAAAGAAGTACAGGGTCTGCTAGCGATAAGCACGTAGCAGGCCCTCTTGTTTTTGGGTGATTCCTGATGTAAGATATGGTTGTGATTTCCTATCCCTTGAGAAATGGAGGTGTGTGTACGTGTTCGGAACTCTGCAAGCATGGTTTGTGGTAGAAACTTCCAGTATGACGCATGATTTTGCATTCAACGGGACCAGTCTGTCCTTTTTTGCGCATACAACTGAACGGAGTTTCCATAGGCGTACCATGCATCGATCAGGGGCGGTTTGTTCTTGACTATAATGGGTAACTGACGTAAGGTCAGTCCCTTTCACGATGCCGCAGGTAATGGCCTGCGGCTTTTTTGCGTCCACTCGCACGTGCGGTGTGGTCTCAAAATTGTGCCGGGGCCACCAGGAAATCCATTATTTTGAACCGTTACCAACATTTCTAGGAGGAAACAATCATGATTATTGTCGCGACACAGCAATTGCAAAAATCGTACGGAGCAGATCCGGTATTACAAGATATCACATTGGAAATCAAAACAGGAGAACGCGTCGGGATCGTCGGACCGAATGGAGCAGGCAAAACCACGTTGTTCAAGCTGTTGGCAGGTATCGAAAGCCCCGATTCTGGTGAGCTTTTTCGGGCAAAAGGAACGATATGGGCGTACCTGCCGCAAACGCCGCAGTATCCGGCTGAGTGGACGGGGGCGGATGTTGTAGCCAGCGCTTTTGCGGATGTCATCAAGCTCCAGGAGCAGATGCGTGAGCTCGAGCAGCAGATGGGATTGCTTTACGAAAATGAACAAGAGCTAAACCGCCTCATGCTGCGCTATCAAAAGCTGCAAGATGAATTTGAACAACTGGATGGCTATCAGTGGGAGACGAAAATGACCCAGGTGACACAAGGCTTGGGAGTTAGTTCAGAACTGTTAGCGACACCTTTTGCCCAACTCAGCGGTGGGGAAAAGACGAAGGCTGGCCTTGCCAAACTACTTTGTCAACAAAGCGATGTTCTGCTCTTGGATGAGCCGACGAACCACTTGGATGTGGAGTCGATGGAATGGCTAGAGGAGTTTTTGAAAAATTATCAGGGCACGATCCTGATCATCTCTCATGACCGTTATTTTTTGGATGCTGTCGTCACGTCTGTCTATCATGTGGACGGAGGAGAAGCCGAATTCTATATCGGCAATTACAGCGCATTCGCCACGGAGCGTGAAGAGCGCTTGCTGCGCCAGTTTGCCGCTTATCAGGAACAGCAGAAGCAAATCAAAAAAATGAAAGAGACGATCAAACGGCTCAAGGAGTGGGGGAATCGTTCCAATCCGCCAAATGAGGCTTTTCACCGAAGGGCAAAAAGCATGGAAAAAGCACTGGCACGGATTGAGCGTATCGAGCGACCGAAAATGGAAGCGGATCGCATGGGCTTGCAGTTTATGAAAACCGACCGAAGCGGACAGGATGTGCTGAAAGCGACGGGGGTACAGAAAACATTTGGCGGAAAACAATTGTTTGCGGACGCCAGCTTTTTATTGCGTTACGGGGAGCGAAAAGCGCTGCTTGGACCAAATGGCTGCGGGAAATCTACGCTGATTCGCATGCTGCTGGGAGAGGTTGAGCCAGACGCAGGTACGCTCAAAATTGGCAGCAGCGTTAAAGTAGGCTACTTGTCCCAGCAAGCTTTGGAAGGGGACCAAAACCAGCGGTTGATTGACGTTTTCCGTGAGGTAGCCAGAGTGACGGAGCCGGAAGCGCGACATTTGCTGGCACGGTTTATGTTTTACGGCGAACAAGTTTTCAAGCGGATCGGGCAGTTGAGCGGCGGAGAGCGGATGCGACTGCGCTTGGCCCAAATGATGCATCAGGAAATCAACCTGCTCATTCTGGACGAACCAACCAACCATCTGGATATTGAAGCGCGAGAAACATTGGAGGAAGCGTTGGCAGATTTTCACGGGTCGTTGTTCATCATCTCGCATGATCGCTATTTCCTGCAAAAGATGGTAGATGGTGTGTTTTGGGTAGAAAATAAGCGGCTGGTTCACCATGTGGGTTCCTATGAGGAAGCAAGGGAAAAGCAAAAACAGCGGATCGCTGCTCGTGCGGGTAAGCCGGAGGAAATAGAGCGAAAGCAGCCAGCAGTCAAGCAAGTCCAAGAGACCGCCGCGACGAATGCGACAGTCAAACGTCCGAATCCATACAAGCTGGCAGAGCTTGAACAAAAAATAACATCATTAGAAGGAAGAAAAGGCGAACTGACGGCCTTGCTCCAAAGTGAAGGGGCCGATTACGAGCAATTAGTGGCTTGGCAACAAGCGATCGATCAGGTGCAGCAGGAGATAGAGGTAACCTTTTCGGCGTGGATGGAGCTACAGGAGCAGTAGACGGCAATAAAAAGAGCACCTTCAGCAAAGTGTTGATGCTGACGGTGCTTCCTTTTGGTTGGCTTACGATTGTGCTTGTGTGCTTGGTTCTGGCAGGCGACGATAGCCGCTGACGAACCAGAGGAGGAGCAATACCATCAAGACTCCTCCAAGGAAGAACGGACCGCTGTGGGAGACTTGGTATACCGCTCCACCAGCTAATGGACCCAAGATGCGTCCAAGACTGTCCATCGAGCTGATTGCCCCACTCGTCACGCCTTGGCCTTGCATCGTTCGCTGGGTGATCATTGCTGTGGCTGTCGCTCTGATCATTCCTTGTCCTGCTCCGAATAAGGAGAGGATCAACGCCAGCACCCAAAAGTTACCCGACAGCGGAATGGCAAAAAATCCAATGCCGTAAAGAATCATCCCGATGACGAGGACACTTGCTTCCCCTAGCTGCTTGACCATTCTCCCGATGAGTCCGCCTTGTACCGCGGCAGCGATCAAGCCCATGACGAGAAACATATAACCGAGGTCTTTGGAGGTAAAACCGTACAAATCACTTATGTACAGGGCAAAAGTCGTTTCCAGACCCGAAAAAGCAAAGGAGACGGTGAACAAAATACCGTACAGCAAGGACATGGAACCAAACAAAGAGACAAGCGGATTTTGCCGTTGTTCTTTTTGCAGATTTGCCCGTTTTTCTTTTGGCAAGCTCTCTGGCAAGGCAAAAAGGATCAGGAAAAACGTAAGCAACGCCACGATACCCGATGCGTAGAAGGGAACGGCAAAGCCGAATTCACTGAGCAGTCCACCAATGACCGGACCAAAGACAAAGCTAAGACCAATTCCGGCGCCAATGATCCCCATTCCTTTTGCCCGTTCTTCTGAAGGGAAGAGATCCGCTACCATAGCGGTTACGGTTGGCAATGCGGCAGCCGAGACGATTCCACCCAAAATGCGATACAGAAGCATTTCTGTATAACTGTCAGCGAGTCCAAACAGGATAAAGGTGATGGAAAAGCCGAACAGCCCGAATGATATGAGAGGTTTTCGCCCGACTCTGTCAGAAAGTGCTCCCCAAATCGGTGCAAACACCAGTTGCATAATATTGTAGCTGGCAAAAAGGACACCGATTTGAAACGAAGTCGCACCCAACTTTTCCGCGAAAAAGGGAAGAATGGGGATGATGATGCCAAAACCGAGCATGATGAAAAAAGCAATAAAGAACAAGAGGGCAAGGTGCTTCTTATTCACTACGTCTACCTCTTTTCGCACAAAAATCTGTTCAAGCGGATTGTTTGCTTTTTCCACCTTACGTGAAGGAAAAGGTGAAGTCAAGCTAGCAGCGTGGGCAGTTATACCAAGACGTGCTATAATAGAAAAGAAATAAGAATGGCTACCTATTTTGTCAAGTATATATCCATGAGGTGTTTGTTACATGTCTACTGCGATGCTTTACTACCTGGCCTGGCATGAAGATGATTGGCTGGATGAAGTGCTCGATCGTTTTCCTGAGATCAATGCCATTGTGCCTTCGGTCAAAACGTTTGAGTTGCTGGCTAAACAAAGAGAGTCCGGAGAAGTTGAGCGAGCGGTCCTCGTTCTGAATGCGGCTGTCGAACAGGAGAGATGCAAGGAGTTTTTACGCTTGTGTCAAGAACATCCACTGTTGTCCGCGGCTCCGTTGTATATCGTCGGATTGAAACCGGAAGAGGAGGAGGCGTGGCAAGAAGCGTATCCACACGCGAAGATCATCGTCATTACCGGCTTTGCTGTCGAGTTTGATTACGATGCCGTCCTCGCAAGGATGGAAATCGATCTGGAGGGAGCTCATTGAAAATAAACCCGAATGAATTCGATTTGAAGGCGTTTCTGCACCGTTTCGGATTGGTTATTTATACAGGTGATCCTGAAGGGGATTTGCTGTTGATAGAAGATGAAATTCGGGAGCTATATGAGCTGAATGTCATTGACAAGGAAGAGTTCATTGAAGCCATGTCAGCGTTGCGCAGCAAGCGTAAGGCAGAGGGAAGAGAATAAGAGTAAGAACGTGTTTGCCATGCCGTGTGTATGCGGTAGTTGGTGAACACGTTTTTTTGTTTGGGAATCTCGAATTCTATTTTGTAAGAAATTCTTCAGAAACACTTTTCCTTTTCTTAAGGATTTCTGTCTTCTTTTGAAAGGTTTACCCGTTAGGATAGAGTGCAGAGAGAAAGGAGGCGGCGCAGGTGGAGTTTACAGGGTATTACGAGCTATTCGGGAAGATGGTTACAGGCACGCTGGGAAAATTTATTCCTGATGAGATTACGGTCATGTCCATGGGGGCGCAGATTGCCAATACAGGAGCGGACTTTTTTATAGCATTTGCGGTCATATACCCCGTTTTTTTCATCGTTTCTTGCGTGTGGTACTTGCTGGGAGCGAAGGCATTTGGCTGGATGACCCGGAAGCTGGGCTTGCGTGCTGATTTACTGTCGGCATTGCGCGGGTCAATGGGCTGGCTACTTGCTTTTGGTATCTTTCTTCCGATTATTCGTCATATCGTGCCGATCCTCGCCGGTGCCAGCCGAATGCCGTTTCGGCAGTTCCTTCTATTCTTTTTGCCGAGCAGTATGGTTTGGACCTTGCATTACTTTGTGGCAGGCTACTGGTTTTCCGATCAACTGGAAATATTGGTTGCGGGTGTTTATCAATATAGCAAAATTACGTTGACGATCGTTTGTTTCGCGGGGTTTTCGTTCCTCATGATTCGCCAGTTGCAGCGTCTGGGTGGAATGAAAGAACCTCGAACGAATAAGCAACCACCTGTTTCATGATCAATACGAATTCCTAGAGTGCGGCGCCTACTATCCACGAGCTTTTCGGATGGCAGGCGCCTTTTTTATGCGGATTTATTTACCAAATGTCGTTGTGTCATAGATTCCCATTTCACCTGAGCAGGTGGAAGCAGTAGGTCTGGCTAATCAGGGGGAAAAGGTCCTCTTCTGAGATTCGGTAAGCGAAGGGTAACGTAAAAAAAGCAACCAACTGCCAAAGCGAGCACAAGGCTTTTGGCGGATTGGTTGCTTTTTATGACTTCTTCTGCTCGAAAGCAGGCTCCCAGCCAAAGCTGTCAAACCACTGCTTTCGTCTAAAGTTCGAGAGAGCTTGCCTCACATAAGGAATGACGTTCGAGGGTAATTTATCCATGTTCACCCATACGAGCTCATCGCATTTATTCGGCTCGGCATTGATAATTTCTCCGCGCCATTCAGTAGCAGCGACAAAAAAATCGATGCGTTCATCAACGGAGCGACGATGCATGACGCCTACCATCTCCAAGCTCGCTGGATCGATGTCAATTCCGCATTCTTCTTTGGCTTCGCGGATCGCGGCTGTCTTCACTTCTTCATTCCCATCGAGATGTCCGGCGGGAACGCTGTAATTGCCGTCTTCGTAGCCGGTATTGTAGCGGCGTAATAACAAAACTTGCGCATCTTTTACCAGGAAAAGGTGAACGGCTACCTGCATCGCGAAGCGCTCTTTCTGCATGCGAATTCTCCTCTATTTAATGATATTCTTCCGGGCGATGATTTTCGGCAGCCTGTCTTCGGCGTTCCAGTCTGTTTTTTTTCAAAATAGGAGAGCTGGTCATCGCCAAGAGCAGCATGCCAATTCCAGCAACACCTAAAATGATCCCGATAGTAAGATAAAGCCAATTCATTGAAAAAGACCTCCTTAATTCATGCAAAGCGAACATGATTATGAATGGGAACTATGCTATAATGGCACAGTGTGTTTTTACCTGATTCTCGGTAGTAATTTCTAGAAAACGCAGGGAGGATTTTGCGAGATGACTCAGCATACGTCTGTTGATCAGTTATCCATTAATACCATCCGCACGCTGGCGATTGATGCCATCGAGAAGGCGAATTCCGGTCACCCGGGAATGCCGATGGGTGCAGCCCCAATGGCACATGTACTGTGGAGCCGCTTTATGAAAGTAAATCCGAGCAATCCAAAATGGATTGACCGTGACCGTTTTGTCCTCTCGGCAGGACATGGCTCTATGCTATTATACTCGATGTTGCATCTGATGAAATACGATGTTTCACTGGAAGACCTACATAACTTCCGGCAATGGGGTAGCAAAACGCCTGGTCACCCTGAGTTTGGGCACACGGCGGGTGTTGACGCGACAACGGGTCCTTTGGGACAAGGGATCGCGATGGCTGTCGGTATGGCGATGGCTGAAAAGCACATGGCAGCTGTTTACAACCGTGACAATTTTGACATCGTTGACCATTACACATACGTAATCTGCGGCGACGGTGACCTGATGGAGGGTGTATCCAGCGAGGCTTCTTCCCTGGCTGCTCACCTGAAACTGGGCAAAATGATCGTGCTCTACGATTCGAACGATATCTCTCTGGATGGCGAGCTTTCCCGTTCTTTCTCTGAAAACGTAGCGGGTCGCTACCAAGCGTATGGTTGGCAATATATTCGCGTAGAAGACGGCAATGATCTGGCTGCTATTGACGCGGCTATCGCAGAAGCGAAAAAAGATTTGGATCGTCCTACCTTGATCGAAGTAAAAACCGTCATTGGATACGGAAGCCCGAACAAAGGCGGCTCCAGTTCTTCCCACGGGGCTCCGCTTGGAAAAGATGAAGTGAAGCTGACAAAAGCAAACTACGAGTGGCACCATGAAAGTGAGTTCCACGTACCACAAGAAGTGGCGGATTTCTATGCAGGCTTGGCTGATGCGGGAGAAAAAGCAGAAGCGGCTTGGCGCGACCTGTTTGCTGCTTACGCAAAAGCGTATCCAGAGCTGGCGCTGCAATTTACGACTGCACAGGAAGGTCATCTGCCAACTGGTTGGGACAACCATATGCCGACGTATGAAGCTGGCGCGAAGCTGGCGACACGCGTTGCTTCCGGTAATGCGATCAATGCATTGGCAAACAGCGTTCCGTTCTTCCTAGGTGGCTCTGCTGACTTGGCACATTCCAACAACACGGTGATTAAAGAAGCGGGCAACTTCCTGCCAGGCTCTTACGATGGCCGCAACATTTGGTTTGGTGTTCGCGAATTCGCGATGGGTGCAGCCCTCAATGGTATGGCTCTCCACGGTGGTGTTAAAGTATACGGCGGTACGTTCTTCGTATTCTCCGACTATGTGCGTCCGGCGATTCGCCTCTCTGCACTGATGAAGCAGCCAGTTGTCTACGTATTTACACATGACTCGATCGCTGTTGGTGAAGACGGACCGACACATGAGCCGATTGAACAGCTCGCTTCCTTGCGTGCAATGCCAGGCTTGACCATTCTTCGCCCGTCTGATGCAGTGGAGACGAACGAGGCTTGGAAATACGCTGTATCCCGTACAGATGAGCCAGTCGTCCTGGTACTGACTCGTCAAAACCTGCCAGTTCTGCCTGAAACCATTGAGAAAGCGGCAGAAGGCGTGAGCAAAGGTGCGTATGTTCTCGCAGACGCTCCAAGCGGCAATCCGCAGCTCATCCTGTTGGCAACTGGTTCTGAGGTATCACTCGTGATGCAAGCGCGTGAGCAATTGCTCGCGAAAGGTATTGAAACACGCGTTGTTTCCATGCCGAGCTGGAACCTGTTCGAGCGTCAGCCGAAAGAGTATCGCGACGCTGTGATTCCGCCAACTGTAAAAGCACGCGTGGCGGTAGAAATGGGCTCTCCAATGGGCTGGGAGCGTTATGCTGGCGATAACGGTACGGTCATCGCAATCGATCAGTTTGGCGCATCTGCACCAGGTGAGCGTATTATGAAGGAATACGGCTTCACGGTAGAAAATGTTGTAGCTGAAGCAGAAAAACTGCTGAAATAAATCGTAAACCTTTAGGAAAAAGCCTATCTTCTGTTTCAGGAGATAGGCTTTTCCAGTGACAAACGGAATTTTGTATGGAATGATAGACTACGACCCAAAACAGAAACTTTTTTGAAATGGGACCGTCTATATAAGATGTGGGGGAGAGAGAGAAGACCAGGAGGTAAAAAATGGCAGCAAAGGCCAAGAAGACAGTCAAGAAGAAAAAGAACAACTTGCTGATGATTGCCGTATCGTTTGCAATTTTCCTTATCCTTAGTGTGATTGGGGGCTACTTTGCTCTGTTGTATGCGGGAGACCGGATGATTGAGCAAAACGTGCAAAAGCTACAGGACTTAAAAGCAGAACCAACTGTCATTTACGACAAAAACGGGAAAGAGATGACGAGCCTGATTCGTCAGAAGAACCGTGTATACAAACCGATTAACGAAATGCCAAAGACTCTGATCGATGCCTTCCTCGCCGTAGAGGATAAGCGCTTTTATGAACACAAAGGCGTGGATATGGTTCGGATCGGTGGCGCCATTGTTAATGACATTAAAAAAGGATCGTTAGCTGAAGGGGGAAGTACCATTACCCAACAGCTGGCAAGAAACGTCTTTCTCACCCTAGACCAAACATTCTGGCGCAAAACAAAAGAAATGAGTATCGCGATTGGCTTGGAGCGTAAGTATTCCAAGGATCAAATTTTAGAGATGTACTTGAACCGCGTTTATTTGGGCGAAGGGGAATTTGGGGTAGAGGACGCTGCCCAGTATTACTTCGGTAAGTCCGCGAGCGATGTTACCGTTGCAGAAGCAGCGATGCTGGCGGCCATTCCAAAAGCACCGACCACTTATTCACCTTTTAACAATCCGGAAAAAGCAAAACTGCGTCGAGACACCGTTATTCGTCTGATGTATGAGCAAGGAATCATTACCAATGAACAAAAAGACGCAGCTCAAGCAGAGGCGTTGCCGAAAGAACCGCATGAAGTGGCGGGTGCGAGCTTGAAAAAAGGCTATCGCGCGTTTTTTGACCATATGATTCGAGAATCTGAAGCTGAGTTCGGAGTAACGGAAGAAGAACTGTACCGCGGAGGCTGGGACATTTACACGACCTTCGATCCGAAAGTACAGGATGCCATGGTAGAGGAATATGCGAATGCCAAAAACTTCCCGAAAGACGGCGCCAAGCGCGGTGTAGAATCATCGATGATTGTCATCGACGCGAAAACGGGCGGAATTGCCGGGATGATGGGCGGACGCAACTATGCGCCAAAAGGCTTTAACTATGCGACAGACATGAAGCGTCAACCGGGCTCCAGCTTTAAGCCGATTGCCGTGTTCGCTCCAGCAGTAAATAAAGATATCAACAAATGGAACGCGAATTCGCAGCTGAGCAATAAAAGGCAGAGCTTCAATGGCTATGAGCCGCGCAACTACAATAACCGCTACAGTGAAACAATGAGCATGAGCCGGGCAATGATCGACTCTGCAAACATCCCGCCTGTATGGTTGCTAAATGAAATCGGTGTAAAGGAAAGCTTGGAGTACCTCAAGAAGGTCGGCATTGAGCTGACACCGAATGACCGGAACCTGGCGATTGCCCTCGGGGGATTGGATGCAGGTATATCTCCGATGCAAATGGCTCAGGCCTATACACCTTTTGTAAATGGAGGGGTAGTGTCCGAAGCGCACGCCATTTCCAAGGTCGAGAACAAGACTGAGGGTGTCGTCCGTGAATACCAGCCAAAACAATCGGAGGCACTGAAGCCGGAAGCAGCTTGGGAGATTCACACCATGCTGGAGAAAGCGGTACAGGAAGGGACAGGGAAGGCAGCGCGTATCTCTGGCCGCCATGTTGCAGGGAAAACAGGAACGACACAATCGATAGCAGGCGATAGCAAAGCAAACAAGGATGCTTGGTTTGTAGGCTATACACCGGAATACGTCGGTGCAGTCTGGATGGGCTTTGATCCAGAGGATAAACAGCATTTGATGCACCAAGGTAGTAGCATGACGGCGCAAATGTTCTCCAAAGTGTTGGCAACAGCCTTAAAAGGGGTGCCGTCATCAGACTTCGTTCGACCAGAAGGCGTCGTACAACATAAACAAGAGGAAGTTGAACCGGAAATTCAATTGGCTGCTGACATGACATTGGATACCAGTACCAATAAATTGATGGTCGTGCTTAGCTGGATCGGTGGAGCTGACGGCAGTACGTACGATTTGTACCGCATTAGCGAAAACGGCGAAAAACAACTCATCTCTGCGGGTACGAAGGAAACCTCGTTCCTGGATGTGTTGGACAGTCCCAAACAATATCGTTATCAAGTCGTTCCGAGAAATGCGCAAGGTGAGGAAGGGACGCCATCAAAAGAAGTCCCAATCGATTCCAAGAAGCTGGAGAATCTGATTAATCAAGATCCAGGTCATAACGAGGAAGGCACCAATCAGGGACAAAATCCGGATGGTACGGGAAATGGCAACGGTGAAATTCCACCTGACCAAGGTACCGGAGAGACTGGTGAGCATACAAATAATGAAGGCAGTAGCCAACCGCCAAATCAGGGAACAGGTGAGGTTCCACCGGACATCATGAATCCAGTTCCTGGTCAGACAAATGGTTCTTCCAATGAAATTCAATTACCGCCACCTCCACAAGAGGAGGGGCAGAACCAGTTCCCGGATGCTTCAAACGGCTAAAGATTAGCCCAGCAGGAACGATTCAAAACCGATTCGACTATTTGCACAACTTCTTTCGCGTGGTACAATACCATTAAATCGGGAGACAGGGGGGACAGTCCATGTCTGGCTACGCACAAAGGGATCTACCCACATTTTTCAAAGAACAGTTACGCCAAACCAAGTTGAATTTTGAGCGAGCACTTGACTGTAAACACACCGATTTCGATGATCTTTACCCATACATGAACGAACAGCCACAGTTCTTCTGGTACAAACGTTATGTGGCTTGGTCAGAACTGTTGACCGTCGTACGTCTAGCTGAACAATTGGGTATTGAGTGGACAGAGGATTTCAGTGAGCAGCAGGTAGAATTCATTCAAGGCAAGGTTCTGCAAGGAAAAGTGCTCGATTATTGGAACCCAGAAGAAGAACAAGAAGAGTCGATGAGGGAATTGGAAGAAGAAAAATAAATGTGACTGTAAAAACATGGCGCGTTCCCATTTGCGGGAACGCGCTTTTTTGCGTGCGCTAAGCTAGGCTCACTTAGGAAAGTAACAGTGTCTAATGCAACATACATGTTTATGTAGTTATGTAAAAAAATGTATACACATTCACTCTTCTCTTCTGTTATATGTATTGGCACCATAATTGCAATTTTAACAGCGTGTACGTTATTTCATTCCAAAAGGAGGTTTGCTCATTCATGAGGAAAAAGCGTCACACGGTACACACAAGCCGCATGATGGCTGGTGTCCTTCTCTCGACATCATTTCTATTGGGGACGGTTGGTACCCCTGCCCAAGCTTTGGCGGTCAAGGATTACACGAGTGCGATTGGAAGGGATGCGCATCAAAACGTTCCGCCCTCTGGGAAATATGCGGGGAGAAAGCTGGACCCAGTCACCTCGTTTCAGCATCAAACCAGTGACAAAGCAGAAGAATATCCGCATCCAGTGGAGCCGACCTGGAGTGTGGAGGAGCAAGATTCTTCTAGCGAACAGCAGTGGAGCATAAAGGCAAATGCCGAAAAGTACGCGATGTCCGATTTGAACAAACTCAGTTATGACGAGTTAGTCAAAGTACTGGTGACGGTCAGCTGGGAGCAGATTCCTGAATTATTCGATTTTACCCCCGATTCGTATGCTTTTTACAACGATCGGCAGCGCGTTCAGGCCATCATTGACGCATTGCAAGTGAGAGGTACACAATACTCCAGCAGCGATTCCAAAGGAATTGACACCTTGGTTGAGGTTCTTCGCTCTGGATATTACCTCGGCTACTACCATCAGGAATTATCCTATCTCAATCAGAGAAGCGAGCATCAAAAAGTGTTCCCTGCTCTGCAAGCCATTGCAGACAATCCGAATTTCAAATTAGGGACAGATGCTCAAAATGAGGTGGTAGGTGCATTTGGTGGACTCATCGGAAACACTTTTGTAAACGCTTCCCTCGTGGAGAAAGCTGCCCCGATCATCCGTCAATACGAGGAACAAATGGATACTTTCATTACGCAGCGGAGTGCGGGTGATGCTGTATTCCGTATCATGAGCCAGTTTAGCTATATTCTAATGTGGAAAGTGGATGAACCAACGAAGAAGCAGGAGTTTTACGGCAAAATCGATTCGTATCTGAACGAGTTGGGAAAACTCGCCTTGCATGGCGATACGGATGAGGCAAAAGAATGGGTCCTCGACAATGGGTTTTATCATAGTGCGTATTTGGGAGAATACCATTCCAATCCGAATAAGGGGAATGAGGTCCTCACAGAAGCGTTAGAGCTTTATCCGTATGTGGGACTTCAGTATATGCAAGCAGCGAAGCTGATCCAAACGGTCTATGGAGGTAAAGACGCGCAGGGAAGAGACATCCAGTTCAACAAGATTCGTGAGGATGCTATGGAAAAGTATTTGCCAAAAGAATACACATTTGATGACGGAAGCATCGTCATGAAAACAGGCGGAGATGTCACGGAAGAAAAAGTAAAACGGTTGTATTGGGCGGCAAAAGAGGTCAAAGCGCAGTTTCATCGGATGGTAGGACGAGATGAACCGATGGAAGAAGGGAACCCCGACGATATTTTGACCATTGTCCTTTACAATAGTCCTTCAGAGTACAAGATGAACAACCCCCTGTATGGCTATGAAACGGACAACGGGGGCATGTATATCGAGGGAAAAGGAACTTTCTTCACCTACGAACGAACACCGCAGCAGAGCACGTACACACTGGAAGAATTGTTCCGCCATGAATTTACGCACTATTTGCAAGGGCGCTATGCCATACCTGGCTTGTGGAATGAGGGGCCGATTTACAGAGACGAGAGACTGTCGTGGTTTGAAGAAGGAGGAGCGGAACTCTTTGCAGGCTCCACGCGAACAACGGGTGTTCTGCCTCGAAAATCCATGGTCAACAATCTCATTCGCTTTGGGCAAAATAATTGGTATACGGCGTCTCAAACTTTGCACGCACGCTATGGCTCGTGGGACTTTTATACGTATTCATACGCCCTGCAGTATCACATGATGAAAGAGGACTGGAACAAGCTGGACGATATCATGGATTACATAGAGGCCAATAACGTGGATGGTTATGACCAGTTAATCCGTACGCTCAGCAATGATTCAGAGCTAAATCGGGATTACCATCGAACAATGGAATCATTGGTAGACAGCTATCCCGATCTGACTGTACCGCTGGTATCCGATGATTATCTGGTCGCGCCAGACCCCAAAGCAAATGCAGAAATCTTTGGGGAAATTGAAGAGGTTACTGGATTGCAAAATGTGTCTACAAACAAGTACGATTCAGCGTTCTTCCAAACCTTTACGTTAACAGGCACGTACACGGGTACGCAGGCACAAGGGGAGAAGCGAGACTGGGAAACGATGAGTCGCATGACAGACGAGTTTCTAACTACACTTACTTCCCAGCCATGGAACGGCTACAAAACCGTAACGGCCTACTTTACCAACTATAGAGTAAATGCATCCAATCAGTTTGAATATGATGTCACGTTCCATGGGGTTCTTCCAGAACAGGGAGATGGTGAGAACCAGCCGCCTGTTATTGTCATGAACGGACCATCAAAAGCGGCCGTAAACGAGGAGGTTGCATTCAGCAGTAACGGAAGCTCCGATCCGGATGGAAGCATCGTATCCTATTTGTGGGAATTTGGAGACGGCACAAGCAGCAGTGATGCCAATCCTACGCATGTCTACGAAAATCAGGGAGAATATACCGTGAAACTGCGAGTAACGGATGACAAAGGAGCGGTTACTGCGAAATCGATGACGATCACAATCGAGGAGCAGGGTGGAGAAATCGGGGAAAAGGAACAAGAGCCAAACAACAGCTTTTCAGAGGCAAATCCGTTGAAAAGCAATGTGGAGTTGAGTGGTCAAACAAGCAAACAAGATGACAAGGACATTTTTGCCTTGAAGGTATTGGGTAATGGAACGGTGAAAATCAACGTAACGAGCGAGCATGATACTGGTTTGAACTGGGTCGTTCACCACGAGGATGATCTGAATCATTATTTCGCTTACCCCAAAACTTCAGGAAAAACGCTTTCCGGTGAGTTTGAAGCAACTCCGGGTACCTACTACTTATCCGTGTACAACTTTAACGGTGAAACCATTCCATACAAAGTAACCGCGGAATTGCCGGAAGAAGAATCAGAACCAATCGAAACGGAGCCGAACAATTCATTCGACGACGCAAATGCACTACATTTGGGCGAAGAGATAAGTGGTCAAACCGATCGTACAGATGACAAGGATACGTACATCATTCAGGTTGAAGAGGAAGGGGTCGTTCAAGTTACGGTAAGTAGCGAGAAGGACGAAGGCTTGAACTGGGTGGTGTTCCATGAAGATGATCTCGAAACGTATTTCGCCTACCCCAAAAATGCAGGTAAGAAACTGACGGGAGAATTTGAGGCAAAACCAGGGAAATATTACTTGTTAGTCTACAACACAAATAAAACGACGATTCCGTATAAAGCTATCGTGAACGCAGACTAATCCTCCCGTTTATAGGAAGAAAAGCCCTTTCTACACCTTTTTTTCAAAGGGATAGAAGGGCTTTTTTCGTTTGGTAAGCGCCTGGTAAAAATCTGCGCGTAACGAGATGGCGTTCCACACGTCTTTTCTTTACGAAGCCTAAGGAATCAATGGAGCCAATTGTAAATGACTTGTGGCGTCTCTTCCTCAGGGCCAGCCGGGAGAACGAATGGTACAGGATTGTTCCAAGGCTGGGCAGGGGACGGTGCATTGGAGATCATGAATTCTGTCCCCAAGGAAACAAAGCTGTACAACTCCTCGACAGCGGCATTGTACAAGCGAACACATCCGAGCGAAACGGATGAGCCAATGCTCTCGGGATGGTTTGTCCCGTGGAGGGCGTACCCGTTCTCCTGAAAGACCATGCCCCTCGTTCCATAAATATTGTCATGTCCGCGCGGCTGATTGATTTTTTGTTGAATGGTATAGTAGCCTTCGGGTGTAGAACCGTTTTTGCCTATGGCAACGGGATAGCTGCGTACCAGATGGGAACCGCTGATGAGCTTCATCGTATGTGTCGAGGTAGACAAGTGAAGCTGTAACGGTTCGAAAGGCGCCACTGGCTCTGGATAGCCGGGAAGCGGCAGCACATTGCGCAAGCTGTCCCATGCGGACTCTGGCAAGAAGGCTTTGGGATGATACGGATAGCTTTTTAACAAAAGTCTCTTCGGCGGTACTGGAACTTGCGGCAAATAATTGCCTGGATATGCGCCAGCCAGATCAGAGAGCTGGGCAGGCAATGTACCGGTTTGCTGATAGTAGCGATACAAGGCGTTTCGCAAAATTAGTACATGCTGGAGGGTTAGCTGCTCATCTGTGAGTTCTGCCTTTACTGTGGCAAGTGTCGGTTCTCGTTCCAACTGCACAGGTTTATCCCACCATTTTTCACTGAGAACAGTTCGACTCGTCGGATTGTAACGCAAGATGCCTCGGACTTCACGTGGCTGATAAAACAGCAAGGGACGGAACAACGGCGAACCAGGTACTTCCGGGACAACCATCACCGAAAAAGGCTGCGTCAGAGCAGGGCGCCGAGACTCTACATACCGCCGGACCTGTTCAGATAGCTCACGGGCACTGAGTGTAGGAGGGACTGCAATGACCTCTACATGTGGCTGCGTTTGCCCAGATGTCGGTACGGGCTGTTTAGCAGCCTGCGGCGTTGTCTTGGAAGACGCATCTCGCAACGGTCCGGGAGAAAAAGCGAATTGAAAATAGAGAAACAAGAGTGAAGCCAAGAGTAAACGCGTTCGATTGCCCAAGGAATTGCGTTGTCGCTCCCGCAGCAGTCGTTGATAAGCGTCACGCGTCTCGTTGTAATACGAGCCTTGCTTGGATACGAGGCCACGCCTGTACGCTTCGAGAGCCTGTTCCCGGTTTCCTTGTGCTTCTCGTTCTTGGCCAAGGTGAAACCAGCCGATGGCTTCGTTTGGATACTGCGTCGTATACCACCGGTAAAAAGCGAGGTCGCTCTGATCCGGATATTTCATATGAAATGTACTTTTTTCCTGAAGAAAGGAAACCTTGTCCACGGATACTTCTCCCCCAAATAAATGAGCGTTCAAAAAGGCGCCCTTATAAGGATGTATCGGATGGAGTCGGGAAAATAATGAGAGTGGAGGTCAAAAATGGTTTATTTACGAACGATCAAGCTGCTGCGAGAGAAATTTCCCAACATGAAAGAATATCCGTTTCACTTGCCGTCCTTGCGCAAGCTGGAAGAGATTGAGCTTGCTAGCAGCGTCACTTTTTTTGTAGGAGAGAATGGCTCGGGTAAATCGACCTTATTGGAATCAATTGCCTATCAATGCGGTTTTAACACAGCTGGAGGATCGCGTCACAACTATTATGAGGTGCATCGCTCGGAGGCGATTCTGGGTGACTACATACGTCTTTCCTGGCTGCCTAAAATAACGAATGGTTTTTTCCTGCGAGCGGAGAGCTTCTATCAGTTTGCCAGCCATATCGATGAGATGGGCCCGAAAAGCTTTCAACATTACGGCGGACGCTCGCTGCATGAGCAGTCGCACGGAGAATCTTTTTTCTCGTTGTTTGCCAATCGCTTCAACGGCAGGGGAATCTACCTGCTGGATGAGCCTGAGGCTGCTCTCTCACCGAAGCGTCAAATCGCTTTTTTGTACTTGATGCGCGATTTGGTGGAAGAAGGAGCACAATTTATCATTGCGTCGCACTCGCCGATTCTATTGGGCTATCCCGGAGCAACTATCCTCAATTTTGATGAATCGCCGGTACAAGAGGTGAATTATCGCGATACGGAGCACTATCAATTGACGCGCCGTTTCCTGGAGAAGCCCGATCTATTTTTAGATGAAAAATAATTTTCATTCTTCCTGTCACAAAAAACGGCTTGGCGGTTTCTATTAGATGAACGAAGCAGTAGGGGCATTCGTCAATAGCGCACGCGGGAAGGAGGAATCCAGTGGAGGTGCAAGCAAACCTGGTGATGAACCATGCTCGAGTAGAGGATCATACAGATTCCTTTCAAGAATTGTTTACGACGTATTATCCGTTTGTAGTCCGACAGATCATGCGAATTGTGAAAGATCAACAAACTGCAGAAGATATTGCGCAGGATGTATTTCTCTCCTTTTACCATACCGATCGCACAGGGATCGAACATATTCCGGCATGGCTGTCCAAGTCCGCGCTCTACGCAGCGTACAATTATCTTCGTTCAGAAAAACGCAGGTACGCAAGACAAGAGCGAAGTGCATCCGAGCAAGAACACGTCAGCCCTTCGTCAGAAGAGATGTGGCTTGCAAAAGAGTCCCAGAGTATCGTCCGCGATGTGCTAGAGGAGCTAGACGAGCGGGAACGAACCTTGCTGGTCATGAAATATTCCGGATTTCCTTATGCGGAGTTGGCGAAAGCGACTGGCACGCAGATCAGCTCGGTGGGAACACTCCTCGCGAGAGCGAAAAGTAAATTTCGTACCATATATGGCCGGATGAGGGGGGAAGAGGAATGAAATGTGCCGATACAGGCTTTATCCAGGCGTTCTTGGATGGGGAATGCAGCTCAAAAGAAAGTAAGCAATTCCTGCTTCATCTGGAGTACTGTGAAACCTGCCGCACACGTTTTGACGAACTGTCCGCGTTGGATAGCTGGACTGGTGAGAAGATGGAGCATGCTTTTTCCGAGAGAAACAATGTGAAGGTCAATACGGAAGCAGCGTGGCAGCGATTTTCGCAATCTATCGAAAAAACGACTGACACATATGTACGAGAGCGACAAATGACAACCAATCGAGCAACAATCAGAAGGAGCTGGAATCAGATGAATAAGCAAACAAAAAGATGGGTGACAGGTGCTTCGGCAGCAGCAGTATTGGCTGTGTCCCTGTCTTTCCCCCAAGTACAAGCAGCAGCGAACGATTTTCTGTCCATTTTCCGTATGGATAAAGTAGAGTTCGTCAAAGTGACGAAAGAAGATATGCAAGAGCTGGAACAATGGATCGCTAACGGCAATTGGGGCGAGACGGAACTGCCTGGGATCGGAAAAATCTGGATGGATAAAAACGATCAAGAGAAACTTGAGCAAAGAAGCTACTATTATAACAACAAGGAATCCGCTGAAAAGGCTGGGGTGAAGCTGCCACAGCTGCCGCAGGACGTCACGGTGGATAGTGTAGAGATCCAATCTCCTTTTACCATGCACATGGAGATCGATGCCGATCGTGCAAACAAGCTACTGGCGCAATTGCAGGTAGAGGCGCGCTTTGATGAAAAGCTGAGTGGCAAACGCTTCTCCTTGAAGATTCCACAGATGCAGCAGGTCAGGATGCTTGTCGGAAAAGAAAATATTGGCTACTCTGTCGTAGATGCTCCTGAGCTAAGCGCACCAGAGGGAGTCGATCTGGCACAGCTTCGCGAGACAATCTTGGCCCTGCCGTTCATTCCGGATCAAGTGAAAAAGCAGATGATTAGCATCGAAGACTGGCAGCATACCCTCCCTGTGCCATACATGGCAGACGGCGAGAGCAAGATGAAGGAAGTGAAAGTGAACGGTCAAAACGGAATGCTGATCACAGGTAAATACAATTCGCATCTGATGTGGCAGCAGGATGGACAAATTCACATGCTGGAAGGCAGCGAAAAGAACGCTGACGGGCTGTTGGATTTTGCAAAAGAACTGAAATAAGTATACAAATAGTGGAGTGTTGGCAGAGTTTTCCTGAAGAAGGAGGACTCTGCTTTGTCCCGTTTTGCGATGGAGAAAGTGAGGTAAACGATGTCAGATTATGTGATAGAGACCTGGGAATTGACTAAGCAATATAACGGTAAAGCCGGCTGCAAAAATATTACGCTACAAGTACCGCGCGGCTCCGTATTTGGTTTCCTCGGTCAAAATGGAGCGGGTAAAAGTACCTTTGTCAGGACGATGCTCGGGCTATTGCACCCAACGAATGGCAAAGCGGTCATGCTTGGGCAGCCGATTGGCAGTGTCGAATCGCGAAAAAAGGTAGGGTATTTGCCAGAGCTGTTTCGCTATCCTGATTGGTTGACGGGCCAGCAGCTCCTAGAGCATCATGCTGAGTTGTGTGGATTAACATATCGTGAGAGCAAATCCGTGATAAAAAATGTCGTTGAGCTGGTCGGAATGGCTGGACGGGAGAGTGAACGCATCCGGGGCTATTCCAAAGGCATGCAGCAGCGTATCGGGATTGCCTGCGCCCTCTTATCCGATCCAGAGCTGATCTTCCTCGATGAGCCGACCTCCGCACTGGACCCAATCGGGCGGAAAGAAGTGCGTGAGCTGATCGCGCGGCTGCGTGACCAAGGAAAGACGATTTTTCTCAACAGTCATCTACTGAGTGAAATGGAGAGCGTGTGCAACTACGTCGGGATCATTCACCGCAGTGAGTTGGTCGTACATGGCGACTGGCGCAAGCTGAGCAGCGTCCAACCACAAATTGAATTGACAGTGGACAAGGGTAGCGCAGGCTTTCAGAACGAGCTTCCTTCCTTTGTCACAGAGAGTCGTCTCGTAAGACAAGAGAAAGACCGTGATACATGGTTAATGACGATGGATCAGGACAATCGGGTACCCGCTCTGTTGCAACAATTGGTTGCATCCGGGGCTGGAGTACATGAAGTCGTGCGCAAGCAACAATCACTGGAAGACGTATTCCTGTATTGGGTGCAGAGAAAGGAGGGAGAACGACATGTGGCCGATCATCAAAATCACGTATAGAGAAATGATCTCCAAGCGTATTTTCACGATTACGCTGATCATGTCGCTGGCCTTCCTGCTGCTGTTTGGGCTTGCCACAGGCTATGCGGTCAAGGAAATGAAGGAATCGTTCGGGGGCGCAGGTCCAGAAGCTTTGCTGCAAAAAAACTTCTTTTCCACGCAGCTCTTGGGGATGGGCTTGTACTTTGGTTCCGTCATTACGGCACTCTTGGCGATTTTGAGCAGTGTCGGGAGTATTGCATCTGAAATCGAGAGCCACCAAATCGACACGTGGCTGGCTCGCGCCCTTCCTCGCTACAAATATTTATTGGGGAAATTTTTCGGGTTGGCAAGTATGTTGGGGCTATACGCACTCCTGATGTTCCTCGGACTTTTGGCGATCAACCAATGGGTGGGCGGCGGTGCGTTGGCTGTTCAGGTAGGAGGAGACCAAATCCTGAAAGCAGCCGCTTTCTTCGTAAGTATGCCGATCATTCTTGTTTGTGTAGCCATGCTCTTGAGTAGTATGACTACAACAGTAACGGGCGGTATTATCCTAATCATTCTGTACGGGATCAGCTTTATTGGTGGCTTTATCGAGCAGCTTGGTGTTGCATTTAGCAACAGCTCACTCACGAACATCGGGATTATTTCCAGTCTGGTTTTTCCAACCGATTCGTTATTCAGGCAAACGACGCTCTCGCTATTTGATACAGCTGACGATCCGTTGTCCTTCGCTTCGCAAGGTATTTTCGGTACGACTTCACCTCCGAGTACTGCCATGCTCATCTACACCATTCTCTATGGCGTCGTAGCGTTAGGGCTGTCCATTCGGGTGTTTCAAAAGCGAGATGTATAAGAAAGACGAGAGAACGGCTAATTCGGCCGTTCTTTTTCTTTTCTCCCTTGCATGGCCGATCACCATATGCGCATTTCGTGATTTTTATGATGTTAATAGAGGAAATGCGGTTAAAACAGTTTATGCGCATATTCTATTCGGATTTTTACGAACATTGTTATAATGACAGCACAATATGAAAGCGCATTCGTCATGGTTGCTACAACATCATTGTAAGCGCATTCTTGCAAGGGGGAACTAGCGTATGTTGGCATTACTTGGATTTCTCATGGTAGCCGTTTTCATGTACCTGATTATGTCGAGACGGCTTTCGGCATTGGTTGCTTTGATTGTCGTTCCTGTTGTTTTTGCGTTGATTAGCGGATTTGGTACAGAAATTGGCGACATGATGCTTGCAGGCATCAAGAAAATTGCGCCGACGGGAATTATGCTGTTGTTCGCCATCTTGTACTTTGGAGTCATGATGGATGCAGGTCTGTTTGATCCATTAATCAAGAAAATCGTGAAAATGGTGAAGGGTGACCCACTGAAGGTGATTGTAGGTACAGCGATCCTCGCTACCTTGGTGGCGCTGGATGGTGATGGAACTACTACTTATATGATTACGGTTACAGCGATGCTGCCTTTGTACCGCAAGCTGGGAATTAGACCGATGATTCTGGCAGTCATGCCGATGCTCGCACTCGGTGTCATGAACATGACGCCTTGGGGTGGACCGACAGCACGTGTCATGAGTGTACTTCATATGGATGTTTCCGAGATTTTCGTCCCTGTTATTCCTGTAATGATTGGCGGAATTGCGTGGGTGATGATCGTAGCCTGTATTCTGGGCAAACAAGAGCGTAAGCGTCTGGGGATTATGGAGATACCAGATGAAGATTTGCAATCGCTTGCAGGACAAGAAGAAGTGGCGGCGACAGATGAGACTGCTGCACTGAAACGTCCGCGCCTGATCTGGTTCAATCTGTTGTTGACCGCAGCCCTGATGGTCGGTCTGATTACGAGCTTCTTGCCACTGCCGACGATGTTCATGCTCGCTTTTGCCATTGCCCTGTTTGTGAACTATCCGAAAATGCAAGATCAGAAAGAGCGAATTGCAGCCCATGCTGCTAACGCACTGGCTACCGTGTCCATGGTTTTCGCTGCGGGAATCTTTACAGGCATCCTGACTGAAACGAAAATGATCGATGCGATGGCGAGTACACTCGTTTCCTGGATTCCAGATTCACTTGGTTCCCATATGCCTCTACTCGTAGCGCTGACAAGCATGCCATTCACGTATTTCATGTCGAATGATGCGTATTACTTCGGGATCGTTCCAATCTTGGCAAATGCAGCAGCCGCTTACGGAATCGATCCGGCGGAAATTGGTCGCGCTTCCATCTTGGGTCAGCCGCTGCATGTACTCAGCCCGTTGTTTGCAGCACAGTACCTGTTGATCGGAATGGTTGGAGTCGATTATGCGGAAACCCAAAAGTTCGTCCTGAAATGGGCGTTTGGAACATCGATGGTGATGATTGCGCTTGCTCTTCTTACCGGAGTCATCTCATTCTGATCAACGAAAAGAAGGAAGAAAAAAAGAGGCCTGCTCATGGCCTCTTTTTTCGTCATCGGGCGAAATGAGATACAATGAGAAGAAGAGGAGGGAACGATGTGCGTTTTCACAGCAAGCTGATGTTGATTATTTGCTCGCTCCTTTTTGGTGTGATTGTCATACTCGGTACGATGTTTGAACAGATGCTGGCGGGCGTATTAGAGCATGAGATCGGGACGCGAGCACTGCACACCGCCAAGACCGTCGCGCAGATGTCCGAGATCAAACAGGCGTTTGACACAGAAGATCCCGCCAAGATTATCAATCCAATCGTGGAAAAAATACGCGTGGACACGAATGCGGCTTTTATCACCGTAGGAAATTTGCAAAGCATCCGCTACTCACATCCCGATCCAGAGCAGATTGGCAAAAAGATGGTGGGAGGCGACAATGAGGCAGTATTTGAGGGACAATCCATCATCTCTGAGACAGTCGGTTCGCTTGGTCCTGGGCTGAGAGGAAAAACACCGATCTATGATGAGGAAGGAAAAGTGATGGGGGTCGTTTCTGTCGGCTTCTTGTTTGAGGATATAAATGAAACAATCGAATCGTATCGCAATCGAATCGTTGTCATCGGCATCATCATCATGCTTCTGGGTGTGGTGGCTACGCTCATTCTTTCACAAAATGTAAAGAAAGCGATATTTGGTTTGGAGCCAGAACAAATCGGGCGATTGTATCAGGAAAATCAAGCGGTGCTGGAATCGATTCGCGAAGGTATTGTGGCAGTCAATAAGGATGGGGCGATCACGCTGGCGAATCAGACCGCTCTCCACATGCTCGGGCAAGCGAAGGATAAAGACAGGATCATGGACAAACAGGACGAGCTGGTTCGTTCGCTTGGTCTTCATGAGGTGATTGAGACAGGGAAAGCCGAATTTGACCGCGAAACGAATGTGGACGAGCATGTATTAGTCGTGAACCGGGTCCCGATTATGGATAAGGAGCGCCATGTAATGGGTGCTGTAGCGAGTTTTCGCAATCGGTCCGAGCTGTTCGAGGTCACACAGGAGCTGTCACGAGTGAAGGAGTATGCGGAAGTCCTTCGTTCCCAGACGCACGAGTATTCCAACAAACTGCATCTCATATCAGGACTCATCCAGCTTGAATCGTATCAGGAAGCCATTGAAACGATCTCTTCCGAGTTGAATGTGCATGTCCACAATACGAAGTTTATTATGCAAGAAGTTCCCGACCCGCTGATAGGTGGCTTGTTGCTTGGGAAGCTGAATCAAGCCAACGAACGCAAAGTGGAATTGAAAATAGATCCAGAAAGCAACTTCCGTGACATTCCTGCCTCGATTGATCGCTCACAGCTGATTGTCATTCTCGGCAATTTGATAGATAATGCGATGGACGCTGTAAAAGCTCCAGGTGCATTTGCTCCAGAAATCACGATCTTTTTGCTTAATATGGAAGAGGTCTTGCTCATAGAGGTAGAGGACCGGGGGCCAGGCATCTCCGAAGAAAATGCCGAACGAATCTTTGAGCTGGGCTTCTCTACCAAACAACATCCGAATCATGGCTACGGTCTGCACTTGGTCAAACAAGCTGTTTTACATGTACACGGCAATATTACGCATACGGGTAATCCGGTAGGCGGAACGATTTTTACTGTGACGATACCAAAGGATGCACGCACGGCAGAACGGAAGGAGGCCGTACTAGATGATACGGGTACTCATCATTGAAGACGACCTGAGAATCGCAGAGGTAAACCGACGCTTCGTGGAAAAAGTAGAGGGGTACGAGGTGATTGGCATTGCCACGAATGGGCAAGAGGCCAAGGACCAAATGGAAATTTTACATCCCGACCTCGTTTTACTCGACATTTATTTTCCGGATATGGACGGCCTCGATTTTTTGTCGATCATAAAGGAGCAGTTCCCTACAACGGATGTCATCATGCTGACAGCCGCCAAAGAAGTAGATGCGGTTGTAGAGGCGATCCGCTATGGCGTATTCGATTTTATTACCAAGCCACTTATCTTTGCACGCTTGCAACAGACGTTGCGGAATTATCAGGAGTTCAGGCAAAAGGTGAGTGATTGGAAAAAAGACACCGATCAAATCAGCCAAGCCCAAATCGATGAGCTTATTTCCCGGACTGGGCAAAAGAAGACAACCGAGACAAGGGCAGTCAAAGGAATTGATCAAATCACGCTGGACAAAATTTCAGGCTTTCTCATGCAGACCCAGGAGGCCACGACAGATTTGGTCAGTAAAGAAACAGGCATTAGCCGTTCAACAGCAAGGCGATACCTCGAATATCTGGTAGCCAAAGGAGACGCCATCGCAGACCTTTCGTACGGAGTCGTCGGACGTCCTGAACGCGTGTACAAAAGCGTCGGACGGCAAAAAGAATAAAAAAACCCTTCACGTTCGCAAGTAAGGTACAAGCCTACTAGAGAGCGTGGAGGGTTTTTTGGTACTTATGATTTCTAATAAGCATTTAGAAGGTTCCGATGAACCAACGAAAGCTGGTGAGAAGAAAAAGCGCAGGGCTCGCAGACCTTGACAACGCCCACCCAGTCGGAACTTCCAAAAGGGGACCACGCTTGTCGAACACTTCTTCCTTGAGAAACTTCCGCCCGTAGGGTGGCTTTGGCTCGACGGTCCCCTTTTGGAAGTGGAGACGTCCAGTGAATCCCCCCTGCTGGTGTGTCAGAGTCGAAGAGAGCTGTGCTTTTTCTTCTCCTCCCCTATGTTGACTCAAACCAGAGCCTACTTAATCACACAGCTCGCTTCCACTCGATAAATGCGCTGCCCACGAGAAGAAAAGCGCTCCTCGTACTCCGTCATCACATTATCCGCCGCCAGCTTGGACTGGTGAAGGTCAAAAGTGATATTGCGCATCTGGAAGCGTTCCCCAGCGAATTGGTTGAGTGAAAACTCAAAAAGGTTCTCGTTGTCTGTCTTCATATGAATCTCACCGTCTGCCACAAGCACCTGACGATAGGTGTTCAAGAAGCTTTTGTAAGTAAGACGGCGTTTCGCATGACGAGTTTTTGGCCACGGATCACTAAAGTTCAAATAGATGCGAGAAATTTCGTGATCGGCAAACAAGTCGGTCAACTTGGAAGCGTCGTATTGGACAAAGGCCAGATTCGGAACAGCTTTGTACTCTGTACGCTGAACAGCGCGCAGAACGACCTCCGCTTTCAGTTCAACCGCAATGAAATTGATGTCAGGGTGACGCTCGGCCAATGTATTAATGAAACGTCCTTTTCCACAGCCGATCTCCACATGAATCGGATTGTTATTCCCGAAGCGTTCCTTCCAGTTTCCTTTATAGGAAAGGGGATTGTCTACGAACGTCGGATATTCTCTCAGGGCCGCTTCGGCACCTGGAATGTTACGCAGTCGCATATGTGCCTCCTTCAAAACGAACTCCTATCTACTTTACGATGACTCCCTGCTAGTTGCAAGTAGAGAGAGAAGAAAGGGAAGCGAGATTCCAGAGGCAGATTACGTGAAAAAGGAGGGAAAAGGGGTTTTTTGTAAATGGAACTAGGACGAAAGTCGCATGGAGTGTGGATTTGGACAAATGGCAGCTGGATAAAATTTGCCAATTTGTGAGGGACATTATGGCAGGAAAATAGACTGAAAATTTGAGGAATGCCCGTCAAATCAAGCGCGAAGGCGTCAAGCGGTAATCGTATCCAGTTGGAAAAATAGTTTTTGGTAAGTTTTTGGTAATCTCATAGAGTGTGAGCTTTGGTAAAGTAGAGAACAAGTGAGAGGTCAGCCAAACTTTGCATAAAATGGTCCCTAGTTGAGCAGGGATCTTTTTCAAAAGAAAAGGGAGGATGAACAGCATGAAATTACATAAAACCCTCATAGGAATCGTAATGGGAGCAGCATTGGGAATCACATCGATTGTCGCTCCACTGCCAGGCAAGCAAAATGTAGCCGAGGCAGCGTGGACGCAATCCAAGGCGGACAAGGTCATTGCCACGGGAAGAAAGTATATGGGTACTCCTTATAAATTCGGTGCGAGCAGCAATACCACAGCCGTTTTTGATTGCTCTTCCTTTACAAAGCGCGTATTTAAAGTCGCAGTCGGCAAGAGCTTGCCACGCACTTCTCGCGATCAAGCCAAGGTAGGAACAAGTGTGTCCAAGTCGAATCTGAAAAAAGGAGACCTGGTGTTCTTCAAGGCGAGTAAAACGACGACGTCCAAACGGATCACACACGTGGCGATCTATGCAGGTAACAACAAACTCCTTCATACATATGGAAAACCAGGAGTGACGTATTCGACCTTTAAGGGCACGTCCTGGGAGAAGCGCTTTGTTTCGGCACGGCGAGTCTTGTAATCTACTCGTCTGGCTCTCTACTAACTAATACGTCTGGCAGCGCAATTTGTTGCGAGAATCGAGGAATGCAAATCTTGTAAAAAAAGCCCTTGTCTTGTGGAGTCTCCCACAAAGACAAGGGCTTTGGTCTGTATGCTAGCAGTGTGCTAGATTTTCAAAATACCACCCATGCTCGCATTCGTTACCAGCTTGGAGTAACGAGCCAAATAGCCTGTTTTTACCTTCGGCTCGAATTCTTTCCAGCCTTCTTTGCGGCGAGCCAGCTCGGCTTCATCCACGAGCAGTTGCATCGTGCGCTCCTCGAGGTCAATCGAGATGATATCTCCGTCCTGTACGAAGGCAATTGGACCGCCTTCTGCGGCTTCAGGAGACACGTGACCAATACTGATCCCGCGAGAAGCTCCGGAGAAGCGTCCGTCTGTAACGAGCGCGACTTCTTTACCGAGACCCATACCCACGATTTGCGAGGTAGGAGCCAGCATTTCCGGCATACCTGGGCCGCCCTTAGGACCTTCATAGCGGATGACGACAACATGACCGGATTTGATTTTGCCAGCAGCGATTCCTGCCAGAGCCTCCTCTTGGGAGTCAAAGCAGATAGCTGGACCTTCGTGCTTTTTAATAGAAGGATCGACACCACCTGTTTTGATGATCGAGCCTTGCTCTGCCAGGTTGCCGAACAGAACAGCGAGACCGCCGGAAGCGCTGTACGGATTGTCTAGGCGACGAATGACTTGATCGTTTTTGATTTCGGCGTCAGCGATGTTTTCGCCAAGGGTTTTGCCCGTGACGGTGATACGGTCTGGATGGATCGCGCCTGCTTTTTTCGCGATTTCTTTCAGAACCGCTGATACGCCGCCTGCCTCGTGGCAATCCTCGATATGATAGTCGGAGGAAGGAGCCAGCTTGCAAATATGTGGAATGCGCTTCGCTACTTCGTTGATGCGCTCGATTGGGTATTCGATGCCTGCTTCTTGTGCGATAGCCAGAGTATGGAGAACCGTATTGGTTGAACCACCCATCGCCATGTCGAGTGCGAATGCATCGTCGATTGCCTCAAGTGTCACGATGTCGCGTGGCTTAATGTCGCGTTCAATCAGATTTTTCAGTTTTTCAGCAGATGCTTGTACCAGCTCGCGACGTTCAGGCGAGACAGCGAGTACGGTACCGTTGCCAGGGAGAGCCAAACCAATGGCTTCGAGCAAACAGTTCATCGAGTTTGCTGTAAACATACCGGAACAGGAACCGCAAGTCGGGCATCCATATTGCTCCAGTTCTTCGAGTTGCTGGTCGTTGATCAAGCCTGCTTGGTGAGCTCCGACACCCTCGAATACGGAGGAAAGCGAGATGGAGCGGCCATCACTCGTTTTTCCGGCTTTCATAGGACCACCGGTTACAAAGACGGTTGGAATGTTGACACGAAGCGCACCCATGATCATCCCAGGAGTGATCTTGTCACAATTTGGAATACAGATCATGCCATCAAACCAGTGAGCAGCGACAACGGTTTCCAAGCTGTCTGCAATAATCTCACGGCTAGGGAGGGAATAGCGCATCCCGATATGTCCCATAGCGATTCCGTCGTCAACACCAATCGTATTGAATTCAAATGGTACCATGCCAGCAGCACGAACGGCTTCCTTGACCAGTTTTCCAAACTCCTGCAAGTGCACGTGACCCGGAATAATGTCGATGTACGAGTTGCAAATGGCGATAAACGGTTTATCGAAATCCTCATCCTTTACACCTGCTGCACGAAGCAAGCTGCGGTGTGGTGCGCGGTCGAATCCTTTTTTGATCATATCACTTCGTTGTCTGGCCAATTTGAAAAACTCCCTTCCAATACGGATCATGCCTGTCTTATGTTTTGAACTATCTTATCAATTTTTAATTACAGAAACAACCGTAAAAGTCTGAACATTTGCTCAGTCTCGAATGACATAAGTTTAGGAATCATAGCGAAATCAGCTTGTTTGGGATAAAATAGAAGAATCGATTCTATTTCGGTTGGAGTGAACGAAATGTTAGATGAGCTAAAAAACATCTGGTCGGACGGGAGTGAAGAGGAGCGCCGCATTCTCGAGCTGGCTGTTGCTGCCATTCATCAAAAGCGGGAACGGAATAGTGCGTTTATCTCCGGGTTTCTTGGATTAAAGGGGGAGTTCATAGACGTAGAAAGACAGTCATATCGCTTCGAATTGCCTCTGACCCCTTTTATGCACAATTCAGGGGGAGTTGTTCATGGAGGAATTCTTGCGACCTTGATCGATTCAGCGATGGGCTCCTTGATCAATCGATCCTTGCCACCGAATCAGTATGCAGTGACGACAGAGCTCAAGCTCAATTATTTGCTTCCGGGAACAGGAGAGCGGCTGCGCGCTGAAGCGAGCTTTTTGCATCGCGGACACACGCTGGTCGTCATGGAGGGCAGTGTTTACGATGATCGGGATAGGCGGATCGCCCACGGTACAGGAACGTTCATTGTGCTCTCCAGAAATGGTCGGAAATAAAAAAGCCTCGCTCCACATCAAAAAGGTGAGAACGAGGGGTGACGGTGTTATTTGATGACAACGAGACCGCTGTATTCCGAGATATAGGTGAGCATTTTGGTGGAAAGCGGCACGATAAACTCCATGTTTTCTTTTTCGACGATACCAGAACGTGAAACAATCCGCGCCCACTTGGCGGTCAGCTTGTAGTAATCGGAACCAAACGAGGCGTGTACCGTCTGACTCTGATGCCGAAATGTGACAGGGCTTGTGTCCAGCTTCATCGGGATCATACTGATGATATCCTGTAAAAACAAATGGTAGGTCATATGTGGCTTGAAAAAAACGAGCTCCTTTGTGGTGACGGAGAAGCCGTAGCTATTGTTCATTTGGGTGAATTTGAGTTCACCTTCCATATTTTTCAGCCGAATGAAGTCGGTGTTCATATTTATCCCCCTCCTTCGGGTATCTCTCTATGATAGTAATCTTTCCTATGCAAGTGCAAGTGGAAGGTTGTTCAAAAAAGTGTTCCAAACGTAATAAAGGAGCGAAATATCATGATCGAAATTGCAAAAGAAGCAGCAAGTGTCGCGGGTGCCTTTTTGAAGGAACGTTTTCTTGAACAGCTCGTGCCCGATGAGGAATTGCATAACGACGTGAAGCTGCCAGAGGATAAAGGCAGTGAACAGCGCATCATTGAGGTCCTGCATCGCCACTTCCCGACACATACCATTTTTTCGGAAGAGGTCGGAATGGTTTCCCGCGAGGAAGAGTATCTGTGGATTATCGATCCGTTAGATGGAACGAATAACTACTTTATAGGCTATCCGTATTTCTCAATCTCGATTGCGTTGCAGCACAAGGGCGAGCTGGTGCTGGGCGTCGTCTACAATCCGGTAGCAGGTCAAATGTTTTGGGCGGAAAAAGGAAAAGGAGCCTATTTGAACGGAAAACGATTGAACGTCAATAACCGACAAGACCTCACACGTGCAGTCGGAACGTACATCCGTGGACGCAACACAGTAACGAAGGAGGAAGAGATGGCTTTTACGGAACCGTTTGTATTCCAGACAAAGCGTCTCATGCGAAATATTGCGCCTGCACTGGACTGGTGCCTGCTGGCAAACGGATGGCTCGATTATATCGTGATGCAACGCTCCAATATTATGGATGTAGCCGCCGGAATTGTGATCGCCCAGGAGGCGGGTGCAACGATTACGGACTGGTCTGGAAAACCGTATCAGCATGAGCCGTTCCAACAAGATCACACCCCTTCCTTAATGGCGAGCAACGGACATTTGCATGAAACCATTCGCGGTATGATTCGACAGTAACGGGTACAAAAGAAGCAGGACTTATGTAGCGGTTTATGGCTCTGCTGGATTTCTTTTCATTTATTGGCAACCAAATGTTTCGGCGCACGTATAAAATTGTGCGAAAGATTTGCTATTCTGTGATAGGTAAAGAGGTGAGAAAAATGGCACGAATGGAATATCGGCTGCTGGATGAGGCGAGGGGATACCCAGTTCAGTTTTACTACGACCACGTGAACAAAGATGAGGTCTCCTTGCGTTTTGCTTGCGATTATTTGGTGAAGGGGCATGTCGTTTATGAAAAAACGTCCTGTGCAATCGAAAACGGTACGTATGTCATTTACGTCAAGCGCTCAACAGAAGAACAAGCTGTCGATTACGCGGAGGCTGTGTCTGCACGCTGGGGCAGCATCCAGATCGAAATGCGTGAATTTCAAGAAAATGCAAGCGTTTATCCGCTCGTCCACACGTTTTATTTCAAGGACGATGACGATGCTCTCTTGCATTTGCAAAGCGACTACTTGTACGTGAATGGACGCGAATGGGAGAAGACATCGGCCGAGGTGGATGAAGATCGGCAGGTTTATGTTTACTACGCGAAGCCAGTGTAGGAGGAAGAAAAATGGCACAAACGAAATCAAAGAAAGTAGTCGGTCTGTTCGTCGTAGCTGCACTTGCGATCAGCGGTTGTTCTTCCGGGGACGACTATGATGATTGCTACGATAATGACAATGACGGCTATTGTGACGATAGCAGCAGCAGTGGGGGTTCGAGCTCTACCTACAGGTCTTACAAGAGCAAATCCGGAGTATCGAGTGGGATAAGCACGAGCAGCTCCAAGGGCGGTATCGGCAGCTCGGGCTATTCCAGCTCCGGGTGAGGTGAGGAAAGTGGCGGACCATAACCGACGAGAACGAGAGGCGCTGTACGGCCCGATGCGGGAAGAGGGCGTATTTACCTGGGATTGGATGTATGGCGAGGAATATGCGCTCCATGATATTCACCTGATCTCCCCCACCTTTCGAGAGGAAATCGCGATGGCAACCGAGCGACTGGGGCAAATCTTTACCAAGGTCGTTCCGGTATTGCAGCGTGCAGAGGACTCCCTGTTGTTGGAACTAGGAGTGCCAAAGCAGGCATTGCAGGCAGTCAGGATCGTCGTTTCCCAAACGGTGCCGACTGTGATTGGACGCTTTGATTTTGCCCAGACGACAGAAGGTTTGAAGATGCTTGAGTGCAACAGCGACACCCCTACAGGAATCGTCGAGGCTTTTTATGTGAACGGTCGTGCCTGTCGCCATTTCCTGCGTGAGGACCCGAATGAAGGGATGGAGCGGCAGTTGCGTTCGGCTTTCAGCAAGGTGGTCGACGCGTATCGGGCGAAAGGCTATGATACGGATTCTATCTGGTTTAGCTCGCTCGACTGGCATGAGGAAGACAAGGGAACGACATTGTACTTACTGAACCAATCGGGTCTTTCTGCCCGGTTTGCCGCATTGGAACATTTGCGTGTTTGGCAAGATCGGCTCTATGTAAAGGAGAATGAGGAGCTACTGCCAGTCGATGTGCTGTACCGTCTGCATGCTTTGGAAAAGCTGGCGGTAGAACAAGATGAAGACGGCTACCCGACTGGTGAGCATGTGCTTTCGCTGATTGCCCGCAAAAAGCTCGCCATTATTAATCCTCCTTCTGCGTTTCTCATTCAGACGAAGGCTTTGCAGGCGCTCATCTGGAACTTGCATGAGGCGAATGAGTTTTTCACCGAAGAGGAGCACGCGATCATCGAAGCTTACATGCTGCCTACTTATTTTGAAAATCGGTTTGCAGGCAAAGAGGACTACGTCACGAAGCCGATTTTTGGGCGAGAAGGTGGCGGTGTCATGCTGTTTGCATCAGATGGTACGCTGCAAGAGAAAGATCAGGAAGAGTTTTACTGGGAGCAGCCGATGATTTATCAGAAACGGGTGGAGCTTCCGGAGATTACGGTTCAGACGATGAAGGGGGCTTATGCTGGACGACTGCTCTGGGGGTCCTTTTGGATCGGCACAGAGGCATCGGCAATTGTAGCTCGTGTCGGTGGACCGATTACAAACAACCTATCATATTATTTGCCGGTCGGCATAGACAAGTAGCGAAAGGAGAGGACAACTTACATGTTGGGACAATTGGATTACGTAGTAAACTTTTTGGCATATTTGGCAGTGACCATTCCGATATTGGCTGTAGGGATTTTTGTGTTTACAATTACGACTCCTTACAAGGAGTTTGATCTGATCAAGCAGGGAGCACAGACTGACGATCCGAAGAAAATGGCAGCGGCAAAAGCAGCCTCGCACGATTTGGGAGGAAAAATCATCGGTTTGGCAATCGTCCTCGCTTCGGCTGTTTACCACTCCGTTAACTTGTGGGATTTGGTCATCTGGGGTATTGTAGGAATGGTATTTCAAGTCATCATTTTTTATTTGTTCGAATGGATCACACCATTTAAAGTCGTGTCTGAAATTCCGAACGGGAACGTATCCGTCGGTATTTTCGCATCGCGGTTGAGTATTGCAGCGGGCTTGTTGATGGCTGCGCTGATCAGCTACTAAGCATGGAAAGAGGCGTTCACCTTCGAAGTCTGGTGCTCATGTAGGTTCTCTGCATTTGGCTCCTCCCGCTTCAGGTTCTCGCCTCTTTTTCGATGCGGAACCGCTCATATTTTGAACAGGTACTTACGGGCACAGGGAGGAGTCTTTTTGTTCTGGCGCGTCATGTATGAGATTTTTATCATTATGCTTGTGATTACGTATGCGATTCTGTTGTTCGCAGACTTCTCCAATCATCCGCTGTTGACGGATGAACTGATGGACAAGGTAGACAATGGGCTGATCATTTTGCTGATTGTCGAGTATTTGGTCCGGCTGTGGAGGGCGAAGGACAAACGAAAATTCGTTTATGCCAACTGGTTCGATCTGATCGCAATGATTCCATTGGACTCTTATTTGTATTTAGCCAGAATCATGCGCGTGCTTCGTCTGGTGCGCATCGTGCGTGCTTCGCCGTTTTTGCTGGGAATCATTCGATCTGGCCCGATGCGTCAAGTATTTGGTGTCGTCACGATCATCATGCTGTGGAGCTCGACTGCGATTTATTTGCTCGAATACGGTGTAAACGAGAATATCAAAAGCTTCCCGGATGCGTTGTGGTGGTCGATTGTGACAACTACGACAGTCGGCTACGGTGATATTTCGCCTGTGACGGCAGGTGGAAGGATCATGGCGACGATTTTGATGATAACGGGGATCGGAATGCTGGGAGCATTGACGGCAAATTTTGCTACGCATTGGACAGAGACACATGAAAGCAAAAGTCTGGATGAGAAAGATCGCTTGACGGAAGAGATCAAAAAGCAGGCGATCACAAATATTCAACAGATCGAAAACTTGACCGAGCACGAGTATGAAACGCTCAAAGAAAGCATGGATTTGCTGTATCGCCGAACGAGGAAAAAGAGTGAGGAATAAGGGGAGAGCTGTCAGGCATTAGGCCTGGCAGCTTTTTTCGTGCAAGTGCCTCGAACGCAGGATGTACACTTACTGTTTTGCTTGAGCGTAATGCTGGATAACGAATTCGCGAAAAGCCTGTGCAGCAAGTGACAAGTAGTGTTTTTCATGCCACACCAAATGAGGAGTCCATTGGCAAACAGGCTCCTCTATATGAAGGAGCGTAAGCGGTGGCAATTCCCTTTTGGCATCGATGGGGATAAAAGCAACGCCAAGACCAGCTCGTACCAAGCCGCTGATGGCGGCAGGCTCGTCCCCTTCACATACAATATTGGGGATAAAACCAGCCTCCCGACAGAAAGCATCGGTGATTTCACGGAAGCTGTATCCCGGTTTTAAACTGATGAACGGATCATTTGCTACTTCACTGAGATGGATACGCTGGCGGCCCGCTAGACGATGTGTACTTGGCACAGCCAGTACGATCTCTTCCGTCAATAAGGGTAGATTACAGATTCCTGGTCGATCAATCGAGGAAGAAGTGAGGCAAAAGTCGATTTCCCCCTTTTCGAGCAATTGGACCTTCAATTCTTCTGTCGTCGCTTGGGTGATGCGAAAGCTAATGCGAGGATATAAGGATAGAAAAGGTGCTAGCAATTCAGATACCCGATTCAAGGTTGTCGTGGCTAACAAAACACTTCCGCGTTCCAATCCAGCCAGGTCTGAAATTTCGCGTTTCCCATCTTCTAATGCTCCAAGAGCGATATCCACCTTTTTGAGAAAAGCTTGTCCAAAAACATTCAGGCGGATTTGTCGCCCAATCCGATCAAATAAGGGGACTCCTAATTCTTCCTCCAAGCGAGCTATGGTAACACTTAAAGCTGGTTGGGCTATACGGAGTTCCTGTGCCGCTTTTGTCATATGTTCCGTACGGGCGACTGTCTGAAAATACTTGAGTTGAAGTAATTCCATAGTACATTTCCACCTTATATTGATATATTCAGTGTTATTAATGTGATAATGAATTATATATTTTTATTTATGGATGATCAACTTTATAATAAAAACGTAAACAGAAACATTGTAAATGATTAAGTATAAAAAGAGGTGAATCATATCATGGATACACAAAAATATTTAGAATATATAAAGGCTGAAAGAAGAAGTGAGCTAAGTCTCGGTTATTTGTCCCATCTCCAAAAACAGCATGTCCTCCAAGTTCACTTTGAGAATCTTGATATTCTCGCAAAAAAACCTCTGTCTTTGCGTGAAGAAGACCTATATCAAAAAATTGTCCATGCTAAAAAGGGTGGCGTGTGCTACGAGTTAAACGGAATATTTTACTTTCTGCTAAAAGAACTGGGATTTGCGCCTTATCTGATGGCAGGGACTGTCTATGTAGGAAATGGAGTCTGGGCTCTTGAGAACGCTCATTTATTCAACATCGTACCGCTAGATAACGAGGAATACTTGGTGGATGTAGGCATGGGCGGTAATTCGCCACGGCTTCCTGTTCCAATGAGTGGCGGTGAAGTTGTTGATAGTGATGGAATTTACCGCGTATACCAGGATGAGACCAATTCGCTCTACTATTTGCAAAAGAAGACGGACGAGGAGTGGGAAAATCAATATCGATTTGAGACACCTTCCCATCAATGGAATTTAGAAAACATCCATCCAATCTGTGTGCTAACGGAAACATCTCCTGAATCGATGTTCAACAAGATGTATTTCCTTTCAAGAGTGACGGAAAATGGGCGTATCACCTTGTTGGGAAATACGTTGATTATCGTCGATGGCAAAGAAAAAACAAAAGAAAAACTGGAAGGACACGAGATTGAGGAAGCGGCTCGTCGCTATTTCCAGATCAATATTTGATAAAAACTTTAAGGAGGACTATTTTATGGCCTTAGATCCACAAGTACAATCATTTATGGCACAAGGGGGGGATCTTAATTCCCTCACAGGGAAGGAGCACGGGGAAGCCAAAGCTGTATCGAAAGTAGAGGATTTTCTAGTCCCTGTAAAGAACGGTGAAATTAAAGTTCGCATGTATACTCCAAATGAAAAGGATTCATTACCTGTTTTTGTTTATTTGCATGGTGGTGGATGGGTGGCAGGAGATATTCAATCTGTGGATATCTTGTGTCAAAACATCGCACATGATGCTGAGTGTATCGTTGTTTCGGTAGAGTATCGCCTAGCTCCTGCATATAGATTCCCGATTCCACTAGAGGATTGCTATGCAGCCACCAAATGGGTAGCTGAAAATAGTTCCATGCTGCGCGCAGATAAAACAAGAATTGCAATTGGTGGGGACAGTGCTGGTGGAAATATTGCTGCTTCAGTTGCCGTCATGGCACAAAAGTTCAACAATCTCTCGTTAGCGGCTCAAGTATTAATCTATCCGGTGGTCGATCTTACTTTGACCTTCAACGCACAATCATACCGCGACAATGCCGAAGGTTATTTGCTTACGACTGAGGGCGTTTTCTGGGCAGCTTCAACCTATTTACGTGACGAAATCGACAGATACAATGTAATTGCTTCACCTTCATTGAACGATGACGTAAAGGATTTACCACCGACGCTTATGATTACAGCAGAATACGATCCTTTACGAGACGATGGTGCGGCATATGCTGAGCGTCTAAAGGAAGCAGGGGTTCCCGTAGAATACAAGTGTTATGAAGGAATGGTCCATGGCTTCTTCTGGATGGCAGGGATTTTGGATAAAGGGCTTCAAGCACGTAATCAAGTTTCGAATTATTTAAAGGATGTATTTGCAAAAAAATAGAAAACTCCACTTTGCAAGAAGCCGCCAGGGTTAGGGCGGCTTCTACTATGTTCAAGCGAAATATCATTTTGTTATTGACGAGGCAATCCAACCCAATTATAATTCCGAGTAAACATATATGAATTACAAAATAAGTTTGGATAAGGGGATTATCCGATGGCGAAAACAGCGGTTTTGGTAATTGCTCACGGTTCACCGGATCCTGACTGGTTGGCGTTGGTGGAATCAGCCGTTTGGCAGTGCCGCACTGATTTGCCAATTCGGGTAGCTTACTTGGGAGGAGTGGAAGGACGAAGCATCAGCGAGGAAGTGAATCGTCTGGAAGCATCAGGAGCGACAACGATTGTCGTCGTTCCGCTATTCGCTACGGCTGGAAGCAATCACGTAGGGGAAATCCGTGCGATGCTTGGACTAGACCCATGGCCGACAGGAGAGACAGACCTGATTCGCGTTCCCGTTCAGGCAAGAATTCTTTGGTGTCCACCATTGGAGGATCACGGAAACGTCGAGCAGATTGTGGCAGAGCGAATCGCAAGTCTATCACGCTTGCCTAATCAGGAGGCTTTGTTGCTCGTCGGGCACGGCAGTGACTTGCCGGGATGTCATGAGCGCTGGGAAAAGCTGCTCTTGCGTCTGACATTCCGCTTGCAAAACCGCTATGCATTTGCCGCTGCCGGATATGCTACACTGAGGCCTGATACACTGTACGATCAAGCCTGTTTACTTGCAGAAAAAGGGGAGGTTCTCGTGCTTCCTCTGTTTGTCAGCCAAGGTTACTTCACGCGACAAGCAATCCCGAAAAGGCTTGTGGGCTTGGCTTATCGTTATGAGGGCAGTGCGTACTTGCCCCATCCACTGATTGCGGACTGGATGAGCCAATCAATTCGAATGGCATTGGTAACTGACATCTTCACACAAAGGAGCATGTACGAGCATGGCCGAGAGAAAGCAGTGGAAATGGGCTGCTGATCCATCCCTCAACAAAATGGAGTTTACGAAGCTGGAAAAAGACGGACTGGATGTTATCGAGACGATCGTAAACACCTATTCCAAAGAAGGATTTGCATCGATTGAATCTTCTGACATGGATCGATTTAAATGGGCAGGCGTCTATCAGCAGCGGCCAAAGGACGGACACTTCATGATGCGCGTACGCATACCTGGAGGCATTTTGAGCAGTGAACAAGCTCGGGTGCTCGCCAATATCGCAGCAGATTATGGCCGTGATCTGGTGGATGTGACCACGCGTCAGGCTGTGCAATTTCACTGGCTCACGGTAGAATCGCTCGCTGACATTTTTGAGCGGCTCGCATCAGCCGGACTTTCCTCTTTTGAGTCATGTGGAGACTGCCCGCGGCAAATCATGGGGAACCCACTGGCAGGAATTGATCCGCATGAAGTGCTGGATACGCGCCCCATCGTAGCGGAGTTAGAAAAATTTTTCTTGCTCAATCGGGACTTTTCCAATCTGCCACGCAAGTACAAAATATCGGTTTCTGCCAACATCCATAACGCCGCGCATGCGCAAATCAACGACCTGGCTTTCACTCCGGCCAAAAAAGTCATAGCTGGCGAGGAAGTGATCGGTTTTCATGTATGGGTGGGTGGCGGCTTGTCAGCGAAGCCATTCTTGGCGAAGCAACTGGATGTTTTCGTGCGACCAGAGGATGTCGTCAAAGTAGCGGCAGGAGTTACGACTTTATACCGTGATTTCGGTTACCGTCAAAAACGTACGCATGCACGTCTAAAGTTCTTGGTCGCTGACTGGGGACCGGAAAAGTTCAAGGAGCAATTACTGGAGCTGGTTGGCGAGTTAGAGCCAGGTGGTATCGATTTAACCGCGGGGTGGAATGGTGGATATTTTTATGGCATTCACGAGCAGCGTCAAGCAGGACTGAACTACGCAGGCTTGTCTGTTCCCGTTGGGCGGATGAATGCAAGGGAACTAAATGAACTTGCCCGTTTGGCGGACGAATATGGCGATGGGACGATTGGCACCTGTAACACGCAAAATGTCCTGATTCGCAACATTCCTGAAGCAAAAGTAGCAGCTTTCCGCAATGAGCCGATGATTGTGAATCGTTTCAAATTGCAGCCAAATACGTTTGTCGGGTATGCCGTATCGTGTACAGGTACGGAATATTGCAATCTGGCTATCGTGGAGACCAAGGAGCGGATGCGTTCGCTGGCTCAATATTTGGATGATACGGTCGTTCTCGAAACGCCGCTGCGCATTCACATGATCGGTTGCCCGAATTCTTGCGGACAGCGCCAAATTGCGGATATCGGCCTGCAAGGTGCATTGGTCAAGACAGCGGACGGAATGGTAGAGGCGTTTGACATCTTCGTAGGCGGGACATTGGAGGAGCCGCAATTCAACCGCAAGCTCAACGCACGGATTACTGTGGACAGACTCGGGCCGTTCCTTGCCCAATTGATCACGCTGTACAAGGTGGATCGTCAGGAAGACGAACCGTACTGGCGCTACGTGGAGCGGGTAGGACTTTCCCATATTCAAGCACAGGTTGACTCCATTCTGCAACCAGCGTAATGCTTGGGCGGGTAGCGTTAGATTAGGGGGGGAATGTCATGGGAGAGGAACAAGCAGAGAGCTACCTTTACAAGCTGGAAGCCGTGCTAGAGGAAGGGCGGTTACTGACGATTGTTGTGATCGCCCAAACGGATGAGCGAGCTTTCACTTCAGCCGAGAACAATCTCTTGCGACATACCATAGCGCCACCTCGCATCAAAGAGCTGAGCTTGGTAGAAAAGAAGCCGCTCGGACGCCAAGGAGTCGGGTACGTAGTGGAAACCTCTACGTTTGCCTGATACAGCCAAGGCTCTTCCTGTGAAGGAACAAAGCAGCAAGGAGGACGGATTCGCAATGAACACAGGTAGAGTCGTTTTTGTCGGAGCAGGGCCGGGTGACCCCAAGCTGCTGACAATTCGCGGCATGGAGTCGCTTCGTCTTGCGGATGTGATTGTGTACGATCGCCTGGCAAGCCCGCAGCTTCTCTCGTACGCAAAAAAGGGCGCCAGCCTCATCTATTGCGGGAAAGAGGCCGATCATCATACATTGCCGCAGGAAGAGATCAACCTCCTGCTCATCCGGGAAGCCCAAAAAGGGAAGTATGTCGTTCGACTGAAAGGCGGGGACCCGAGCATGTTCGGGCGGGTAGGAGAAGAAGCGCAGATGTGCCGTGACCATTCTATTCCGTTTGAGATCGTCCCAGGGATTACTTCTGGGATGGCGGCTCCGCTCTATGCGGGTATTCCGCTGACGCATCGTGACTACAACTCTTCCGTCGCTTTTGTCACTGGTCACTTGTGTGAAAAAAATGCGGGAAAGGAGCCGGACTGGGCAGCCCTCGCCTCGATGGAAACGTTGGTTATCTACATGGGTGTGAAAAATCTGCCTCGGATCAGGGAGCGCCTTCTTGCGCATGGAAAAGACGCCGATACACCCGTTGCTCTCGTGCGCTGGGGGACGGTGCGTGAGCAGGAGACGCTGATCGGCAAGCTTGGGACGATAGATAAGGAAGTAGAGCAGGCACGTTTTGCCGCACCCGCTATCATTATCGTAGGGGAGGTCGTCCGTCTGCGGGAATCGCTGAACTGGTACGAATCCCGCCCCTTGTTCGGTAAACGAGTAGCTGTTGCAAGAAGAGCAAGCGATGAAGGAAATAGCGAGCTCTTGATTGCCTTGGAACAGTTGGGAGCCGAAGTCATGCCGATTTCTTTGATCGAACGCTGCACGTTTGACATCCCATTGACAGAGCTTGCCACTTATCGTTGGCTCGTCTTCCAGAATGCGCAGCAGGTATCCTTTTTTACTTCTGCCCTGCGACAACAGCGCTACGATGTACGGCGCTTAACGAGCAAGCTGGCTGTTTGTGGACAACGGGCATATGCGGCTTTCGAGAAACAGGGGATATATCCGGACTTGGTGTTCGATGAAAACACGTCACTGCTGGCATTCCCTGACCTGCTCGCCTTGGAAAAAGAAGAGCAGGTGCTTTACGCAGGGGAAGGGAAGCCGCAAAAAATCAGGTTGGACGATGGCAAAGCGATTAAAGTGATGCAAGCGGGCACGTTCGAATGGGATGGGAAGAACCCCAATGAAAAGATGGCAGGATGCTCATTTGACTGGCTAGCCACGGATGATGTCCATACGCTGTCAGCGCTGGCCCAATTCGCTGGCGATGCCTGGTCAAAGACACCGATCGTATGTGTCGGAAAGGAAACAGCGGATGCAGCCAGAGAAATGGGCTGGCAATTCGTGAGCAGCCAAGAAGATAACGCGATCAATATAAACGAGCTGAAAGAGTCGTACGCTAAATGATCAAGGAGGGGGCACATGAGCCAGCTAAATTATGCGTCAGCGACAGAGGAACAACTCGCTTCTATCAATAATCGTCTCGAAAAGGGCGACACCATAGAAGTAATCAAATGGGCCTACACCACGTTTTCGGATGATTTGATTTATTCGTGTAGCTTTGGAGCCGAGGCCATGGTGCTGCTCGATATGATCAGCGATGTGAAAAAGGATGCCAAGGTCACCTTTTTGGATACCAATCTCCACTTTTCCGAGACATACAGCTTGATTGACCAGGTGAGAGCGAGGTATCCTGCGCTTCGTATAACAGTCAAGCAGCCTGACATCACGCTGGCACAGCAGGCAGACCTCCATGGCGAAGAATTGTGGAGCAGGCAGCCGGATATGTGCTGCCATATCCGCAAGGTACTGCCAATGGAAAGTGTGCTGACTGGAACGGTTGCATGGATGTCAGGGCTGCGCAGAGAGCAATCTGCTACGAGAGCGAATGTCGCGTTTATCAATCGCGATGAAAAATTCCAGTCGTTAAAAATTTGCCCGCTCATTCATTGGAAGTCGGAAGAAGTGTGGCAGTACATCCGAGCATTTGAGTTGCCGTACAACCCCCTTCACGACCAGAGCTATCCGAGCATCGGCTGTGCTCCTTGTACGCGTCCTGTAAAAGAGGGCGAGGATTCAAGAGCAGGGCGCTGGGCGCAAGCAGGGAAAACGGAATGTGGTCTTCATCTCGCAAGGTAAGGAGAAAGAGAAGAACAAATCAAGGATAGGAGGGGCTTTTGTATGAGTGGGAAACCTCACGGGGGAGAGTTGGTAAACCGTTTTGATCCACAGGCAGACCTGTCGGTGACTACGCATGAGGTGGAGATAGATGCATTTGCACTCGCAGATCTGGAGTTAATCGGGATTGGAGGCTACAGTCCGCTTGAAGGGTTTTTGAATCGGGCGGATTATATTTCTGTCGTTGAGCAGATGCGGCTGGCAGATGGTACCGTTTGGAGCATTCCAATTACACTTCCGGTCTCGACCACTGTCGCAGGAGCGTTGCAGATCGGAGACAAGGTGCGTTTGAGTCATCAGGGGTCGGTCTACGGTATTCTTGCAATTACCGATATTTATTCACCTGACAAGGAGCGAGAAGCTCGTCTCGTCTATGGCACCGATGATACGAATCATCCCGGGGTGAAAAAGCTGCTGGAGCGTCCCGCCGTTTATTTGGCTGGCCCAATTACGTTGGTAAAGCGCACCGAAAAAGGGCGTTTTGCCAGCTATCACTTCGATCCGGCACAAACGAGAGAAAGATTTGCCGAGAAGGGCTGGAAAACGATTGTCGGCTTTCAGACACGCAACCCAGTCCACCGCGCGCATGAATACATCCAAAAGTCAGCTCTCGAGATCGTCGACGGTCTGTTTTTAAATCCTCTTGTGGGCGAAACGAAGGCAGATGACATTCCTGCTGATGTGCGGATGAACAGCTATCAGGTATTGCTGGAAAAATACTATCCGGCTACACGGGTAGAGTTGGCTGTGTTCCCGGCTGCCATGCGCTATGCAGGACCGCGTGAAGCGATTTTTCATGCATTGGTGAGGAAGAATTATGGCTGCACTCATTTTATTGTAGGCCGGGACCACGCTGGCGTTGGCAACTATTACGGGACGTACGATGCCCAGCATATTTTCCGCCAGTTCCAGCCAGAGGAGCTAGGAATTACACCATTATTTTTCGAGAACAGCTTTTATTGCAAGACCTGCGGAAACATGGCATCTACCAAAACGTGCCCGCATGATAGCGAGCATCATATCGCGCTGTCTGGGACCAAGGTGAGGGAAATGCTGTCGCGTGGTGAGGCTCCGCCACCTGAATTTAGCCGTCCTGAGGTTGCACGGGTATTGATCGAAGGGCTGCGCCCGGTGTCCGTCTAATCCGCTGAAAAAATCGGTTGTGCGAGAGGGGAGAGACGATGAGTAGAGAGGGTACCGCGAATATCGTATGGCATCCGACGACGGTAACGAAACAAGACCGACAGAAGCGTGCGGGCCACAAAAGCTGTGTCTTATGGTTTACGGGGCTGTCTGGTGCTGGCAAATCAACGTTGGCGAATGCAGTCGAGCATGAGCTTCATCAAAGAGGGGTAGCCAGTTACGTGCTGGATGGTGACAATATACGTCACGGCTTAAACCGGGGATTGGGGTTTGGGGCAGAGGATAGACGGGAAAATATTCGCCGAATTGGCGAGGTCGCGAAGCTGTTCGTAGAGGCAGGCGTGATTACCTTGACGGCATTTATCTCTCCCTATCGGGAAGACCGGGAGCTTGCGCGTAATCTGGTAGAAGCTGGGGAATTCATCGAGGTATATGTAAAATGTTCATTGGATGAGTGTGAGCGCCGAGATGTAAAGGGACTGTATCAAAAAGCGAGAAGCGGGGAGATTGGTCAGTTTACGGGGATATCAGCACCGTATGAAGAGCCTGTTCAAGCGGAGTTGGTCATTGAGAGCGACAAGCAGACCATTGAAGAAGCTGTCCAGATTGTCCTTACATACCTGGAAAAGCACAAGATTCTCTAGTTTTATGGATAGGTAAAAAAGCACGACGCGAGAGGCGCCGTGCTTTCTTCGTGAGGAAAAATATTACTTCGTAGTGGTCGCTGCTTCTTCAACTTCCAGATCCTCAGCCAATTCTTCCATCCATTTTTGTTGATCAACCATGTTTTCAGCGATTGGACGAACAAAGCCTTTGTCGCTAAAGCTGTTGATTGCTTTTTCATCTTTCACCAGCTGTTCTACAGTCAGACCAGCATCTTTTGCTGGCGCACTGAACTTGGTTGCTTTTCCGAAGTTGTATGCATATTGATCAGCAGCCAGACCGATTGTTACAGCTTGCTTCATTTCAGGAGCTTGGAAAGTTACGCTCAAATCGCTTGTTTGTTTCACAGGCATTTTGTTGCTGTCGATGTAGAAGTCGAGGTTCCAAGCGAGCTTGTGGAAGCCTTCTTTTTTCATTTCTTCTACGATTTTTTCAGGTGTGTATGCTTTACCTGTTTCATCCAACCATTTTTTCGCTTCAGCCATGCCTTCGTTTACCATCGCTTCCGCATTTGCGCGCTTCTCAGCTTCTGTGGTTTTCTTGCCCAGTTCCGGATACAGATCTTCTGTCATGGAAGTGGTCAGTACCATCATATCGATCGCGAAATCTTTTACTTCTTTGCTAGCTACTGCATCGTTAGCTGTGAAGAAGAACATTTTTACCAATTCTTTTGCGTCGATTTTTACAGTTACATGAGTTGCTTCTACTTTTTCACCGTTCGGCAATGTTACGGATTGTTTGCCATGGTTTTTCGCGTCAGCCAATGTATAGCCATATTTACTCACATACTTTTTCACAAAGTTGAAAGTAAGGTCGTTCATTTTGTCTTGGTATTCTTTCAGCTTCGCAGCGTTAGCAGCATCGGAGCCGCCAAGCTCAGCCATGAAAGGATTGGAAGAGTTCGAATCGATTACCAAGTACTTGCTGTCCAGTGGAGACTTCACGTAGACTTTATCCTCGTCAACGATGGTTTCAACGGATGCTTTTTTGTCACCTGTCCAGAGCTTGTTGTCGCGCAGGAGCTTGTCGTCTTTTACTTCCACTTCAAACTTCACAGTGTCCAGATCCAGCTGGGAGCCTTTTACTGTTACGCCTGCTTTCAAAGCGGACAACAATGCTTGCCCTTCTTTGTCAACCGGTTCTCCGAATGCTTCAGGCAATTTCTCAACGTCGCCTGTCAGCTTCAAAGTGCCTTCAAAATCATAGTTAGGCTTGTCAATTGTCGCTACGATAGAATCACGCACCAGGGATGCCTCTCCTGCACAACCGGTCAGCAGTACTGTACCTGCTACCAGAAGGGCGCTACCTTTTTTCCACATGATGTGTTCCTCCCCTATGTATATTATTTTTTATTCCCCCTTTGTTCTACGCACAAATAGAGAAAAGGTTTCGCAAAAACGGAAAAAAATCACAATCCGGCTAATTCTGCCTCATTTTCGTGGTAAAATGAAGGGGAGAAGATGGTTAGTGAAGAAAGGGCGTTGCAACATGTGGTCGTGGCTTCAAAAGCTGATGAACTTTTTTCAGGGAGAAAGAGAAGAAGAAATAGAGGAAGAAGGCCGTCCAGCAGGTACCGGTAACCCAACAGGTAATCCCGTTCCCCGTCAGCCTCAGCCTCAGGCGAGAACAAAAAACATATACCCAAAAGAGCGGGTAGACAATCGAGATACAGAAGACAATGTGCGTCAAAGAAGAGAGCGTCAATTTCGTTTTCCGGTTGTCCCGGATGACTATTTGGAGAGGAAGCGCAATCAAAGCGTAAATTCTTCCGAATCGAATGAACGCAGTCGCCAACAGGCACCTCGTGAGCGATTCGAGCCGAAGCGTGAAACGATGCGGCCAGCCAATGATCGCGTGCCAGAAACAAAGACAGAGCCCGTTTTCGAGAAAAAGAAACCTGAGCTTGTCAAAAACAACAGCGAGATACCGCAGCGTCCCGTCCGTACGCCGCAAAAAGAAGTGGAAAAAGTGACGAGAACCGTTTTTTCTACAGAAGAAAAGCGTGCCTATCAGCCTTCTGAAATCGTTTCGCCTGTTTACGGGAAGATTACTCCGGCGACGCGCGAGGCGGAACATCGCATCCATACGACTGCGGGAATCATTTACCCGCGCTTGGAACAAGAAGAGCATTTGCAGCAGATGAAGCAGTGGGAACAAGAGATAAGCGAGCGGTATTTTCCAGAGGAGCAAGAGTCTGCATCTACTGAGCAAAATGAACCGCAGCATGCTTTTGTTACGAATGATTCTGTACATAACGAAGGTGAAAATGCTGTTGCAAAGACTGCTGTGGCAGATGCTCTTGATTCAGAACAAGAAGTTGCTGCTTCCGTACAATTGGAAGAGACGGTAGTAGAAGAAATAAAAGCGACGGCGCTGCAAGATTCTGATTCTGACGCATTCGAGCCAAAAGTCGAAGAGACGGTGGCTGATGTGCATGAGGAAGAAGTGGTATCGGAGTCTATTGGGCAACCAGAACCTACAGTCTCCTCTCAAACGATGGAAGAGCGGCAAGCACATGAAGAAGCCGAGCATAGACTGATTACTACACTCAGTGCGGTTGTGCAGGTGGAAAGCGAGCATGATGGCGTTAACGTTCCTTCTGTTGGTGAGGAGAATCAAGCAGTCGATACGGCCCTAGAGAGCGATGGCGTCGAAGAGCCTGCCTATGCACCTGCTATCAGTCGTTTGCTAGAGAGAGCAGAGGTAGATACACTGGAGCTCAGTTCAGCAGGAGTGGGTTCGGTCTCCGAAGATACGTCAGAGCAAACAGAACCAACAGAACCAACTGAGCCTGAATCCATTGTTCAACCAATTGTGGAGTCCGTTGTGGAACCGGTTGTAGTACCAGTTGCAACCTCTGTTGCAGAAACCGTTCCAGCCCCAGTCCCTGCTTCATCCACAGCACAGCCCGTGAACATGTCCCAGGCATCCAGGGCGGTGCAGCCTGCGTCAGCTCCGGTAAAAGACTCGTCCAATGAAGCTGACCAAGGAGCAGAGTCCACACAGCCGCCATACGCCTTGCCGGATTTGGGACTGCTGAATCCGAGCCCGCCGGTCAGCGATGATGACGATGAGCATACCCAAATTCAAAAGCTGTTATTGGAAGAGACGCTCGCGAATTTCAATGTCAGCGCTCAGGTCGTAGGGATTGTCAAAGGCCCATCCGTGACACGCTTTGAGTTGCAACCGGCTCCCGGGGTAAAAGTGAACAAGATTACGGGATTGATTGACGATATTAAGCTGAATTTGGCTGCCAAAGATATTCGCATCGAGGCACCGATTCCAGGACGCAATGCCATTGGGATCGAAGTCCCGAATATGTCCAGCCAACCTGTATTAATCGAGAAGATCATCAGTTCAGACAAGTTTCAGGAGCATTCATCTCCGCTGGCGGTCGCACTCGGTATGGACATCGGCGGAGAGCCGATTATTGCGGATATTAAAAAGATGCCGCACGGTTTGATTGCCGGCTCGACAGGCTCGGGTAAAAGTGTGTGCATCAACTCGATCATCGTCAGTCTGCTGTACAAAGCGACTCCTGAGCAGGTGCGATTGCTCTTGATCGATCCGAAAATGGTGGAGCTCGCGCCTTACAATCACTTGCCTCATCTGGTTACGCCTGTCGTGACAGAGGCCAAGCAGGCAACGGCATCTCTCAAGTGGGCCGTGGAAGAAATGGAGAAGCGCTATGCTCTTTTCGTAGATGCGGGTGTTCGCGATATTGATCGCTACAATCAGACGACAGATGATCAGCTGCCTTATATCGTGATCATCATCGATGAGCTGGCTGACCTGATGATGGTCTCGCCGCAGGATGTCGAGGATTGCATTATCCGGATCGCTCAGAAAGCACGTGCTTGCGGTATTCATTTGCTTTTGGCGACACAGCGCCCATCTGTGGATGTCATTACCGGAAACATCAAGGCAAATGTACCGACGCGTCTTGCTTTTGCCGTATTCTCCCAAGTTGACTCGCGTACGATTCTCGATCAATCTGGGGCAGAACGACTGTTGGGTAGAGGGGACATGCTGTTCCTTGAGAGCGGCACGACTCCGGTTCGTCTGCAAGGGAACTTCGTCTCGGATGACGAGATCGAGCGAATCACGCACATGATCAAAAAGCAAAGAAAGCCTGCGTATATTTTCAGCAAAGAGGATTTGGAGCAGCAGGTTGCATCGTTTGACAGTGGAGACGATCCGTTGTATCAGGAAGCGCTCGTGTTCGTGGCCGAGCAGGGTCAAGCTTCTGCATCTGGATTGCAACGTCGTTTCCGCGTCGGATATAACCGTGCTGCCCGTCTCATCGAAATGATGGAGGCAGATGGATACGTCGCAGGCCAAAGCGGCGGTAAGGCTCGCGCTGTCCTTATTTCCAAGGAGGACGCACAAGCCGTAGTGGAGGGATCGACACTCCTGTAGAAAACGAGGGTCTTGCATGGAGCAAGGCCCTTTCTAAACGGACGAGTTGCCTAAATATTCAGTAAGGTAGTATGCTATAAAATAGATGTGAGATGGAAAGGATCGATGACGATGAATCCGCTGGCGAAAAAGTATCAGGAAATTGACGATAAACTTGTCTTGTTCAATGAAGAGTATTATTTGAGCGTGGAAAAAATCGACATTGCCGCAATGACGCTGGAAAAAAGAGAATGGCTCTTTAACCAGCTGTACGATTTCGACAGTCCGGACATGGAACTGGAGATCGATGTCTCCGAGGAAGAAAAGGGCGTTTGGTACCTGCAATTGCTCGTACCGCATGTATTGACACTGCCTGAGGCTGCCAAAAGACGCATCGAAAATGGAACCAATCAACTCACCCGGCATTTGAGTGAACGGGCAGATGAGCTAGTGAGAACGCAATTGCTTGGAGAAGAAATTTTTACCTACGTGAAACGGTACAATCCGGATTTAGAGCGTATTGCCTAATAATAAACATCCATCTATCCCACGACGAGGGGCAGATGGATGTTTTTCATTCCCCTTAGCTTTTGGCTGTTTTGGTCACAAGCCAAGTGCAGGCAGTCTTATTTGTCGTAGTTGCAATCCATTCGCATGGTTGATTGTTTACAGGAGTGATCAAGCGCAGAGTATCGCCTTTGAGACCACCGTATTTGACGGAGGCGCTGGGGGCTGTTGCGACATACACCACACGTTCGTTGATGGAAACAGTTGGGATATAGGAAGAGTTTTCGGATTTGTAGCCGCTAGTGAGGGAGACAGGAACAGGGAGGTTTTTCATGGAGAGGGTTATTTTATCCGAAGTCTTGTGATAAAACATTTTTCCGGTAACCTGGCTGAAGTCGCCACCATCCACGGTGACTACCAATGGGTACGTTCCAGTGCCGTAGAGCATGATCGCGTGGTCAGATCCGGAATAACGGTTGTTTATGAGATAGACGTTTCCGCAGCGGTTCAATGAAATGTTTTGGGTCAGTCGAGGGTCAAACGAACAACTTCTCACGGTAACATGCCGCTCGGCGAGCACATCCCATGGCTCCAAGCTCAAGGCGTAGCCGCCGATGGAAGCCGCTGTATCATTGGCCTCGAAGCTACAGCCATCAAATACAAGTCCTACATCCGAATAATCCACGGTTAGACCAGTACCTACCGTCTTTGTACTTCCTTGCGCGGTTGTATGCAGTACCCAGCGACAGTTGCTGAAAGTCATGTTTTTCATAAAGTTCACCCGATTTTTCTGATCAGGTGCCGTATAAAAAACCGAGGAGCTGATACAGCCTGTCATGCCAGTAAGACTGAAGCTGGCGAGCGAAACCAGATTACTACCTTGCACGACCATCGGGGAGGACAAATCTCCTTCCAAGTCGAGCTGTTGACGGCAAGAGATATTGCTCAGGTTTACGAACATGGGTGTGGCTCCGTCGTACCCTTGATTGAGCTCGACTTCAAAACGATCACAAGCTACATTCGTTGCATTCAGCCGCTCCAGGCCACCCGTCACGGTAATGTCTGAGCGTGTACGCTTGCGGTTGTCGCTATAAAAATCGGTAATTTGCACCGTGCGGACATAGCAGTTCGTTTCCCCGGCAAAGTAAAAATGGTCGGCGACTCCATCCGTACACCATACTTGTTGTAGCGCTACGTAATTGATATAGCTACTAGGACCTCCACCACGAATGTAGAAATCAGCGCTATGTTCGTAATCGTAAGGATCGGGTGGCAGCGGATTTGCTCTTGCATTGGAATCAATCTTCAGGTTGGAGACCACAAAAGAATCAGCATCACCACCCGAGGACGTAATCGAGAAAAGCCAGCGCCAATCTGCGCCAGATGAATTGGCTTTCCTTTTTAACACGGAAAACGGACCGATTCCCTGCATCACTAGGCTTTTTCCTGCTCCTAGGATGACCTCCAGTCTGTTTGGCTCAATGATATAGGTGCCAGCAGGAAAAAATAATGGAATTTGCAGGTTCAGAGCAGCAGTCAATGCAGCCTGGATTGCTTGGGTATCGTCGGTCACTCCATCCCCCTTTGCTCCGTGTGTTTTTACATCAATCCACATAAAAGCATTCTCCTCCAGTAATTGGTAGACAAGATTGTCTTCATTTCATTTCATTCAACCATTTCTCAAATGTTGACAACCATTTAGTAAAAAGGGCATGGACTACATAAAAATGTGTTCCATAAACTTTGGGCAGCCACTGGCATATTTGTCCTAGAACCTCCGTATGAATAAGCAAAGAGGTGGATAGTATGTCGATTTTGGTGACTGGTGCAGCTGGATTTATCGGTTTTCATGTAGCACGACGGCTTTTGGAACAAGGACAGACGGTCTGGGGGGTAGATAATTGCAATGAGTATTACGACCCGGTCTTGAAGAGCAACCGACTGGAAATCCTCCAAGCGTATCCATCCTTTCGTTTTGTCAAAGCGGATATTGCAGATCAGAGCAAAATGGACGAGTTGTTCCGAGAGATGGAGCCGGAAATTGTCATTCACTTGGCCGCTCAAGCGGGCGTCAGGTACAGTCTGGAAAATCCTCACGCCTATACGACTTCCAATATCACCGGGTTTCTGCACATTTTGGAAGGATGCCGTCGGTCGAGGGTCAAGCAGTTGCTCTACGCATCTTCAAGCTCCGTCTACGGAGGGAACACAAAGCTACCATTTGCGGAGTACGATCCCGTAGATGAGCCGGTCAGCTTGTACGCAGCAACGAAAAAAGCCAATGAACTGATGGCCTATACCTACAGTCATTTATACGGCTTGCCTGCGACGGGACTTCGCTTCTTTACGGTATATGGGCCTTGGGGCCGACCAGATATGGCGCTCTATACGTTTACCAAGGCGATTTTGTCGGGAGAGCCTGTCCGCATTTTCAACTACGGCAACATGACGAGGGACTTTACGTATGTGGACGATATCGTCGAAGGGATGCTGCGACTGATGAATCGAATCCCGCAAAGGGAGGGGGATAAAGCGCCGCATGAGGTGTTCAACATCGGGAATCACCAGCCGATCGATTTACTTTCGTTTCTCTCAATCTTGGAAGAGAAGCTGGGGAAAAAGGCTGTTCGCGACTATTTGCCCATCCAGCCGGGGGATGTTCCTGCTACCTATGCGTCAGTAGAAGCTCTGTATGAGGCGACAGGCTTTCGCCCAAAAACACCAGTCGACGTGGGGATATCTCGATTTGTAGACTGGTACGTCAGCTATTATGGTGTCGCTCATGCGTAAAAAAGTGGGAGTCGTAGGTCTTGGATATGTAGGACTGCCTGTCGCGATTGCTTTTGGCCAAGTGCTTCCAGTGGTTGGTTTTGACATAGACGAAAGACGCATACGCAGTCTGGAGAGTGGAATGGACGAAACGGGAGAGATGTCGACAGATGAGCTGAAGCGAGCCAACATCATGTATACAGATGACCCTGCAAGTCTCGCAGCGTGCGATTTTATCATCATAACGGTGCCCACTCCTGTCGATTCTGCGAAACGGCCCGATATGCGGGCACTCATTCTCGCGTCTGAAAGCGTTGGGCAACACCTGAGTTCAGGGACTATCGTCGTCTATGAATCGACAGTATACCCAGGGGCAACAGAAGAGATTTGTATTCCTGTATTGGAACAAGCGTCTGGAAAGCTGGCGGGGATTGATTTTTATGTCGGCTACTCACCTGAACGAATCAATCCGGGGGATCGGGAGCGGAGATTGTCCCAGATCGTCAAGGTCGTTTCTGGGCAAGATCGCCAGACGTGTGAAACGATTGCCGAGATGTATGGGCTGATTGTAGAGGCAGGTATTCACAAAGCGCCCTCGATTCAGGTGGCTGAGGCAGCCAAGGTGATTGAGAACACGCAACGCGACATCAATATCGCCTTGATCAATGAGCTCTCGATTATTTTTGACCGTTTGGGCATCTCAACGGCAGATGTGCTCGAAGCCGCTCGAACAAAATGGAATTTCCTTCCGTTCTCTCCGGGACTCGTCGGTGGTCATTGTATTGGCGTCGATCCGTACTATTTGACATACAAGGCGGAGAGTGTCGGTTATCATCCGCAGGTCATACTCGCTGGACGACGGATCAATGACGGGATGGGCAAGTTCGTCGCGACCTCACTCGTGAAACAAATGATCTGGCAAAATATTGCGATTCAAGGCTCGCGGATCACGATTATGGGCATCACCTTTAAAGAAAACGTGTCGGACATTCGCAATAGTCGGGTCATCGACATTGTCCAGGAACTGAAGGAGTTCGGAGTAGAGGTCCAAGTGACAGATGAATTGGCTTGTCCAGAGCGGACGAGAGAGGAATACGGCATTCAATTGCGAGAGTGGGAAGACCTGCAGCCTGCCCACGGAATCGTATTGGCCGTACCTCATGAGCGATATCTGCACCTGGGATGGGAGGAGCTTGCCGGGCTCTTGTATCAGGGGCAAGGTGTCATCGCAGACGTGAAAAGCGTGCTAAATCGCGAAACATGCCCGGCAGAAATTAGCCTGTGGCGTTTATGATGACCATTCTTTGAATAAAGATCACCTGGAGCGGATGAATATGAGCTACCGGAAGAGAAGATTCTGGTTAAGCTTATCGGACGCAGGAATTATCAGCTTGGCTGTCTGGTTAGCCTGCCTGGTTCGATTTGATTTTTCTTTCACGGAGATAAGCGAATATCAACCTATGTATTTGATGATTGGCCACGTACTGTTCGTCGTGACAGGCATGCACTTTGCTCAACTCTATCGACCTGTTTTCCGCTATGTCAGTGTTCGCGAGCTGGTCTCGATCATTTTTGCCACGAGCTTTTCCGTTTTGGCGCTCTACCTGGTACTCAAAATGACGTACCTGCTTGGTTGGTCTATCCGATTTCCCACCTCACTCTTTCTGATGACGCTAGCCTTTGTTTTGCTCGGCATCACAGGCTCCCGGTTTGTCTGGAAGTGGTGGAATGAAGAGCGGGAGAAAAGAACGCAGGAGCGCAGGCGCACATTAATTATCGGGGCAGGCAACGCAGGTGTGCTCGTAGCCAGAGAGATGAAAGCCTCGCCTTTGTCGGAGCTGCGTCCAGTGGCCTTTATCGATGATGAGCCCAGCAAACAAAATCTGCGCGTGTATGGCCTGCCCGTTGTAGGGAATCGGGCTGATATCGCCCGTGTCGTGCAACGACTTTCCATTTCAGACATCGTGATTGCCATGCCATCCGCTTCCCGACAGACAATTAAGGAGATTTTCGACATTTGCAAAACGACGAGAGCAAGCGTCAAAATTTTGCCGCACGTAGCCGACATCATTAATGGAAAAATCACGATGAACATGATTCGGGATGTAGCGTTGGAGGATTTATTGGGAAGGGAGCCTGTTCAAGTCAATCTGGAGGAGATTACGGGATACTTGCGACAGCAAGTCGTACTTGTGACAGGAGCAGGCGGCTCTATTGGGTCGGAACTTTGCAGACAGATAGCTAGATTTGGACCAAGGAAACTTCTTCTCTTGGGGAATGAAGAGAACGGGATTTTTGAAATGAGCCTGGAGCTCTCGCGTTTGTTTCCTGAGCAGGAGACAGTCAGCTTGATTGCAGATATTCGTGACAGACAAAGAATTGCTTCGATTATGCATGAATATCGTCCCGCCGTTGTTTTTCATGCGGCAGCCCACAAGCATGTGCCGTTAATGGAGAACAACCCGTGTGAGGCATTAAAGAACAACATTCTGGGTACGAAAAACGTAGCGGAATGCGCACTGGAAACCAGCGTCTCTCATTTCATCCTGATCTCGACGGACAAGGCAGTGAATCCAACGAGTGTGATGGGTGCCACGAAAAGGATCGCCGAGCTTTTGATCCAGGGGTATAACCATTTCGGACTTACCCGGTTTGCGGCTGTTCGTTTTGGAAATGTCCTGGGGAGCAGGGGGAGTGTCGTTCCCGTTTTTCTCAATCAAATCCGGGCAGGTGGACCGATTACTATTACACATCCAGATATGGAGAGATTTTTCATGACCATTCCTGAGGCTGCCCAGCTCGTCATCCAGGCGGGAGCACTCGCTCAGGGAGGGGAGATCTTCATTCTCGATATGGGGAAACCGGTCAAAATTGTCGATATGGCCCTCGACCTGATTCGCTTGGCAGGCTTGGAGCCGGGTAAGGATATTTCGGTTGTATTCACAGGAATTCGTTCGGGTGAGAAGCTGTACGAAGAAATTTTGACGGCGGAAGAAGGCTTGTCGTCTACTTGCCATAATCGCATCTTCATAGGCAAGCCGCTCGATTTTTCCTGGAATGAGCTCTTGGCAGGGATCGCCCGGTTGGAGCAAATTGCAGACAAGGGAGCGACGATGGAGGACAAACAATCCATTATCGAGATTTTGCAAGGGATCGTTCCAGGCTATCAATCCACTTCTTACGTGAAGGAAGAGTCTACGCCAGTCCCTTATCCAGTGGCAATCGGATGAGCGTCAGCAAATGGAAGGAAAAGATCGCCACGATTAAGTGGAAGCGGATGCTTGCATGGGGAGGATTGATTTGTCTCATCGGCTTGAGTGGTTATGGTGTGTACGTCTATCTGTCGTTAAAAGAAACCGCCAGCAAAATGTACCTCCCTGTCCGCACGCAGAAATCTGTGGAGATACCTGTAGCGACTGAACCAGCATCTGTGAGACAAACACCGGCTTTAAATTCCCAAGGTGCAACAACACCACTTGCGGCTGAAGTGGAGAACTCCGCTATCTTGCCCAAAGAACCGATCACCTTGCTGCTTCTAGGCGTTGATGAGAGAGAGAATGACAAGGGACGCTCAGATGTCATCCTCGTACTCTCCGTCAACCCGAAAACGAAATCTGCGCTGCTCATCAGCATACCGCGTGATACGCGAACCGCTATCGCTCACAAAGGTACTCAGGATAAGATCAATCATGCCTATGCATTCGGCGGCGTACAGCAGGCAGTAGACACCGTCGAGCAGTTTCTCCAATTTCCCATTGATTACGTGGTGACCGCAAATATGGAAGGATTCGCAGGTGTGATCGATGCGCTGGGCGGAGTGGAAGTCAACAACAAGCTTGCCTTTACTTATGCCGATTACACCTTTCCGGTAGGTCCCATCCAGTTAGACGGGAAGCAAGCCTTGGTCTACGCTCGCATGCGCTACGAAGATCCGAGAGGCGACCTCGGGCGCAACGAAAGACAGCAGGAAATCATCAAGGCATTGCTGGATAAAGGGGTAACTCTTGCATCGCCTACCCGATTGAATGATGTCCTTACGACGATGGGGAAATACGTGAAAACGAACATGACCTTTGATGTGATGAAACAGCTTGCCCTAAGCTACAGCACGGCAGTTACCTCCGTCGAGACGATTCGTTTGGAAGGAAAGGGTCAAATGATCAATGGAATCTACTACTATATCGTCAGCCCGCAAGAGCGTGAGAGATTGACCGAGAGTCTTTCAACTTTTCAAAAACAAATCGAACCTCCCGTACAACTGCCGAAAGAAGGAAGTGACAGCATGGCGGGGCAAAGGGGGAAGCAGGATGAATGAGGAGCTTAATCTTCGTGAAATACTCTTGATGTTGTTGAAGCGATGGAAGCTGATCCTTTTGATTACTTCTTTGTGCACCATCGGAACAGCGCTCGTGAGCTTCTATTTGCTGACACCGATTTATCAGGCTAAGACGGAAATATTAGTGAATCGCTCGCTGGATTCAACCGTAGAGAGCATGCTATCTGTCGCAGAAATTGATTCCAATCTGAAATTGATTGAGACCTACCGCGTCATTATTGAAAGTCCACGGGTGATGGAACGCGTGCTCGAAGTGATCGGGGCCGGCGCTACGATGGAGGATCTGCTTCTTCAAACGAAAGTGGAGCCAGTCAAGGACTCGCAGGTCATTTCCATTACGGTAGAAGACCCGGATCAGGGCAGAGCTGTGCTCATCGCCAATACCATCGCGAAGACCTTTCAGGAAGAAGTCGTCAAAATGCTTAGCATGAACAACGTGCATATTTTGGCGGAAGCCCGAAACAATCCGGCGGCCATTCCCGTGAGCCCAAAACCGATCCTCAATTCGGTGATCGCTTTTGTCCTCGGGTTGGCAACATCTATGGTCGTCGTCTTCTTGCTTGTGCAGATGGATACTCGACTTCAATCGGAAAAAGAAGTGGAGGAGTTTTTAGGTTTACCTGTACTGGCAACGATTGCGGTGATTGACAAAAAAACACGGAAGGCATTTCGCCAGCCCAAGGTGGAGGAAGTGAGGAATGAGTATGAGAAGGCAGAAGCCTGATGATCGTTATCAAAAGCTGATCGCCCATTGGGAGCCGCTGTCTCCGCTGGTAGAGGGCTACCGTACTCTTCGCTTGAACATTCAGTTTTCCATGGGCGACAAGCTGATGCAAACGATTTTAGTCACCAGTCCAGGGGCTTCTGAGGGAAAAACGATCACCGCTGCCAACCTGTCCTTGATGATGGCAAAGGATCACAAGAAAACGGTGCTGCTTGATTTTGACTTGCGCAATCCCCGGGTGCATTTCACCTTTGATATGCCGAATCTGTACGGGATCAGTTCTTACTTTTCGGATATGTGCCAGATTCCCGATATCATCCAACCGTCTGGGGTATCAGAGTTGTCGATCATTACAGCAGGGCCGATCCCGCATAATCCAGCGGAAATGCTCGGGACGCCACGGCTCTTGGAATTGATGGACTATCTGCGCCACAACTACGATTTTGTGATTGTCGACAGTCCGCCACTAATCGTAAGCGACGCAATGGTGCTGGCGAGGGAAATGGACGGCTGTGTCATGGTTGTGGATGCAAGCAAGACGAAGCGGGATTCTGCTGTCAAGGCGGTAGAGCAGTTAAAAGCAGCAGGCGCCAACTTGCTCGGTGTTGTTCTCAACAACAAAAAGGTAGGAAAGAGAGAAGGGTACTACGGATACGGGTACAACGCATAGCAGAAAGTGGGGCGTTTGTAGACATGCATGCCCTCAAAATAGCTTGGCAACGACAATGGAGCCGTCTCAATAAAGATCGCGACGTTCACGAAGTGATTCGCGGCTCGGCCTTCACGTTTTTGTTTCGGCTCCTTGGCTTCGTACTGCTCTATCTCTTGCAGTTCTACATTGCCAGAGAGTATGGAGCCGAGAGCCTGGGCATCTATTCGCTGACGATCACCCTGATGAACATCGGAATGGTGCTGGCCGTTTTGGGGACGGATACAGCCATCATCCGCTTTCTCTCGGAGTTTCGTGCGAAAGGCTCACTTTATCAGATTTCCGAAGTATTCAACAAAGTAGTGCTGTGGGCTACGCTGATTTCGATTGTGCTTGGGGTACTTTTGCATCTGTTCTCAGAGCAGGTGTCCGCCTACGTGTTTGCAGGGGAGCTGCCAGCAGAGGCACTAAGAGTCGTCGCGTGGATGCTTCCGTTTGTGTCGCTCGCCAGGCTGTATGCATCTGCATTTCGGGCACTGCATCGGGTTGTCATCTCGATCACTGTCGATATCGTCGGTATGCGTTTTCTGCACTTGGCGTTTCTCTTCATCGCCATTCCTTTTTTCGAACCCAGTACGATGCTCTTGATTCAACTGCTCGCAGCTGCTGTTATCTTGAATGCGGTCTATGGGATGGGGCAGTGGTATGCGACGAGCCGAGGATTTCGTAGCGGTGTACAGCCGACTGCGGGAGAGCCCGGTGTTAGGTTGAGGGAAATTATTGCAGTCGCACTCCCGATGTATCTCAGTGCGTCGATGGAATTGATTATGACGTGGACAGATATGATCATGCTGGGGATTTTTACGGACGCCAAAACCGTCGGAGTATACAGTGTGGTCATTCGTCTGGCAATGGTGACGGGCTTTGCGTTGATTTCCATCAATACGATCCTCTCTCCGAAGTTTTCTGAGCTGTACGCACGTAATGATATGGACGGCTTGAAAAAGATGATTGCGTTTGCCAATCGGCTCATTTTCTTCACCTCTGCTCCTCTCAATCTGCTAGTGGCGCTATTCGCCGTTCCGTTGCTCACTTTTTTTGGCGAAGAGTTTGCCAGTGAGAGCCTCGTCCTAGTGATTTTGTGCATGGGGCAGTTTGTCAATTTTTGCACAGGGAGTGTTATCCCCTTATTGACGATGACCGGGCATCAGAAAACGGCCCGCAATATTCTTGTCTGTTCAGCTGCACTAAACATAATCGGAAACGCTTGCCTCATTCCGCTGTATGGAATTATCGGGGCCGCCATTGCTACATCAATCAGCCTGATCTGTCGAGATCTTTGTGCTTCGTATTGGGCATCCAAATATTTTGGATTTCGCACGTGGTATATCCCGTTTTTGTCCGAAAAATATTCCGTCTCGCTCCAGGAGACGAGGTCATGAAGAAGGTGGCTTACCGTGAAGGATGAGCTGTATCCGTCTATGTTTTGGGATAGTGAAGAGACACGCCATTGCCGTCTGCAGGTGCAGAAGCCGTGGAGCAGGGAGGAATTTTGGTCGTACTACTTCACTCGTCGCATCTCCATCTACGTGAGCTTATTGCTGACCCGAAAAACACGCATTTCCCCCAACGCGATTACAATGGGGGGGATTGTTGCCGGGCTCCTAAGCGCTGCAGCATTTATGTATGGAACGGCGGCATCCTTTCTGCTCGGCTGCTTCTTCTGTCAGGTGTGCTACTTGGCGGATTGCGTCGACGGGGAAGTGGCCCGCATGCGCAACCAGAAGAGCAAGGGAGGAGAATGGCTGGACATCGGGCTCAACTATGCACTCTACCTGGTGTCATTCGGTGTGGTATACGGCATCATCAATTATCACGCGATGTTGGGGCCGTGGTTGCTTTATTTGATTCTGCTGACGATTTTTGCAGAGATTTTGGCGACGAATGGCTCCGATCTCGTCTTTAGTCAAGGGAAAATCTCTCACGAAACAGTCTCTATGAGAAAGCGCAGCAAATGGATCGATGCTTTTGTCTTCCTTTTTCTTACCCAAACGGGCTATCAGTTGGGCGTGCTCGTTACCGCGTTCCTGTGGGCAATCAGCGGTCAGATGCTATTTTTGCTCCTATGGACCTTCTACCACCTGTTCGTCGGACTGGCCAGATCGATGTACAAGCTGAAGCTGAACATCAAATACGTCATGCCATCTCTGAAAGAAGGAGGGGAGTCGGATGAAGGCACTGCTCATGGCAGCAGGTCTCGGGTCACGAATCAACGAGCAAATTGACGGTATTCCCAAGTGTACAGTGGACATCGGAAACCAGGCGCTCATTGAAAATACGATAACGGAGCTAAGGCGCCACGGAATTGATGAGATCGCGATGGTGGTGGGCTATCGAGCCAACGTGATTACCCAGTTGCTCGGAGATGAACCGATTCGTTTTTATCACAACCCTTTTTATGATCGGACGAATAGTATGGTGTCCCTCTGGTTCGCCCGCGAGTTTTTGCAAGGAAGCGACTGCTTGCTGTTGAACGCCGACGTTTACTTTGAGTCGAAGGTACTGGAGGTCGTGTTGCAAGAGACCAGATGCCCTGTCATGTTTGCTGATCCAGTGCGTCGCTATGAGGGGGATTATAAATTTGGCTATGAAAACGGACTCTTGCTCCGCCATGGAAAGGAGCTCTCACTGGAAGAGACAACTGGCGAATACGTTGGAATTGCCAAGCTTCAAGAGAGCTTTCTGCCAATATTTTTGCGGCGAGTACAAAGGTTGATTCAGGAGAAGCAGTATGATTTGTGGTGGGAAAATGTCCTCTATTCTTTTTTGGGGGAAAGGAATGTGTATGTCGCACAAATACCATCGGGATTGTTTTGGGCAGAGGTTGATACGTGGGAGGATTATCGGCGAATCCTGCAATTCACCAACCATCTGGCGCACAGGTAAATGATGATCAAGGAAAAGCTCTCACCGGACAAGATCCTTCTTTTGCTATATGTGGTACTTAAGCCCTTCTACTTCTTCCCAAGTGGCAATCCGCAAATCGCCGATTTTATTATGCTGATCTTGATCGCCTACAGCTTCTTGTTTCGCTTGGGGCGGGTCAACCGCAGACTCGGATTTTTTCTCTTCCTTACCCTTCTGTTTTTGTACGACATTATGATGGTGAACGGCATATGGGCGATTGCACTCGGCGGGGAAATGGATGTATTCAGCTCGACCAAGTGGTATTTGTACAACGGAGCCGTGATGCTTGCCCTGGTTATTTTGTTCAGGCGCAACCCGCAAGAGTACGTCAAATGGGTCTTCCTGGCTACGTCCACTTCCTTGCTCGTTCAGGCATTCATTCTCGTGTCAGGACTGTCACCGGATAGTGACGAGTTCAGGCAGTCCTTGTTCTTCAACAATCCGAACCAGCTCGGCTATTTTGGGCTTCTGTGCATGGGGATATGCCTGCTGTGTGCCCGCTTCGTATCTGTGAAGACCATTCCTCTCTTTGTTGCGATCGGCACGGCGTTTAGCATCATTGCAGCGTCCCTGTCAAAAGCAGCGATCATTAGTGCCGTAGGGATGTACCTCGTTTTTTTGCTCCTCTCGATCAAAGAACGCACGGGCTTGTTTTGGATGAATCTCCTTTGCGTGCTCGTCTCGTCCTTCACTGTCTTCTTCATCTATTTGTACACCAACGAAAACGTGCTGAGCGATGCTTCTATTTACACACAAATCGAAGAACGAATGGTCACACTCGGCGAAGATTCGGATGACAATTGGGCAGCGCGGGGCTATGACCGGATTGCCAACCATCCGGAGTACATTTTGTTCGGAGCAGGGGAAGGGATGTACGAGCGATTTAACAGCAGCATTTCGTTGGAACTCCATTCTACCTTAGCCAACCTGTTCTTTTCCTACGGCGTAATGGGCACGGTGTTGTTCATTCTCGTGATTTATGGGGCGGTTCGTGGGCATCGATTGGTTGCTTGGTATCCGCTTTTTTTCCAAATTTTGTACGGACTCACTCATAATGGAATTCGCGAAACGTTTTTCTGGATCATGCTCGCGCTGTATTTTGTGACAGCCGAAATCAATACGCGTCAGATCAAAAATGGCGGTGATCTGCTTGAAAAAAATCTTACAAGTATGCGCAATTGACCGCTCTGTAGAAAGCTTGCTGTTTCCCCTGATTGAAAAGCTGATGGGTGAAGGCTACGAGGTGCATACCGCGTGTTCGGATACAGGGCGCTTTGATGTGCTAACAGCAAAGGGATTGACGCTCAGAAGTATCCCCATTAAGCGAAAGATCGACCCGATTTCCAATCTGGTCACGATTGGGGCATTGTATCGGTTAATGAAAAGGGAGAAGTATGATGTCGTGCATGTTCATACACCGATCGCTGCTGTTCTCGGGCGTGTGGCAGCAAGGTTGGCAGGAGTGCCGCATGTCATTTACACAGCACATGGCTACTTCTTTCATGAGGGCATGAGCAAAAGAACGTATCGGATGTATTACACGCTGGAAAAATGGTTTGCCCGGCATATGACTGACTATCTTTTGCTTCAAAGTCGGGAGGATTACGAGTTGAGCGTGCAGGATGGCTTCTCCTCTCAGGCGGAGCGGATTCTGCATATTGGCAACGGTGTTGATCTCACAGAACGCTTTCACCCGCGACACGTTACGAGAGAAAAGGTCCAGTCCATCAAGTCCTCACTGGGGCTGCGGGATGATCATGTGGTGATCACCTATGTAGGACGTATGGTCTCGGAGAAAGGAATTTTTGAGCTGTTGGAGGCCTTTCGCAAGCTGGCGGGCGAATTTCCACGTCTGCGCCTCTTGTTGGTGGGGGACGTGTCTTCCAGTGAACGCGATCAGCGGGGGCAAAACTTCGTGGAGCTTTGTCGACAGCATCCGCAAATCATTTTGGCTGGATTCCGCACAGACATCCCGGAGTTGATGGCCACCAGTGATATTTTTGTCCTTCCTTCTCATCGCGAAGGGCTGCCTCGATCCATCATTGAGGCAATGGCGATGGCAAAACCGATCGTCGCCACGAATATCCGTGGATGTCGGGAAGAAGTCAGAGACGGGGTCAACGGATTTTTAGTAGAACCAAAACAGATATGTCCCTTGTATGCAGCTTTAAAAAAGCTCGTAGTGGATTCGAGACTCAGAGAAGCATTCGGGCAGAACAGCCGCAGTATCGCGCTTGAGCACTTTGATGAGCGAACGGTCCTCGCGAAGCAGGCGGCGTTATTTGCCCAACTGACTGGTCAGCTGAGAGAAGAAAGAGAGCAGGAGAAAGGAGGCAGCGGAGAAGATTGGACAAGACGGGAGCATTCGTCATTTCCCTAGACTTTGAACTTTACTGGGGCGTCCGAGACAAGAGAACCATTCAGTCCTATGAGCAAAATTTGCTAGGCGTTCGTCAAGTGATCCCCGCACTTTTGGAGCTGTTTGCCAAGTATGAAATGCACGTCACCTGGGCGACTGTCGGTTTTTTGTTTTGCGAGTCGCGCAAGGAGCTGGCAAGTGTCGTCCCATGGCATCTCCCGGCGTATGCCGATGAAAAGCTGTCACCCTATCCCTATATGGACACAGATGCGATCGGAGAGCATGAGCAGGTCGACCCGTATCATTTTGCTCCTTCCTTAATCAAGCTGATATCCTCTTACCCGCATCAATTCATCGGAAGCCACACCCTTTCCCACTACTATTGTCTGGAGCCGGGACAGACTCCCGAAGCTTTTGCTGCTGACCTTGATTCTTTTCATCGAGTGACTCACAAAAAAGGATACTCCCCTACCAGCATCGTTTTTCCGCGAAATCAGGTACAGCCTGCCTATTTATCTTTGTGCAAGAAAAAGGGGTTTCGTTCCTATCGCGGCAACGAGCAGTCTTGGATGTATCACACACAAGGGGCTGCCGAAGAGACATTGTTCAAAAGAGCCATGCGACTGATGGATGCGTATGTGAATCTCTCCGGTCATAACAATTATGTTTCATTGCAGCGTAGTCCAGAGGGAATGGTCGATGTTCCATCCAGTCGGTTTTTGCGTCCTTATCATCCTCGACTACAGAGGTTGGAAAAATGGCGCATGAAAAGAATCAAACGCGACCTGACTCATACGGCAGAGCACAATCGCTTGTACCATCTATGGTGGCATCCGGAAAACTTCGGGAACCACATGGAAGAGAATCTGTCCTTTTTGGAGGAAATCCTCCAGCATTACTCCATGTTACGCGAGAGGTACGGCATGCAGAGCCTCAGTATGGAGGAAGCGGCAGCGAAGTGGAATCAACAGGAGGTGCGGCATGAAGTCCTTGTTTGATCGTGGCGTATCCTTCCTGATGCTCGTCATGCTGTCCCCGCTGATTTTGCTGGTGAGTCTGCTCATCCGTTGGAAGCTGGGGTCTCCGGTTTTGTTTGTACAAGAGCGACCAGGTTTGCACGGAAAACCTTTTTTTATCTACAAATTTCGCACGATGACCAATGAGCGTGATGAGAGTGGAGTGCTTCTCTCTGACGAGCAGCGGCTGGGTTCATTCGGAACGCTTTTGCGCAAGTATAGCTTGGATGAATTGCCACAACTATGGAATGTGCTTCGCGGTGAAATGAGCCTCGTAGGGCCGAGACCGCTACTGATGGAGTACTTGCCGTTGTACACGCCGCGGCAGTTAAAACGACACGACGTAAAGCCGGGGATTACAGGCTGGGCGCAGGTCAATGGAAGAAATGCGATTGACTGGGAGCAAAAGTTCGAGCTGGACGTCTGGTATGTAGAAAATGGCAGCTTTTTACTGGATATGCGGATTATCGGTCTGACGATCAAGCGTGTTTTTCAATCGACAGGCATAAATCAACTGGGCAGCGTCACGGTAGAAGACTTCAGAGGGAGTGAAAACACAGAGCGCGCTGGGAGGGAAGCATGTGAGCCTGATCGTACTGTCGGAACAGGATGATTGGACCGAATATTTGCGACGGTTTTTCAAATTAGACGTGTCCTACACGAAAGAATTTGTGCAGCTATACGCCAAAATGGAGCAGGGCACGCCAGAAGCTGTCTTTTTCAAGAGTGGGGAGAACGAGGTTTTCTACCCGTATTTGGTCAGACGTCTGGATGGGTGGATTCCCGGCTATGCGGATTTGGTTTCGATTGGATACGGAGGGCCATTTGTCGTGGGAGGACAGACGGCTGCCCGATTGTTCCAGGAGCAATTCCACGTCTACTGTCGGTACAAAAACTATCTGACAGAAACGGTCCGCTTTCATCCGTTGCTGGGAAATGCGGAGCTGTTTGCGGATCAAATGCGACTGGATTTGGTGAGGATGGTAACGGCTGTCGATTTGCGCCCCACACTTTCCTACATTCGTGCTCACTATACGCAAAACGTCGGACGAAATATCAGGAAGGCCGCGGCAAACGACGTCCGGGTTACATTGGGCGGAACCGATTGGCTTCCTTCTTTTATCCAGCTGCATCGGGAGACGATGGACCGTAATCAAGCCGCGGCGATCTATTACTATGCACCTGAATTTTTTTGGGGACTCATGAAAAAAACAGAGCTGTGCAAGCCGCGGCTTCTGCTTGCCATGCATGAGGATCGGCCGGTGGCGGGAGTACTTTTGCTCAGTGGAAATCAATTCGCCCATTATCAGCTAGGGGCATCCCATACGGAAGACATGGCGCTTGGCGTCAACCACCTCCTCTTCGACGCCATGATCCAGCAGGCAAAGCAAGATGGAGCACAGCTACTTCTCCTTGGAGGAGGGAATTTGGATGGGGATGGCTTGTTCCGTTTCAAGTCCTCGTTTGCAAACGGCAATCATTTTCCGTACTGGATGGGCAAAAAAGTTCACGATGAGGAAGTGTATCTGGCTTTGTGCCAAAAACTACAGGTCGATCAGGCTGGCGAGCAAGATTTCTTTCCTGCCTATCGCAATGGAGGGACGTCGTAATGAGTGCGCAGCAGCGGATTTTTTTATCACCGCCACATATGGGGGAGGATGAGCAGGAGTTGGTGGCAGACGCCTTTGCCTCCAATTGGATTGCACCATTGGGGGAACACGTCGATGCTTTTGAGCGGGAGATTGCCCAGTATGTCGGCGTAAAAGCTGCGCTGGCTGTATCCTCTGGAACGGCTGCTATCCATCTCGGCCTTAGGCTAGCCGGTGTGGCTCCGGGTGATACGGTGTTTTGCTCCAGTCTCACCTTCGTCGCCAGTGCCAATCCGATTCTGTACCAGGGAGCGACTCCAGTATTCATTGATTCCGAGGAAGGGTCCTGGAATATGTCTCCGCAGGCATTAGAGCGAGCCTTGCAGGAAGCTGCAGCAGCGGACAAGTTGCCCAAGGCGGTCGTCATCGTCAATTTATATGGGCAGAGCGCAGATATGTGGCCGTTGATGGCGCTTTGTGAGCAGTATGGGGTGCGCGTGGTGGAAGATGCAGCAGAATCGTTAGGAGCTGTATACAAAGGGAGAATGAGCGGTGCCTTTGGTCATGTTGGGACTTTTTCATTTAATGGCAATAAAATCATGACGACTTCAGGTGGTGGAATGCTCGTCTCCGATGACGTTGAGGCGATTGAAAAGGCGCGCTTCTGGTCGACGCAGGCGAAGGAGCCAGTGAGGCATTACCAGCATGAAGAGATGGGCTACAACTATCGGTTGAGCAACGTACTGGCGGCAATTGGCCGGGGGCAGCTGCGCGTCTTGGAGGAGCGAATCGAGGCAAGGCGAGGGATTTATAAGCGTTATGAACAAGCCCTCGGACAATTGCCTGGCATTTCGTTCATGCCCGAGCCGGCGACAGGGCGATCCACCCGCTGGCTAACGGTGATGAGACTGAATCCAGCTGACACGACACTCTCTGCTGCACAATTGATCGATGCACTGGGTAGAGAAAATATCGAAGCCCGTCCCGTGTGGAAGCCGATGCATCTACAACCGTTGTTCGCACAATGCCAATACTATCCGCACCAACCTGATGAGAGTATATCAGATCAGCTGTTTGCCGAAGGTGTTTGCTTGCCGTCGGGTTCCAGCTTGACTGCTGAACAACAGGAGCGGGTCATCGGTCTGATCATGAGCTGCCTCCTGAACCAGGAACGGGGGGTGCGCCATGTATAGTTATGAGCAGCTAGAAAAATGGCGTAGCCTCTGCTCGTCTTCTTATTACGTGCTGGACACCGTGAAGCTCTCCGAGAACTATCGTCGTTTCCAACGGGCTTTTACCCAGCGGTATGAGCATGTAGTCGTCGCGTATTCGTATAAGACCAATTACTTGCCGTTTTTATGCCAAAAGCTGCATCAGCTAGGGGCGCATGCTGAAGTCGTCTCTCGACTGGAATACGAATTGGCACGGAAACTCGGCGTCGACCCTGCGTCCATCATTTTTAACGGCCCGCTCAAAACGGAAGAGGACATTCATTTTGTCTTGGAGCAGGGGAGCCTGATCAATCTGGATTCTTTTTCGGAAATCCCGTGGGTGGTGGCCTACGCCAAGCAGTATCCCGAGCAGACGTTTCGGATCGGGCTGCGGATTAATGTGGATTTGGCCAGGGGTGGCGTGAGTCCTCTGCAAAATGGGTACGAGGTCAGCCGATTTGGTTTTTGCGTCGAAAACGGCAATTTGGAAAAAGCCCTGAGTCAATTGGCTGTCGCCCCGAATGTGCATGTAGTCGGGTTGCATGGACACTTTTCCACCAATCGCAGTGTCGGTGTGTATCGCCAAATTGCGCGCTATTTATGCCGTTTGGGAAAACAGCATTTGGGTGAGCGGCTTGCTTTTATCGATATGGGAGGCGGATTTTTTGGCGAGCTCCCGACCTCATTCGGGATGACGGCTGCACCAACCTTTGAGGAGTACGCCGAAGCGATTACGTCAGTCATGAAGGAGGAGCTGGCAGAGCTGGATCACGCTCCGTTGCTGATTCTGGAGCCGGGTATTTCACTTGTGGCAGATGCCGTTGATTTCGTTTGCCAGGTCATCGATGTAAAAGAAAACAGAGGAGAGCGATTTGTTCTCGTGGATGGCAGCATTCACAATGTCAAGCCGACGATGCACGCGCACCCTTTGCCAGCCCGACATGTGTGCAACCGCAAGCCAGTTCCCGAAGCGAGCTATCATGTCGTCGGGTATACGTGCATGGAAAAAGATTATTTGCTTCAAAGCTATACGGGACCTTTGCCTGATAGCGGGGATTATTTTGTCTTCGGACACGTAGGGGCGTATACGCTTGTCTTTAATCCACCTTTTATTCGGGAGAGGCCGCCGGTTCTCGCTATCGATGGAAAAGATACAGTCATTGTCAGGGGAAAAGAGACTCTCCAACAATTCATACCCGAATCGGTTTATCGTTTTCACGTTGACAAGCAGGGGGTCGTGAACTGAATGAACGTACTTGTGACCAGTGTAGGCAGACGAGTCAAGCTGCTCCACTATTTTGTACGCGAATGGGGTGACACTGGCAAAATCATCGCAGTCGACTGCGATCCGACAGCCCCGGCCCTGTACGCTGCCCATTATCATGAGCAGGTGCCGCGTATCGACGATCCTGGTTATCTCGATGCCCTGCTGCACATTTGCCAACGCTACGAGATCAAGGCAATCCTCTCTTTAATAGACCCGGAGCTGACACTGTTGGCTGCATATGCAGATCGTTTCTACATGCAGGGCATCGAGGTGATCGTGTCCGATCGGGATGTAATCCAGATGTGCTTGGATAAGATGGCTACGTATGATTTTTTGTCCGCGCATCAGATTCCCGCCATTCCCACCTTTACAAAAGTGGATGAGGTACAAGCAGCGCTTACAGCAGGGCAGATTACATATCCATTGATTGTCAAGCCGCGGTATGGAAGTGCCAGTTTAGGCATCACACGTGTGGAGAATGATCAAGAATGGTCCATGCTCATGGAAAACACGGAGGATGTCGTCATTCAACCGTTCTTGCAGGCAGAGGAGTACGGAGTGGACGGCTATGTGGATCTGATCTCGGGGGAGCTGGTGACACTATTCACCCGCAAAAAGCTGCGTATGCGGGCAGGGGAGACGGATCGCTCACTCGCGGTAAAAGATCCGCGTCTGCTATCGCTAGCGAAGGAACTGATTCGTGTCCTGGAGCCGCGAGGGCCCATTGACATCGATTGTTTTTTGGTGGGAGATCAGTACGTTGTGTCGGAGATCAATCCCCGCTTTGGCGGAGGGTATCCGCATGCTCACGAAAGCGGAGTGAACAGCGTCCGTGCGCTTCTCCAAAACATAAAGGGTCTGGTGAATGTACCAAAAGTAGGGGAGTACAAGGAAGGAAGCATCATGATGAAATACGATGAGGTCATGCTTCTGGAGTGAAGGGAAAAAAAACCTCAGAAGCGGGAAAGGGCAGGGAAGCGAAAAACAAGATAAATATTGCGTACCTGCCCCATATTGTACAGTGGCTGTATTGCTGAAATGTGCTACAATTGTAGCTGAGCGTCCACGTGATGCCTACTTAATCAAAGTGCAGGAGTGTTACAGACCATGATCATCCAGTTCATTCGTTATCGGTAATGTGAGGTACAGCTCAACAGAATCCCGCATTTTTTGAAAATGCTTGGGGTTTATTTGACTGTGCCTTTTTTCATTCACCGAAATACGAATGAATGGGGTGCTTTTTTTTGATGTCTACAGCTATCTCCCAGCATGTGGGGATTTTTCGTTGTCCAAATTGCCAGGCAGCTATGCGCAACGTACCTGTCACCAGCTTGGTATGCAACAATCATCATTGCTTTGATTTATCCAAGCACGGCTATGTCCACTTGGCTACGCGAACCTACAAAACAAAGTATGACAAGCAATTGTTTGCGGCGAGAAGGGCGATCATGGAGCAAGGCTTCTTTGATCCTTTGTATGACGTATTGAGCGAAGTCATCCTGCATAGGACAGACGCTGAGGAAAGCCAGATGTACGTGCTGGATGCAGGATGCGGCGAAGGCTATCATCTGACACAGGTTCGGCAGAGAGTGATGCAAACAAGCAAAGTCCCATTTGTCGGAGTGGGTGTCGATCTCGCCAAAGAGGGGGTTATGCTCGCGGCGAAGAGCGATCCAGAAGTAGTTTGGTGCGTTGGCGATTTGACAAATGCGCCGTTTGTCGACAGACAGTTTTCATGCATTTTGAATCTATTATCTCCATCCAATTCGGATGAGTTTCATAGACTCCTGGCTGATGATGGAAGGATGATCAAAGTCATTCCGGAGGCCAACTATTTGCGAGAGCTACGAGAAGCCTTGTATCAAGAGACTCCCAAAACACAATATAAGAATACTCGTACGATCGAGCACTTCAAAACCAGCTTCCAGCTAATTGGTAAGGAACGGGTTCAGTATCAGTTCCGACTGGAGGAAGAGCGTCTTGTTTCCCTGCTTCAGATGACTCCGTTGGCGTGGGGAGCGACACCTGAGCAATTGGAGCGAGTGTCTGACTTGGCAGGAGTGGATATGACGATAGACTTACTTGTATTGATTGGCAGGAAATAAAGCAGCGACTGTCCTGAGCGGGAAAAATCCGTTGGGACAGTCGCTTTCCTATTTGTAGATGGTCGTTGTTGACAGCGTTCTTTATTTTTTTGAAAATAAGCATGAATACTCAGAAAAGTTTCGGAGGGATAGTATGGGGGCTGATCAGGATAAGGCTTCCTTTTTGCGCGTAAATCCTTTCCTTGCGGATATCCAAAAGCATTGCTTGTCCCTCACGAAAAACGAGTGGGATGCGCAGGATCTCTTCCAGGAAACATTGACGAAGGTGTATCGTTCCTTGCAGAAGACTCCAGACAGAGAACTAACCAAGGCATTTTTGAAGCAAATTGCTACGAATGCTTGGATCGATCATTGCAGGAAAGTAAAGGCGAATGAGCATCCCGCCTTGTTTGATGAAGCGATCTATCTGCATCAGTCCAGTGTATCTGATGCGTTTGTGCAGAGAGAGGTGTTCGAGCAACTGGCGGATCGACTAAATGCCAGACAGATGGTGCTGATTCTCATGATGGACATTTTTTCGTTTACGGCGCAGGAAACAGCCACATTGCTCCATACGACCGTAGGGGCAGTGAAGGAAGGAGTGAAGAGGGCACGCCAGCGCTTGTTCGTGTTGGCAGAGCAATCCAGACAGGGAGAAAGCCCATCCCACAAAAAGAAATTCGACAAAGCTGGACGTCGTGATTCATCCGGCTTTGTATCAAAAGAAGGGTTCGAGCAATTTTTGTCTGCCTTTCGTGCAGGGGATGCCTACGCGATTTGTCAAACGTACCTGCGCCTCGCAAAACTGGGCGTGAGCGTGGAAAAGGTTTCGGTAGCAGGTGATCGCCTTTTCTTTGCGGTTCGTGACCCGGATGGACATTTGCTGCATTTTTTTCAGAAATGGTAGAAGTACCCGTTTCTTTTTGTTCTTTTCTTTCGTTCATGAGGGTGAAAATACATATTTGAAAAAAGGAGCGAACACAAATGAGTATTCATGTGCGTAATTTTGCGGTTGTACAGCTGCCAGTCAAAAACTTGGAGGTATCCATAAAGTGGTATCGCGATGTGCTCGGTATTCCGTTCACGTTTGAATATTCACCTGGAGACAATGAGGCTTGGTTGAACGTAGGCGGAGTAGGTCTCGGACTCATTCGTTGCCCGGAGGTTCCGCGATTGGACTTTACCGATATGGCCGGACAAGCCCAGCCGATCATCTCCTTGCAGGTAGACCAAATCCATGAGGTTTATGAGGAGTTGAAAAGCAAAGGAATCGAAGTAAGTGAAATGACGTATAAGCGAGGCGGAGGCTACAGCTTTCGATTTCGTGATCCAGATGGGCATTTGAACCACCTATGGGGTGGCTGGCCTTCTGTTGAGGATGAAGAGAGAAACGCATAGAAAGTGGTAGCTTTTAAGCGTTTTTGATTCCCCCGTTAACAACCGTACTTTTTGAAGGATGCCACTCCCAGAACAACTAGGCTTGCTCCTGGGGTGGCATCCAAAATCATTTTCCCTTCTACCGCACAGTACTAGTACGTCCTTACTACTTCAAGTTCTGAAAGTCCACCGCTTTTTGGCTCATCAGGTAGGAAACAATCTCCTCCTCATTGGACACTTCGTCCATAAACGTGACTTTGAAACAAACGTCATTTTCTCTCCAGAAATAGGAGATGAGAGTTGGATCCTCTGGTTTGCTCGCCTCTCCAAAACGCTTGTATTTCGCCGTTTTGAACACTTCATTTCCAGCGATTTTCAGCATGTTTACCTTAACTATGTGCTTATCGTCCATACCGAGGTGAAATGCTACATTTCCATCCTTTTTCATATCTTCGTATATTTTTGTGTCTTTGATTTGATCAAATGAGATTCTATTTTCTCCGCTCAATCTTTTGTTTTTCTCAGCAACATCGTAGTAAATCCCAAGGTACATAGTCTTATAATCTTCCTCATTTGCCGGCATGCTGAAATTTACTTTTGAGCTTATATCTGCTGCTGTACCTTTGAACTGTCCCGGCAGCTCCAAAGGAAATTTAGGAGTAAACCCTATAGCTTTTGAGCCGTGCTGTACATCTTCCGTATCATATAAGCCCAAGACGTAACTGGAATAGCCTACATAACGTTCTTTCATCGCTTGATCCGGGTATTTCACATTCGAGATCATTTTCACAATGTCTTCTTGAGGATCGCTAGCGAAACTACTAATGTTATACTGTATTCCGTTATCTTGCCATAGATAGTAAACGTAGTTAATGTTGTTTTCTTCACCGGAGTGTTCGCTATTAAAAGTCACTTTCATTACAGCTAGCCCTTGGACATTTAAATTTTGCTTCGCTATTTTTTGTTCCCCATATCCCTTTTTTTGTTCATCTACGATTATTTTGTAAGCCGCCTCCAATCCTTTTAGTCCGCTCCTTGCAGAAAAACGCACATATTTGGATGATGGACCTCTTTTTCTAAATTCAATCTGAACGTGCGTTTCTTTATTGGTACGCAACTTTTTCTGATCGATATACATCCCTCTAAACTCATAGTCCATAGCAAGCACATCAGGAACTTTAAAATCAAAACCAGTTGTCTGTATTCCTTTTGACAAACGGTCGTATGTTCGCTCATCCGAGTCAAATAAAAATCTAGCCTCTTGCCCTGCATTAGCTTTATCGGAGGCGACTGGCTGGGCGGTGCTCCCCACCTTCACCGCGGCATTCGTAAGGGTCACCGAACTCATCAAAGCTACACACAAAACGGCAGCAACCGAAAGCTTGTAAGATCCTGCTTTAAAGCTTTTTATCATCTGAATTCTCCTTATCAGTTGATTCTTGTTATTTGCTTCGTTAAAGTGAAGCAAGTGAAGCTGCTGGCGGTTGGCAGAAAAACGCTGCAAAAATTGAATAATCGTCATCCCGTAGGGCACAGACTCATCTTCACCCAGAACGTTCAACACATAAGCGTCACACGCAAGCTCCCGGTCGGCTTTCATCTGTTTTACACACAACCAAACAAAAGGGTTCATCCAGTGAATGGCCAGAGCAAGTAGACTCAGCAGATTCCACGCGATGTCTTTTCTTTTGTAGTGGGCAAGCTCGTGGGAGAAGACGTGGGTAAGCGCAGAGGCGTTCGATTCCTTGCATATCTCTTCGGGACAGTAAATCCATGGATGGATCACCCCGGAGATATGCGGACTTTTTCTATAGCTTCCTGAATAGATAGGGATTGGTTTGGTGATGCCAAATCTTTTTCGGCAATCATCTAGGATGGAAATGACTTGCGGGTCGGTTTCGATCTTGAGGCTGCTCATTCTGCTTCTGGTTCGCAACATGTAGGCACACATAAATCCAAGCAGTGAAAAACATCCCACAAGCCAAACGATGGCTGCTATTTTTACGCCAAGGATGTGATTGTTCTCGACAGGGTCTGGATCGATTTTGATTTGGTGGGATAGGGAGGGATCCAGAAGTTTTTGATTTTCTGGCTGGTTTGTCTTATTATTTTGAGGTGAGTTTGTTTGTTTGCTGTTTTGCTCTATCTCTTTTTGTGACGCGTCATTCGCAACAGGGGAGTGGGGGGAAACAGCATTTTTTATGCTGTCTACGCCTACTTGCCAGATATTGAAGATGCTTACCGGACTGTTAGGGAGAAAAGGGAACAGAAGCCGTATTAACACAATCAGCCAAAGTGCGTGGTGAAGTCGAGCACTTATTCGGTGATGAAAGATTTTCTTGGTGGCTATCACCATCAAAGCGACGAGGCTAGCTCCAATGGTGGCATCAAAAACCCATAAAAAAATATCGCATAGCATATCCATGCTTTCTACCTCTTTACAGTGAGATCTGCTGCTTTGTCATTCTTCACATCTGTCATCGCCTCTTTTGTCCTTGTCTTTCTGCTTTTCATTCAGAATCTTTTGGAGATGCTCGATATCCTTCTGGGACAACTTGACGTCTTCTAAAAAATTGGTCATCATCATGTCTGCCGCCCCGCTAAAGACTCTTTTCAAAAACGACTGGCTCTCTGCCTTGATGCATTCTTTTTCGGAAATCAATGGAAAGTACTTATAACTTCTTCCTGCTTTTTCAAAACCGATCACCTTTTTCTTCAAAAGTCTGTTGATAAAGGTACGAACGGTTTGATCGGTCCACTCGATTTCATCAGGCAAGAGGAGTGCGATATTCTCGGCGTTTATCGGGTTGTTCTTCCAAATAATCTTCATGATTTCCCACTCTGCTTCAGAAATTTTCGGGAGATTGTGCATGTACTCACCTCCTAATCCATCTTTTGATTTACAGATGTAAATATAATCTGTCGGGTTAATATTACAAACGTAAATGAAAAGTGTCAAGAAATATTTTCCATTCATAACCACAGGTTGTTATTTACATACGCATGGCTCAGCTGCGGTTCAATTCGGCCAGAAACGCAAGGGAATGTTCGCAACAATTGTGCTTGACATTATGCAGAACATATAGAATAACTACAAATATCTATCAATCAACAAATTACGTAAAGAGGAAACAGGTGATCACCAAATGAGAGCAAACCGGATGGAAGCGTTCAGCGATGGCGTACTGGCGATTATCATTACGATCATGGTGCTAGAATTCAAAGTACCGGAAGGCCAAGACTGGTATTCGTTAATTGAATTAGGACCAAAAGTGCTTAGCTACATCTTCAGTTTTGTTTATGTCGGCATCTACTGGAACAACCATCACCATCTGCTGCACATGATTCGAACAATGAACGGGCGGCTAATGTGGCTCAACTTGATATTGCTTTTCTGGCTATCCCTTATTCCCTTCACGACCGCCTGGATGGGGGAAAGTCATTTTGCTCCCGCCCCGATGGCATTGTACGGGATCGTTCTTCTGCTTGCAGCTACTTCTTACAGGTTTCTCCAGCTCGCAATTATCAGCCAGCATTCTGGCGATTCCGTATTCGTAAAGTCAATGGGCCGAGACTGGAAGGTGAAAGTATCTCCTTTTCTCTACTTGCTCGCAATATTGACCGCGTATGTGGGTCCGTGGGTTTCCGGTTTCTTTTATGTACTCGTTGCTGTGATCTGGGTCGTGCCGGAAAAGCGAATCGAGCATATCTTGAGAAGCGAATAATTGTGCCTAAAAAAAGCCTCCAAACCGGAGGCTTTTTTTCAAAAATAGGTTCCCGCAAAGGATGGTCTTAAACCTTGTTAGTAACATTGCTTCACTTTCATCAGTAATCGCGTGCGGCGTCGAACCAGCGTTGAGCCATTTCCTCCGTAATAGGCTGGCCGATTTGGTGGTCAGACTGGCTTAGTTGCCAGACAGCTTCACCCAGGTCATCTCGTTCGATGGTTTCGATACCTTTGAGGGTGTTAAAACGCACGGTAAAGGCCGTAAAGGCTGCCTCCGCATCAGCAAGGCTGCGGGCTTGCGCCAAGGCCGCTTGTGCAACGTCATAGGCTTCATTAGCCAGCTTGGCCAGACGTTTCGGCCAGGACGAAAATGGGCGGCCAAACTCGGTCGTCCACCACTCGGGCTTCCGTAATTGGCTCACGGAAGCGTGGCCAGTCCATGGGCGGGTGTTGGCTCGGGCTTTCATTTGCTGCCTCAGTCGCTTGCCTGTAATCTCTTCCACGTTAAAGGCGATAAATCTGTCAAGCAACGGCCACACATTTAATGGCGGCAGGTCACCTAGATCAGGCATGAAGCGGAGCTCCAAATTTGTTAACTGCGTCTGACGAGCTAACAGCTCCAAGTCGCAGAAATTGCCCCACAAGCTCAATGATGTAAGATTTTGAAATCTCTCTAAACACGTCAGCGAGACAGGCTGCGCCAGCGGTTCGTTTCGAAGTGTCAGGCTCGTGACCTGGTGCAGCTCGCCCAGATCGGGTAGCAAGACGGGGGCATGATTCTTGCGGCGGCTGGTTCGCGGCTTGAGTGTCAGGGAGTATGGCATGTCGCCATTGACAGAGAAGCGTGATAGATCTCCAGCCACACTCAGACGGAAATATTCAGAGACTTGGCGTTTCGGGAGTTTCAAATGCAAACAGCTTTCAAACTGGTCCAGTTCGATATGCAAGCTGTGCAATTTGGATTGGCTGGCGTCAACGACCATGTCTTTTGACAGGATCGGAACCCATGCCATTTCTTCAATGGGGCGTTCTTTGGCCCAGTCGAAGAAGCCCGCGTCGCTACCTGTGTAGTACAGAAACCGCGGCCAGGGAGAGCCAGCTGGTGTGGCAAAGGAATCGAATATGTTCCAATTGATGGGCACATAGGGATCGACGTGCAAATCTGCCTTATTGCCCAATTGTGAGGGTCCAATGGAGAGACTGCCTACGCCGGGCTTGATAACAAGTGTATGGCTGTGAGGGCCAGTCAGGTCGATGGGATATCGACCATCTTCTCTTATAGAACCAGCAGGAGAACGAACTTGCTTATGATTTGTCATTTCCTTCATCCTTCCTTCTTAACTCCTGACTTCTGCGCTATGTATCAATACATCTCAATACCTTGGAGCTTAATAAAAATATAGCATAGAAAGCCAAGTTGATTTTGTAGTTGCTGTAGTGGAGAGAAGAATATTTCCAGTCTACGCTCCGGGCTACGTCCTGCTGGGAAGTGGGGACTGTCCGCTCCGCAGCGATTTGCGGGGAAATGCAAAAGTGGTAGCCGCTTCGTAGCGTGGGCACGTTGCATTTCTGTTGTCCGCAAATCACTGCGAAGCTGTCCAATGATTCTCAATCTTTAAAAGCCACTTGAAACTACATCCGCTCGCAAGGAAACAGGAGAAATAAGCGAAGATCCTGGTGACCCAAGAAGCTGGAGCGTTTTCTTCTGTTTCCTCCCACCACAGCAGTCGGGATAAAAAGTCTCAAAAAAAGACTAAAAGTATCAAAATGATACGATTTCATCTCATTATGATACGATTCCCACCAAAACAATAAGCCACCCACGCCTCCCACCGTTGGCACGATCCTTGCTCTATCATTCAGGATGAAACCAACGGAGGAGGTACACATCAAATGGATAAACGTAATCAACCACCAATCTACGTCGTAAAAAATAAGAGAAAAAATAGCGAGAGTTCTCGCATTCCTACCTATTTGACCACAATAGAATCCCGTTTTGCCAAAGCTTTTCACCAATCTCTCGCAAACTACGAGCCAACTCCCCTTGTTACATTGCCTGCACTGGCACGTGAGCTGGGGGTAGGACAGGTACTTGTAAAAGATGAGTCCGAGCGATTTGGTCTCAATGCTTTTAAGGTTTTGGGAGCTTCTTACGCGATGGCGCGTTTTTTGTGCGAGAAGCTGGGGAAATCGACAGAAGACATGACTTTTGAAGCACTGTGCTCCCAAGAAGTGAAAGAGCGAATTGGAGAAGTCACCTTCGTCACTGCAACAGATGGCAATCACGGACGGGCCGTTGCATGGGCTGCGAAGGCGCTCGGACAACATGCCGTTGTTTATTTGCCCAAAGGCTCCACCCAGCAACGGGTAGATGCGATACGCGAGGCCGGCGCAGAAGCTCACGTGATCCATGGAAACTACGATGAAGCCGTGCGACTCTCAGAACAAATGGCCAAAGAACGTGGTTGGCAAGTGATTCAAGATACAGCATGGGAAGGCTACACGACTATTCCCATGTGGATTATGCAGGGCTATACGACAATGGCAGCAGAGGCTATGGAACAACTCTCAGCCCTTACTGACGCCAAACAGCCGACGCATCTTTTCTTGCAGGCTGGTGTCGGTTCCATGGCTGCCGCAGTCTTGGGACATTTCGTAGCGGCGCAAGTAAACAAAGACCTAACAACCGTGATCGTAGAGCCACATAGCGCCAATTGCATGGTCCTCTCAGCAGAAGAGAACGACGGACAGCCACATACTGCTACGGGAGAGCTAGGAACCATCATGGCAGGTCTGGCATGTGGCGAGCCGAATCCGATGGCATGGGAGATCTTGCAGGAGCATGCGGACTTCTTCGTTAGCTGTGCCGATTATGTGGCTGCAAACGGCATGCGTATACTTGCGGCACCGATTGGAACCGACCCTTCTATTGTAAGCGGGGAAAGTGGAGCAGTCGGGGTAGGGCTACTCGCTGCCTTGATGAGCAAGCCAATGTATCATCAACAGCGTGAGCAGCTCGGCTTAGATGAAAATTCCGTTGTTTTATGCTTTAGTACGGAGGGTGACACGGATCGGGATATCTACAAACGCATCATCTGGGAGGGCGCATGCCGGGAAGAGGAGGGTCTGACAAAATGAACGTGACGATCAATCGAGATGAACTGATTTCATTCGTACAGGATTTGATACGCATTGATTCGGTGAATCCATACCTGGACGAGGATGGCCCAGGCGAAAAAGCGATCGCCGCTTTTATTCGAGAGCGTTTGGAGGCGGCTGGACTGGAGGTTCGCGTCACGCCTATTAGCGACACAGCGGTCAATGTCGTCGGGATCCTACGGGGAACGGGCGGCGGCAAATCCTTGATGCTAAATGGACATATGGATACGGTAAGCGCCAAGCGTATGGAGATTCCGCCGTTTGAGCCTACCCTTGTGGACAACAAAATTTTCGGCAGAGGCAGTCAGGACATGAAGGGCAGTCTGGGGGCCATGATTGCCGCAGTAGAGGCGATCGCACGAGCAAAGGTTCCAATGGCAGGAGATGTCATTTTGACTTTTGTCGCTGACGAGGAGTATAAAAGCATCGGCACGGAGGAGTTGGTAAAGGCGTACAAAGCAGATGCAGCGATATGCTGCGAGCCTTCCGATCTGGCGATTGGTGTCGTACACAGAGGTTTTGCCTGGGTCAAATGCGAGGTGCTGGGCAAGGCAGCTCACGGAAGCCGTCCATCAGAAGGGATTGATGCAATCGTTCGGGCGGGCAGAGTCCTGCAAGAGCTGGAGCGCCTCTCGGACAGGTTGGCTCAAGGTCCCGCTCATCCGATTCTCGGTGCGGCATCTGTCCATGCATCACTCATTCAAGGAGGAACGGAGCTGTCCACCTATCCAAACTATTGCCGGATCGACTGGGAGAGAAGGACGTTGCCGGGCGAGACAGAGGCAGACATTGCCAATGAAATAGAAGCATTACTTCAGAAGCTGCGCGCAGAAGATGAGACGTTCCAAGCAAGCGCCGAGCTGTCATTTTTGCGGGAGCCGTTTGAAGTCGGGTTAGATGAGCCTGTTTATATAGCCCTTCAGGGAGCGTGTAAGAGTGTGACGGGAAAAACACCCGAAGTGTGCGGATTCTCGGGTTGGACGGACGCAGCATTGTTGCAGGAAGCGGGAATCCCTACAGTTTTGTTTGGACCAGTGGGAGCTGGGCTGCATGCGGCAGTCGAATATGTAGAGGTGGATAGCTTGGTAGACATGAGTGCCATCTTGGTGGAGACAATTTGCGATTTTTGCCGGTAAAAATTGCATAGAGGGCTGGCTTCTCCTGTGATGCGTTATAATGGATGCAAGAGATTGACGGGAGGGGAAGCCAGATGCCCTTGCGAGATATTCAAGAAAGTGTGCAACAGATTGCTTCGGCTGTTGCATCGGTTCTGCGCGTAGAAGTAGAGATTGCGGACAGTCAGTTTTTGCGGATCGCAGGGACGGGGAAGAATGAGGCTGGCGTTTTGCGAACGATGGCAGGAGAGGATCATATCTACCGGGAGTCGTTGCTCGCCGGGCATCCTGTTGTGATCATGCATCCCGGGCAGGATGAGCGGTGCCGTCCTTGTATGCATTATGGAAATTGCAGGGAGACGGGAGAGATTTGTTGCCCGATTCATTTAGATAATGAAAACATAGGTGTGATCGGCTTGCTCGCTTTCGATGAGGAGCAACGCGAGCGGTTGTTTGCAGATGTGGATGCGATATTGACCTATTTGCAAAAAATGGCTGAGCTGATCGCCATTAAGTTAAAAGAGCATTGCTTGTACGTCGAGCAGTTGCATACGGTAGAAAAGCTGCGTGTCGTTATGGATGAAATGGACAAGGCTATGTTTCTCGTCGATCAAGACAATCGGATCATGCAAGCGAACCAGCGTGCCCGTCAATATTTGCAGCTCGATCACGACGACAGTCAGACGGCAGAATGGATAGATGCCATTCGCCGTGCAGATGCTGGGCAATCTGCGCCAAAGCAGGTCGTTTTGTCCATCGGGCAGGAAGACAAGACCTTTTTGTTTGCCATCAAGCCCATTCTACTGGAAGGAACGGTCAAAGAATGGGTGATTACGCTTGATGATGTACAGGAAGTCGTGCAAATCGCAAGGCAGGTGAGTGGATATTCGGAGCCCGACCCTTTTCGGATGATCGGTGGAAACAGTCCTGCCATTGTGCAGGCAAAGGAAGTGGCAAGACGTGTGGCAGCCAGTGATTCGACTGTCCTGCTCCAAGGTGAAAGTGGAACCGGAAAGGAGCTCTTTGCCAAAGCCATTCATCAGGCAAGCCCGCGTCGTGACGAGCCGTTCCTTTCGATTAATTGCGCAGCAATCCCTGAGCATTTGATGGAAAGCGAGTTGTTCGGTTACGAGGAAGGCTCATTCACAGGAGCGCGAAAGGGTGGAAAACCGGGCTTGTTTGAGGTCGCGGGAAAAGGCACACTGTTCCTCGATGAAATCGGGGATATGCCCATGCCTCTGCAGAGCAAGCTGTTGCGCGTGTTGCAAGAAAAGGAACTGTACCGAATCGGAGGAAACGGCAAGCCTATACGCTTAGCGGCGAGGATCATTGCAGCGACCCATCTGGATTTGCAGGAGCGAGTAGACGCAGGGTTGTTTCGGTTGGACCTGTACTATCGTTTGCATGTAATTCCCATCCACTTGCCCTCGCTGCGAGAACGCAGAGAGGATATACTGCCTTTGGCGAACGATATCCTTTTGGCGCATGCGAATAGAGCGGGGAAGAAGCTGCTCGGCTTTTCCCAGGAAACGCAAAACGTCCTGTTTCATCACGGCTGGAGAGGAAATGTCCGAGAGCTGGAAAATGTAATCGAGTACGCGGTCAATATGGAAGCAAGCCCTTGGGTCCAGCCTGCGAGCTTGCCCATTCGAACGGGAATGCTGCGTGAATCTTCCCCACATTTCGTAAAAGAAAATCAGGGGTCATTCGACTGGCAAAAGCAAGGGCTTACGCTGAAAGAGCTGGAACGAGCAGCAATTGATACCGCGATGCAACAAATTCGGGATAGAAACGGACGAAAAGAAGAAGCAGCTGCGCTATTAGGCATAAGCCGGGCAACGCTGTTTCGGAAACTGCGCGAGTACGGTCTCACCTGATCTTTGCTTCCGGTCGATTTTTTGGGATTGGGCGGATAATGTGGTATGATGGTTTCGATACAGGAAGAGAGAATGGTATAAGGAAGGAGTGCCAAAAGAAAATGAAAGAAGTATTGGGATGGATTCGGTCGATAACCTTTGCTGTCGTTTTCGCTCTTGTCCTCGGAATCTTTGTATTTCAACCGTTCAAGGTTGATGGGCATTCCATGGACCCAACCTTACAAGACGAACAGCGCATATATGTGTCTAAACTATCACACACGTTTTCTTATTTGCCAGATTACGGCGACATTGTCGTGATCGACAGTAGGGTAGAGCGAGACCGTACATTGATGGACGATATCATGGGGCATCCCTTGGTGTCGCTGGTCACAGGCCAAGGCGATGATCACACGATGTATGTCAAACGTGTCATTGGAAGACCAGGTGACGTACTCGAGTTCAAAGACAACAAGGTGTATCGAAACGGTGAGGCATTGAACGAACCATATATCAAAGAAACGATGGAATATGTAGCAGACGGAAAGATCACGGTTCCAGCCGATCATATTTTTGTTATGGGAGATAACCGTAATCACAGTACAGATTCCCGCGATATTGGCTTTATTCCGCTGGATCATGTGATGGGAACCATGATCGAAAACCCTCTCAAGAAGTAAGGAACGTGAAGGAGAAAAGGTTGTCCATTTATGGGCAACCTTTGTTTCATAGTGAAAGATGTCCCACTTTTCTGATCGCTCTAAAAAGGAGGACGGCTTATGCTCAGCATTTTGATAGCGGATCGGGACCAGAACGAACGAATTGGGATCGGATGGCTCGTCAACAGCTATGCCATTCCGTATGACAAGGTGTATAGTGCCGGGACCATGGAAGACGTTTTCGAAATGATGGAAGCGCATACACCGGAAGTGCTCTGTATTGAACTGGACATGATCGGGCGCGGGGAGTGGGATCGGCTGAAGCTCCTGGTGGAGCAGTATCGTCCGACCGTTGTGGTGACCACATCAGAAGCCACGTTCGAGCGCGCGATGCAGGGAATTGGACTTTTTGCCCGCGATCTATGGCTGAAGCCACAGACACCGGAATACATCAGGAGAATCCTGACGAGATGCTGCCAGGAGCGCTTGGATCGGAAGCGAGTGAACGAAGAGAAGAGAACAGGATCGGACCATGACAGGGATGTCTCGTATCTTGACCTGTTTTTCCCCGGGCATGTTCAAGCCAAGTCTTATTCGCTCATGCTGGCTCAATTGGAGGATCCGAAGCGCCACCCCGAGCTGCTGCGCTTTTTTGAAGAATATCCGTTTCGCGACAAACCCGCTCTTTTGCCGTTAGGGGAGACCATTGTGGGGGTTTTTCCAATGGATGCTGTGGTATCGCCTTCTACGCTCCACCAAATGGGCAAGCGTCTGCTGATGGACTGGGAAGCAAATAATGACGCGCCGCTCTTTTTGGTCATGTATGACCCAAGCAACCATGAGCGGAGCTTGAACGAAAATTATGCGGATGCGAGCCAAGCCCTGCAAGTCCGCTTTTTTAAAGGATATCGGCAAGTGACGGTCGTGAACAATCGCGTGAATTGGACGATGATTGACCCATTTTTGACCCCCGCCGAACAGCGCACGTGGGTAGAAATGCTGGATGAAGGCAATCGGGAAGAGTTGAAGCAGTGGCTGTATACACACTTTTTTTACAAGGAAGAGCCCTATCCAGAGCCCGGGCTGTTGCGTATTCGGCTGACGAGTATTTTGGCCCAAGTCAGACGCTACATGATATCACGTGGTCTTGACTCTGGACCTTTGGAAGAGGAGTATCACCGGGTTTTCGAAACGATTCTGTACTCGCCGATCTTGTATCGGATCGTAGTGGAACTGCTGCTGTTTATCAATCAGCTTCTGGATGCTGCTCACCATCCCATCGACGAGTCCCGTGTCGATGTCGTGGAACAGGCGATTCGTTATATAGAAGGCCGCTATACCGATCCGGCACTGCGTCTGGAGGAGGTTGCACGCTATATCGACCGTAGCCCTTCCTATTTCAGTACGCTGCTCGCGCAAAAGCAAGGAAGCTCTTTTCGCCAAATACTCACTTCGTTGCGGGTAAAAGAGGCACGTCGATTGCTTCTTGAAACATCGATGTCTGTTCAAGAGGTAGCAGAGCGATGTGGATTCATTAACGCCAATTATTTCAGTAAAATTTTTAAGGAAAAGACAGGGACAACTCCACGTTTGTTACGAAATCAGAAGAAAAGATAGAAATCGAAAGAAAAGACAGATTTTTTCGTCAAACCATGAATGCGGTTGCAACTGAATCGAAAATAGAGGCACCAAATCGAAAGCGCGGTGCCTTTTTTGTCTTTCCTTGCTTTTTTACAATGGAGCTAAGAAGTACATCCTTTTAGAAAAGCAGGTGGAAATGATGACGACGACACAATCCGTTGAGCAATTGATCCAAGCCTTTTCAGGTACCCAATTACATACAAAGGGATGGGTGCAGGAAGCTGCGCTGCGCATGCTTTTGAACAACCTCAATCCCGATGTAGCGGAGCGTACAGAGGATCTGGTCGTATACGGCGGAATTGGCAAGGCGGCGCGGAACTGGGAATGCTTCGATGCAATTGTCAAAACATTGCAAACGTTGGAGAGCGATGAAACACTTCTCATCCAGTCTGGCAAGCCAGTTGCTGTATTCAAATCGCATACCGATGCGCCGCGTGTGCTGCTGGCAAACTCGAACCTGGTGCCTGCCTGGGCGAATTGGGAGCATTTCCACGAGCTGGACAAAAAGGGTTTGATGATGTACGGACAAATGACAGCGGGAAGCTGGATTTACATTGGCAGCCAGGGCATCGTACAAGGAACGTATGAGACCTTTGCAGAACTGGCACGCCAGCATTTTGAAGGAACGCTGACCGGAACCATTACCGTCACAGCAGGCTTGGGCGGCATGGGTGGGGCGCAACCGTTAGCCGTATCACTCAATGGCGGTGTGAGCATCAATATCGAGGTGGACCCGACTCGTATCCAACGCAGACTGGACACAAAATACCTGGATGTGATGACAGAGAGTCTGGATGAAGCGATCCGTTTGGCGGAAGACGCGAAACGCGACAAAAAAGGCATTTCCATCGGTTTGTTGGGCAATGCACCCGAAGTGCTGAATGCCATGCTGGCTCGCGACTTTATCCCGGATGTGCTGACGGACCAGACCTCCTCGCATGATCCACTCAATGGCTACATTCCCATCGGTATGTCACTGGAGGAAGCAGCTGAACTGCGGGCGCGCGATCCGAAAGCATACGAATCTCACGCAAAAGCAAGTATTGCTGAACACGTTCGCGCGATGCTCGCCATGCAGGAAAAAGGAGCAGTCACTTTCGACTATGGCAATAACATCAGGCAGGTGGCAAAAAACGAGGGTGTGGAGGACGCGTTCCGTTTCCCTGGCTTTGTGCCAGCCTACATCCGTCCGCAGTTTTGTGAGGGCAAGGGGCCGTTCCGTTGGGTAGCGCTATCCGGCGATCCGGAGGATATTTACAAGACAGACGAAGTCATCCTGCGCGAGTTTTCCTATAACACGCATCTGTGCAACTGGATTCGCATGGCACAGGAGCGCATTCAGTTCCAGGGACTGCCTTCCCGCATTTGCTGGTTAGGCTATGGCGAGCGTGCGCGTTTTGGTCAAATCATTAATGAGATGGTGGCGCGCGGCGAGCTATCGGCTCCTATCGTCATTGGGCGTGACCATCTGGACTCCGGCTCTGTTGCTTCGCCAAACCGTGAGACGGAAGCGATGAAGGATGGCAGCGACGCGGTTGCAGACTGGCCAATTCTCAATGCCATGATCAATGCGGTAGGCGGAGCGAGCTGGGTGTCTGTGCATCACGGAGGAGGCGTTGGCATGGGCTACTCCCTCCACGCTGGAATGGTCATCGTGGCAGACGGAACACCAGAAGCAGCACGTCGTCTGGAGCGTGTCCTCACGACCGATCCAGGCATGGGCATCGTCCGACATGTCGATGCAGGGTACGACCTCGCGATTCAAACAGCCAAGGAAAAAGGCGTCCACATTCCGATGATGAAGGAGTAAGAGCCATGACAAAACCTGTATGGATTCGCCATGCCAGTCAGCTTGCCACGCTGGCTGGCGGCTCCTCTTCCCCAGTAGTTGGAGCGCAAATGAACGAGTTGTCGATCATCGAGGACGGAAGCATCTGGCTGGAAGACGGCGTGATCCAGCGTGTGGGAACAGATGAAGAGCTGGCACTTCACTATCGAGATCGTGCGCATGAGGCGCAAATCATCGATGCTTCGGGCCAACTGGTCACGCCAGGGCTGATAGATCCTCATACACATTTGGTGCACGCGGGCAGTCGGCAAAACGAGTTTAATATGCGACTAAACGGTGCGACCTATATGGAGATTATGAACAATGGCGGTGGTATTCACTCGACCACTGCAGCGACCCGCGCAGCCACCCACGAAGAGCTGTTTGCCCAGAGTAAGCAGCGTCTTGACCAGTTTCTGTTGCATGGGGTCACAACCGTCGAGGCGAAAAGCGGATACGGCCTGACATTGGAAGATGAGCTGAAGCAGCTCGAGGTCGCCAAGCAGTTGCACGAAGCACATCCCATCGACATCGTTAGTACCTTTATGGGTGCACATGCGGTGCCGCGTGAATATAAGGAAAATCCGGATGCGTTTGTAGACGTGGTCATCGAGGAAATGATCCCGGAGGTTGCTCGTCGCAAGCTGGCTGTTTTTAACGATGTGTTTTGCGAAAGAGGTGTGTTCACCCCTGAGCAGTCCCGACGCATTCTCGAAGCTGGGGTCCGACATGGGCTGCTGCCGAAGATTCATGCGGACGAAATCGAACCGTATGAAGGGGCAGAGCTGGCAGCTTCGGTTGGGGCGGTATCTGCGGATCATTTGTTGCGTGCCTCCGACAAGGGGATTGAACAGATGGCAGAAGCGGGTGTCATCGCTGTGTTACTGCCCGGTACGGCGTTTTTCCTGATGGCTGAGTCAGCAAATGGCAGGAAAATGATTGATCGTGGCGTGGCTGTCGCGATTTCAACGGATTGCAATCCGGGCTCGTCTCCAACGGTTTCGCTCCCACTCATCATGAATCTTGGTTGCCTGAAAATGGGGATGACGCCAGCCGAGGTGCTGACAGCAGCTACCATCAATGCCGCTCACGCAATCCGCTGCGCGCATGAAGTCGGCAGCCTTGAGGTTGGGAAAAAAGCAGATGTCACGATTTTTGACGTTCCTGATTTCATGACCTTGCAATATCGGTATGGGATTAATCACGTAAACACGGTCATCAAAAACGGAACAATTGTCGTTGCTGGGGGCAGACTGGCGTAATACGAAAGAGAGCAAAAGAAAAACGGATAGAAGTGGGGGAGACCGGCTTGTCTTTAAAATGGGGGGACATGTATGGGAAATATTTCGAACAGCAATCTTGCACCTCATCCTGATCAGCAAGCCGTATCCACCACACATGCTTGGAAGTTTTTTGTTTTTAGCCTCATTGGTATTTTTGTCTTTTTTATTCCAGTTACCGTTAATGACACAAGCTCGATTATGCTCGATCACATCGTGACATGGGTTCGGCAAATCATGCCGGGTGTAATACCGATATATGCCTTGCTTGTGATTGTGCTTGGGGCCATTTATCCGTTTGTAACGGGCAGTTGGAAGCAGAGCAAATTAAATCTCGTCTTTTCTGCACTAAAAGTACTGGGTGTGCCTATCGCTCTGTTAATCTATTTTCAGGCGGGTCCAGCATGGCTGCTGGACAAGAATATGGGGCCATTTCTTTTTGAAAAGCTGGTGATTCCCGTAGGCATGGTGGTCCCGATCGGCTCCGTGTTCTTGGCGTTGCTGGTTGGCTACGGCCTTTTGGAATTTATCGGGGTACTGGTGCAACCGATCATGCGCCCGATTTGGAAAACACCAGGCCGCTCTGCGGTAGATGCGGTGGCTTCCTTTGTGGGAAGCTATTCGATCGGTCTTTTGATCACGAACCGGGTATTCAAAGAAGGCAAATATACGATTAAAGAAGCAGCCATTATTGCAACGGGCTTTTCCACCGTTTCTGCGACATTTATGATCGTCATCGCGAAAACATTGGATTTGATGAATTACTGGAATCTTTACTTCTGGGTGTCGCTCGTCGTGACGTTTCTCGTAACCGCAGTGACGGTGCGTATTTGGCCGCTGTCCAGCATGAGCGATGCGTATTATCAGGACAACGGCGATCCTGAAAAAGTAATCAAGGAAAAACGGCTGCGCCAGGCGTGGACGGAAGCAATGGATGCGGCGGGAAAAGCACTGCCGCTTAAACGAAACATTTGGGAGAACTTGCGGGATGGCTTTATTATGACCATGAGTATTCTTCCGTCCATTATGTCGGTCGGTTTGCTCGGGTTGGTGCTGGCTGAATTTACCCCTTTGTTTGACTGGTTGGGTTACTTGTTTTATCCGATTACATGGCTCTTGCAAATTCCAGAGCCGATGCTGGCTGCAAAAGCGTCAGCAATCGAAATTGCCGAAATGTTTTTGCCCGCACTATTAGTGGTAAAAGCGCCTCTGGTCACCAAGTTTGTCATTGCAGTTGTCTCAGTTTCTTCCATCCTGTTCTTTTCCGCGACGATTCCTTGCATTTTGTCTACCGAGATTCCGATTAGTATTCCAAAGCTTCTGGTGATTTGGGTAGAGCGTACGATCTTAACACTGCTGTTTGTTACCCCGTTAGCTTTCCTGCTCCTGCCATAATCATGAAAAGAGAATGGGCAAATATGGTATGATGGTGGCAGATTCGAACAAGCAGAGGAAAGAGGGGGAAGTCATGTCAGGATTCGGAATATTCCGGAATGTAATCACGTCAGAGCAGCAACTGCGCGAAATGGTAGGAGAGCCAAGTCGTCTCGTACAGAACAAGGCGATAACCCAGCTGGATAACCATAGCCGCAATTACATTGCCCAAGCGCCATTTCTCATCATTGCCACAGCAGACAAAGATGGCCATTGCGATGCTTCGCCACGCGGAGATGCGCCTGGCTTTGTGCATGTCATCGACGATCACCATCTCGTCATCCCTGAGCGCCCAGGAAACAAGCGAATGGACTCTATCACGAATATTTTGGTCAACCCGCATATTGGGCTTATCTTTTTGATTCCTACGCTAGAAGAGACATTTCGCGTGAACGGCAAGGCTTGCATTATTCGCGATGAAGAAATACTCGCGAAAATGGCGGTAAACGGGAAGGCGCCAACGCTCGGGATCGGCGTAAAGGTAGAGGAGTGCTTCGTCCACTGTGCGAAGGCATTTATGCGCTCCGGTCTATGGAAGCCAGAGACCTGGCCGGCAGAGGGGACCACTCCTAATGTCGCGCAAATGCTGGCGGATCATGTGAAGCTTCCAGGTGTGACGGCAAAAGAAGTGGCAGAGGGCTTGCAAGACAGCTATACGAATCGATTGTACTAATGTCAAAAGTGAAACGACAGCCATTTATTTAGCGTGGCTGTCGTTTTATCATGTTATTCGCGAACAGGATCATCTACCAGCCACCCTGCCCCGATTTCACCCCAGTAGTAACACTCCAACGAATACGATGGCATATTCGAATAACGGATGTGTTCCGGGATAATGAATGCAGGATTTACACCACCGGTTCCGCCTGTGGGTGTACCTCTGGTGATGCCGCGGAATATAACCTTGATATTATAGTTGGGCAGATTGGTCATGCTCCCCAATCTTTGAATAACCCTTTGCTTGAGATCGCCTAGTTCGGCAGCCGCCCGGTTTTCCATTTTGGTGTACGGCCAAGGATTTTCTGGATGATATTTTTGAATGACGATGACGTATTCATCATATTGATCGGTATCTCGTCGTTTATCCAATTGACCAATCGCCTCGTGAATACGTGCGTTAATTTGTAAATCATCATGGGAACTGATCGTCTTGATCTCCATTGCAACGCGTTTTTCCACGTGTAAAACATTTGAATTCTCCTCGTCTTCGTCCATCATGTCGACTCTCTCATCGTTGTCGTTTTCTTGCTCCTCCCAATAGCTGTAATCGATGTCAGGATCATTGTCCTTATCCTGACCGAAAAAAGGCGTGATTTCCTCTCCCAAAAGGCGCTGTGCCTCTTCAAGTTCTGTATAGTTCCCGCCTGTAACTGAAAAAATATCGGATATTTTGGAATGCAGACTATAGCTGAAGCGCACTTTGTCATTGAAGGTTAAGTAGTCAACATTGTCAAAAAGTTCACTGACTGTGCCGTCATGCAAGTCATTGGTTTTATCCACATGCTTACCCCACATTCTTCGTGCATCTTTTAAAGCTTCATCCCAAGTGCCTTGGATAATGGGGGATGATACAGAACCAGAAGCATCCGTACCTGTACCATCCGTCATGGTTCCTGCTGCTGCCAGTGACCCATAGTGATCAGCTTCCGCTTCCAGAGCCGGATCATCATTGATGGGCAAGCTGGAATCAGGAACGTTCGCCTGTACCCGTCCTTGTCGTTGCTGGACCACATGTGTCAGCTCATGACCGAGTAGCTGTTGGCCGCTATGCGTCTCTGGCTGATACGTCCCCGGAGCAAAGTGAATGTCATTCCCTTGGGCGAAGGCAACAGCCCCGATTTGGGAGGCGACAGACGATTCTGGATGAATTTGTACATCTGAAAAATCAGTGTGAAAAGCCTTTTCCATTTTTGCTTGGACGGAATCGGGGAGCGAGCGGCCGCTGCTGGAAGAGAGATTCTCCGATTTTTGCAGGGGAGTATTCGATAACATGCGCTGGATGGCCTGGTTGCCAAGAGTCTTTTGCAGCGAAAGGATGTGGGAAGAGTGACTCGCCTTTCTTTGGATCTGGCTCGGTTGGAGCATGGGCTTGGAGACAGGTGCTTTCGGTTTTTCCTGAATCGCATCCATAGACGACTTGCTAGATTCATAGCGTCGCATGATTACACCCCCTCTGCTTTTGTCACGTCCAATTGAACGGGTTCCTTTTGCTGTGCCTGATAGAAATAGAGATACAGATACGGGTCGACCAAATAGCTCGTGATAGCGCCAGTACGGGTAGAGTATGTGGAGGATGTCTTGGGCAAAATGGCAGATTTGCTGTCGAGCTCGTTCCGATCTTCTTTGACAATCGAGATGACCTGTGGGTGATATACGTGAACGGCAGTGACAATCTGCTTGCCAGGGAGTCCTGGTGCTGGTTCAAGTGTAAAAGCCATGTTCATTTCACGATATGAAAGTTTTTGCGGCGATAAAGTGGTATCCTTTACTGGTGGAACTTCGGGTGCTTTTTGATCGGCAGGAGGAGGAACAGCACCCTCGGCTTCCTTCGGTGTGTCATCGTCGGGCTTGCCCATGATTTCCTCCAGCTTGCTCCGGGAGATGCCAATGAATCCTGGCAAATGAATGCGCCCCTCGCGAAAAAAACCTTTATATAGAGGTAAGCCTTCCTTGTCGTAGAGTACCCCGATGCCGTCGTAGGCACCTGCCCGAAATTGCCCTTGATACAACAGAGCGTCTTCGGCAGAACGAAGCTCTCCCGTTCCGTGATAATGCCCTTCGGCAAAGCCGCCTTTATACAGCGTTACGCCACTTGCATCTTTCAGCTCGCCCTGCCCGTGATACACGCCCAGCAAAAAATCACCTTGATAAACGATGCTGCCACTGGTGGAGAATTTGGTTCCGGTTCCATTGAAGTGCCCATTGCGAAAATGCCCTTCATAAACGAGCTTGCCATCCCGATCAAAAAGACTCCCGGCCCCGTTGTATCTGCCGTCCACAAATTGCCCTTTATACTGCACGAGCCCGTTTTCGTAGTAATCGGTACCTTCGCCGCCGTAGAAGCCATTGTCAAAAAGTCCGTCGTAGAGCAGCTTCCCATCCTTCGTAAAAAGTCGGCCAGCTCCGTTGTACACGCCGTTTTGAAAAGCACCCTCGTACTTAATTGCGCCATTTGTGTACAATTCCTGACCGGCTCCATCCAGCTTCCCATTTTTGAAATCTCCCCGAAAAACAACTTGCTGGTTGTCGTTGTACAACGCTCCTTGACCAGCGTATACCCCATTGTCAAACCCGCCTTGATAGACGAGAACGCCTTTCCGGTATCCTTTGCCCAAGCCTTGTGGAGTGCCGCTTTTAAACTCGCCGCTGTAGAAAAGCTTGCCATTGTCGTCATAGAGCTCGCCTTTTCCGTCATACAGACCATCCACGAGCTGACCAGAATAGATCATCGTGCCTTCCGGGTTGTAGATGATCGCCAAACCCGTGTCGGAAATCTGTTGATTGGGAGTTTTTAAGTGAATGACGATGGGACGTTGCAAAAAGCGGTTAAGCGCATCGGGAGGATTGATGAACAGGAAGTAGGCCAGGACAAGGAGGAATAGTCCTGTCAAAATGAGAAAGCGTTTGGCGATGTAAAAACGGCCGATATGCACGTAATCGTTGAGTGAAGTTTCTTTTTTTGTGAATAATCCGGCAATGCCGTTCTTGATCCAATCGAGGGCTTGCTTGGGGAGGGCGGCTCCTTTTTTTATCCAATCCTGCCCCCATTTTTTGAGCGGATGGGTGAGCGGGTCGACAATCGTTTGTTCCGTTAGCTTTTGGAGTTGTTTGTCCATATCGTAACCTCCCTACTTGTCAGGGAACCTGAATCGTCGCTTGTCCGGGGTTCGTGATTGAAATGACGCCACCCCAGCTGCACATGAGCTTGGAGGTTTGATTGAGGGCAGGCATGTTGGCGACGAGAACAGTAGGGGAGCCAGGAACCCAAGGGGCTGCTGTGACAGGAACGCAGGGGACCGGAGTGAAAACGCCCAGCTTTGCCGCTGTGGCTGCTGCGACCTGAGGGTTGGACATCGTATTGCACATCCCGAATGGAAGGACGTTTACCATCGGTTTATTGTCCATGATGTTTGCAATCGGCATACTGGTTGTGACGCGATTCACCGGGAGCACCATAAGTGAACTGGGAGCAGCACCGAAGCTGCACTGTAGCATGGCTCCTCCGCAGACAAGTTGTCCCATGAAGCCAACTCCTTTTCATAAGTCATCTGGTAAGATATTGAAAATCAATCTGTATAGTAGTATAAATGTCAAATAGAGAAGATGTATAGCGAAATTTGTAATTTTTAGTATAATGTTGCTTGGTATCATTTTCGAAAATACGTTTTCGAGAGATGGGAGAACCGCAAACGATGGGAAATAACAAGAAGTATTCCTGGTTGACCGGACTGCTGATTGTATTTGTTGGGATCGGCTTGCTGCTCGCTTGGAACGTGAATAGAAGCGGGAAGCAGGACGAACCGTTTCAAGGGATCAACAGCATCGCGGTCAATAGTCAAAAGGATGTCGTCCTCATAACGGATGGACACCAAAAGCTGACTAGCCTGTACCCCGATCGGACGCTACGGTACCAGCAAGTCCTGGAGCAAAATCCAGAAGAAGGCTTGGAAAATTTCACAGAGGTAGCCATCGACGAAGAAGGATATGCGTACGTGCTGATTACAAAGCTCGACAGCTTTGGCTTGCGGACTGTATCCGAGAGAATCGTGCGAATGTCGCCAGAGGGAGAAATCGTACAAGTCGTGTATGAAGATTCATACGGAGCGAACAGCTCGTACAAGCGAATTGGCAAGGTACGCTCCCTGCAAGTTGCGAAAGATCGCCTTTATTTTTATGTGTATCAACATCCTGAAGTAATTGCCTATCAATTTGTACCCTCTGATTCACCCCCCACACAACTCTATCAAATCCAATTGCCTAATGAAGTGTACGTCAATGAAATCACAGGAGTAGACCCACGGCATACCTATGTCACTACCAAGCGCGGAGAGTTTTTTCAGGTCGACGTTCCCCAGGGAAGCGGGGAAGCTCAAGTGAAAGGTCCGCTCTACATTCACTCTGAGCGCTCGGAAACGAATCGTACCGTCCCCGATCATGTCAAAGTGGGGCCAGCAGGGCGTCTTCTTTTCTACAATTCTGATCAAAATGTCATTGAACGCTTCGATCCCGCACATCCAGATGAAATCGCCTTGATGGTGCCTTCCAAAACATTCGAGCAGATCAAGTCGAGCGATAGCAGTGCCTTAACGGCGTTTGCTGTAACTCCCCAGTATGAGATCGTAGTCGCCACAGACAGTCAACTCGCCTTCCTGGATCAACAAGGAAATGTGATGACCAAGCTCACGTCCCCGTCTGTATCCGGAGAAGACCGCTTGAAGGAATGGACCTGGTGGACAGGATTGGGTATGGCAGTTCTCCTGTTTTGTGTCATTCAGTTTCTGTTGTTTCGCCTCTTCCGGATTCCGTTGATTATCAAGCAAACGATTGTGATCGCCCCACTCATTGTTGTCCCTGTATTTCTTCAACTGGAGGGAACGAAGCTGACCTTCTCGTTTATGGAGAAGGAAAATCAAACCGATCTTCGTCTCCAAGCCTATGTTATTTCTACGCTGATCGAAGGGGACAGGCTGGATGGAATCAATGGAGCGATTGACTACATGAATGCGGACTATCAAGCTATACAGGCCAACCTGAAAAAACTGGAGGTCCCAGACGATGTGAATGTGAACAGGGGGTTATATAAAACGATTTACAAATACAAGGATGGCGAATTGTTTCTCATGATGGATGACAATGACAGCGCAGAAGTGTTTGAGAATGTGTCCATTGATGATGAGTTCCGCAGTGTGGTCATGAAACGGGAGATCGTCTCGGGTAAAGCCCAGGATCGGACAGGCTACTGGATGTACGCGATGGCCCCGATCTACAACTCCGCAGGCAAGCTATCCGGTGTGTTGGAGCTAGGCAGAGAAATGAACGGGGTCCGCATACAGCACAACGAAATGTCCCGTGAGCTCGGTCGTGGCGCTGCGCTGGTGTGGTCGATCTGTGCGAGTCTATTTTTCCTTTTCTCGTGGCTGACTTACCGAAACATCCGCAATCTGCAAACGAACGTCTCCGATATGGGAAAAGGCGACTACAGTGTGGTGGCCAGGGTTCGTTCCATGGATGAAATTCAAAAGCTGGCAGAAAGCTTCAACCAAATGGCAAAGCGCATTCGTCAGTACATTTCGAATATCACGAGGATGAGCGAGGCGAACAATCGCTTTGTGCCGCAGCAGTTTATCCATTTTCTCGGGAAGGAAAGCATACTCGACGTGGAGCTGGGTGATCAAGTGGAGCGGGAAATGGCCGTTATGCGGATGAGTCTGCAATCGTTTCATGCCATCTCTCATCGCCTGCAACCAGAGACGACCTTCCGTGTCATCAATGCGTTTCTCAAACGTTTTGCTCCGATTGTGAACGAGAATCAAGGGATGATTACCGAATATCTCGATCCCGGGGTGCTTGCTGTTTATCCAAAAGAGGCAAAAGACGCGTTGGATGCGGCGGTACAGATGCGCCGTACGTTAGCAGACTATAACGAGCAACGGGCGGAAAAAGGATACGATCCGATTGAGTTGCGAGTTGCTCTGCATCATGGTCCGCTGATGCTGGGGATTATTGGTGAGGCGACACGTCTGGAGGCTGCGATTATATCGGATCACGTCCGGGTGGTGGAGAAAATGGAAAAGATGGCGGAAACGCTCGGGGCCTGCATCCTGATGTCCGATTCGCTGTTTGCCAAGATGGGAGAGAGCACGCCGTATCGATATCGTGATTTAGGCTGGGTGCATATCGAGGGGGAGGCTCAGCCGATGCATTTGTACGACGTCTACGAGGGGGACGCTGAACAGATTCGTGCTCACAAGGATGAGACGAAGGATTTGTTTGAGCAAGCGATTGCGATGTATCAAAATGGGAGGTTTCACGATGCACGCTCCGCTTTTCTGTCCGTCATCAAGCAAAACCGCTGGGATCAGGCGGCGCGACAGTATTTCTACTTATGTGATGAATACGCACAAAAAGGGGCCGAGCGAGATTGGTCTGGCGAGTTGAAAATATCGTAGGAGCGGTGAAAAAGCGAAATGACGAGTCCCGAACCGAATCACAACCAGTGGAACTATTACGAAGAGATGCTTCGATGGCTGGATATTCATCTGATGCGCTTGCTGGCCGTGCGAGCACAGCAGGGGGATGATTATCCGCTCGATCAAATGAGGGGGGTGATTGTCACAGAGGAAGAAGTTGTGCAATTGCTCGAGGCAGCTCCGCCGGCAACGCTGCTATGGGAAGCTTTCGCAGAGCGGGTGGCAGCATGCGAGGAACGACTTCATGCCCTGCACATGCAAGAAGCGGGTAGCGTACCGATTTTGGCAGTGGCAGACGCTTTTTCACTCAACCCCTTCGAGCTGGGATGTTTATTTCTTTGCCTGGCAGTCGAGCTGGATCGGAAGTACGAAAAGCTGTTTGGCTACCTCCTCGATGATATTACATGCAAGTCACCTACTCCCGAATTGGCGATGCAGCTATTTTGCCGGACAGCGACCGAGAGAATAGAGGCCTGGACAGCGTTTGCGCAAAAAAGCAAGCTGGGCCGATTGCTGCTTTTTACCGAGGGGGACATGGGGGGCAGCGGCTCATGGCTTTCTCGGCCGTTAAAGCTGGATGAACGTATGCTGCACTTTTTGACGACAAGGGATGGAGGTGATGCCGGTCTGCCACCTTGGCTATCCTGGAGCTTGCCAGATCAAGAGCTGGAACCGTTGGTAGGAGAAAGTGCGATTCATTTGCAGGAGCGCTTTGACACATTATGGGAAACGGCAGGAGTAGATTCAGAGCGGATTCTCCTGCATTTGCATGGTCCGACTGGCGTTGGCAAAAGGCATCGAGTCAAGCATCTGTTTCATCGCGTCAGGAGACCAGTGCTGTTCGTCGATGCAGAGCGCTTGATCCACGAGGAAGCTTTTTCACGCAGATTCCAGCAGGTATTGCGGGAGGTGCAGCTGCGTCGGGGGGTGCTGTGCTTGCATCAGTTCGAGGTTTTTAAGACAGAAGAGGTCCAAACCGTTGGGCGAAAGCAACTGATGATGGATGAACTCGAAAGCTTTCTGGGCCCCATTGCCATTTTGGCGAAAAGTCAATGGAAGCCGGAAAACGCTCTGGGGAAGAGGATTTGGCTGGAAATGGAGGTGCCTGGTCCAGATGAAACGGAAAGGAGGCGATTATGGGAGAAGGGCCGTGCAGGCATGAGCTTTTCTCAAGAGATTGATGTAGGCGTTTTAGCCGGAAAATTCAAGCTGAATGCCGGGCAAATCAACCAGGCGCTGCAAAGAGCAAACGAGATGGCGATGCAGACGAAAGACGGGATCATTACGAAAACACATCTCCATGAAGCTTGCTTCCTGCAAATGAGGCATGCACTAGAAAAGCACGCCACGCGTTTGAGACCCAAATACAGCTGGGAAGAATTGATTTTGCCTGAGGAGCAACTGACTTTGTTGCGGAACGCCTGCAATCAGGTGACCTACCGAAATGTCGTTTTGGGAGAGTGGGGCTTTGGGCGAAAGCTCTCTTATGGCAAGGGCGTCAGCATGTTGTTTGCAGGTCCTCCGGGTACGGGCAAGACGATGTCGGCGGAAGTCGTGGCAAATGAACTAGGTTTGGAACTTTTTAAAATTGACTTGTCGCAGGTGATCAGCAAATACATTGGGGAGACGGAAAAAAACCTCCACCATATCTTCTCAGAAGCGAAGATCGGCAATGCCATCCTCTTCTTTGATGAAGCCGATGCCCTTTTTGGCAAGCGCTCAGAAGTGAAAGATTCGCATGACAAATACGCGAATGTGGAAACGGCCTACTTGCTGCAAAAGATGGAGGAGTACGAGGGGGTCTCCATTTTGGCGACGAATCTCTTGCAAAATTTTGACGAGGCTTTCATGCGCAGAATCAACTACGTGGTGAAGTTTCCTTTTCCCGAACCGGACTATCGCGAAGAAATATGGCGCAGCATGTTCCCGACCGATACGCCGCGAACTGCTGATATCGATTTTGAGTTTCTCGCGTCCAAGCTGCACATTGCTGGGGGAGGGATCAAAAATGTGGTTCTCGCTGCTTCCTTCTTGGCTGCATCGGAAGGCACGCCCGTTTCCATGAGCCATTTGATTGCGGCTGCGAAGCAGGAGTTAAAAAAGACGGGTAAGCTGCTATTGAAAGAGGATTTGGGGGAGTACGCCAACAGGTAGCGTGTCGAAGAAAGTGTATAATTTTACAAAATTAGATAAAAATTCATGTAAAACCATTAATTTGAATGTTATGATAAGTATATTCTGTCAAATAATGTCGAGGTGAGCGGGTATCAGTCAGTACACCGCCATTGCTGAAGTAGGAGAGACGCTGCTCGCTCTTTTGCGAAAAGAGATGACGCCGGAGCCAATTAGCCAACCCGAACTGATTGGTCTAAGCTCGCCTGCTCAGCCAGGAGATTTGGCCTTAGCCTTGTTTTTATACGAAATCCGGGAAAGTCAGGAGAGGCAGCACATGATGATCAGTGAAGGTACTGATCAGTTGCGATATCCCCCAATGACGGTCAATCTCTCCTACATATTGACCGCCCATTCCCCAGCGGAACAGCATACCCGCATGCTGGACGAGCACCGCATCCTCGGGCGTGCCATGCAGGTTCTCTACGACAACGCCATTTTGCGTGGCGATCAGCTTCAAGGCTCCCTTGCAAACATGGATACAGAGCTTCGTGTCGTCGTGGAGCAGCCTCCCGTTGATAAACTCATCCAACTCTTTCCGCATGTTCCGTACAAGCTATCCATCGGCTACTCGGTCGGGCCGGTTCATATCGATTCCACCCGAGTTCGTTCAACGAAGCGCGTGCTGGAACGGGATATTCGCATACGAGGGGAAGGTCATGGTTAATGGAGCAGCATTTCCAGGTGCGCATTCGTTCCGTCTTCTCGTATGCCGTCCGTCTGGTGGACATGTATACAAAAGGAGCTCCTTTTCGCTCGAGCTTGTCTGTTCGCTTGGCGAATCATCCACAAGTGCCCATAGAAAAAGGGGACGGATGGTATATCTTTACTGATTTGCCCGATGGGATTTACACACTCAACATAAGCAGCAGGGAGTATATGGATCGCTCCGTGACCTTCTCCGTGATCACCGGGAGCACAGCTTACTCCGAACGAATCGTTTACTTGCATCCGAGTCCAGCCTATCCATTCCGGTCAGGAGACTCCCTTGTTAGAGGGAGAGCCTGCGTGGCGGATGGTTCCCCAGCTGGCGGTGCCTGTGTGCAGGCTGTCATCTCGTATGAGCGAGATGCCCCGGTGAGATTGGCCGAGGATGCTGACAAAGAGGCCACGGAGCTAATCGTAGCCAGTAAAAAGGGCCAAGTCGATTTGGCTGACGCTTTTCTTCTCGAAACACCCACATGTAAAGGGACGATCATTCGTTTTGCAAGTCCCCCAAAAGGTCGGGTTTATCCCTTGACCGAACCTCTTTCTTTTGCCTACCCAAGAGGCACTGTCTTACTCCCACTGCTCGAAACGCACTGCGACGACAGAGGAGAATTCGTAGTTGCCCTTCCGTTGTTTCTGGAAAAAACTCATGCGCGTATGAAAATTGAAGTGCGGCGGGAAGAAGCCGCTGGTTTTGCCGAGCTTTCCATTCAAGCCGGTACGAACCAATCCATAGGTATCATCCAAATGAACAGACCTAAATAGGGTGATCCGGCAGTTGTTTGGCGTCGGTCCATGACATCCTGCTGCCTGATTATAGAGCAAGGCTCACGTATCAAAACGGCATTTTTGTAAGTGGTCAAGCAAGTGATGAAATTAATCGGAGGGAGGGACTGATTGCAGGTTTCTGCTGCTGATACATGCGGAACTCTCCAATCAGGTTACGATGCCAGAGTACCTATCACCAGGGGTGTATGTCGAGGAGTTTGATAGTGGCCCCGTTCCCATGGAGGGAGCGAGTACGAGCACGGCCGGCTTTATCGGGCTGGCCCAAAAAGGACCCGTTGCGGGATTGCCTGAGCTGATTACAGGTGTCAATGATTTCCGCAAGTTGTTCGGTTCCTATTTGTCTGAAAATGCATTTGGCGAATACCGCTATCTTGCCTATGCGGTGGATCACTTCTTTCTGAATGGTGGCTCTCGTTGCTATGTGATGCGGGTAGCGCCAGCAGATGCGAAGCCGGCTTCCAATGAGGGCAACAGCGAAGGGGCTGTCCTTCGGATTATGGCAAAAAACCCGGGGGCATGGGGAAATCAGATCCGCGTAAATTTGATTCCGTCGAGCAAGGCAAAAACGCAGATTTACGAGCAGCTAGGCGAAGCTCCTAAATACCGCGTGAAAAACAGTGCAGGCTTTCAAGCAGGTGATGTTGTTTCTTTCTACGACGGTGAAACGAAGCAGTACAGCGAAGTGGTTTCTTCGCAGGACAATGTGATCGAGTTGTCTACCGTGCTTACAGGAGACGTCATCGATAACAATCTGCTGCCGGTCAAGATTTTGTCCACATGCGAATTTACGGTGCAAGTCTTCTACAACGATGAGGCCGAAGAGTTCGACAAATGCTCGCTCAATGTCTCTGCTGCCAATCATGTCAGCAAGCTGCTGTCCAAGAGCAATATCGTCGAGGTCGAAGCAGGTGCTGCCCCAGCGAGCGCAGAAGTCATCCCTCCTTTTACCGTCATTTCAGGGATGGCGGAAGAAACGCAATCCGAGGGCGGAAAGACGGAATTCGGTCTGTATCAAATCTCATTGGCAGGGGGTAGCGACGGTTCTGTCGCCAATCTGTCAGCAGGCGAATACATGGGGGAGGACCACGGACCGGGAAAACGTACGGGAATCCAAGCCTTCATCGATAATGACGAAGTGAGCATTATGGCCATTCCGGGCGTGACAGACCCGAATGTGCAGCTTGCGCTTGTGGCTCATTGTGAAAACCTGAAAAGTCGCTTCGCCATCCTCGATATCCCACGCGACAAGAAAAAAGTAAGCGATGTGTTGACGCATCGCAATATTTTCGATACACAATACGCGGCCATCTACAATCCTTGGCTGCAAGTGTTCGATCCGTTGGACAAGCGCAACATCTACATTCCGCCATCAGGCTCCATGGCTGGTATATACGCGCGCTCGGACAACACCCGCGGCGTCCATAAAGCCCCGGCTAACGAGGTCGTACGTGGCTGCACAGGACTGGATTGCCAGTACAATACGGGCGAGCAGGATATTTTGAATCCGAAGGGAGTCAACCTGATTCGTGCGTTTACAGGTCAAGGAATTCGCGTCTGGGGCGCGCGTACAATGTCATCCAATGGGCTATGGAAGTACATAAACGTGCGCCGCCTGTTCATTTTCATAGAACAATCGATCAAAAACGGGACAAACTGGGTGGTATTTGAGCCAAATGATGAGAGGCTGTGGGCCCGCGTCCAACGCACGATTGATTCTTTCCTGACGCGCGTCTGGCGAGATGGCGCGTTGATGGGCTCAAGCCCTCAGGAAGCCTTTTACATCCAAATCGGCAGAAGCACGATGACGCAAGATGATATCGACAATGGCAGACTGATCTGCGTGATTGGTGTAGCTCCTGTCAAACCAGCAGAGTTCGTCATCTTCCGTATTACACAAAAAACATCTGATCAGCAATAATTCACGGAGAAAAACGGTGTGAGGAAAGGGGTACAGTATGGCAGATCGCAAGGATCCATACCGCAAGTTTCGGTATCGGGTAGAGATGGACGGCATTCAGCAGGCAGGCTTCAGTGAGGTATCGGGCTTTGATGCGTCTGTGGACGTAGTCGAGTATCGCGAAGGCAATGAGGTGATTACTCCACGCAAGCTCCCGGGCTTGGCGAAATACGGGAACATCACGCTGAAATGGGGCGTGACGGATTCGATGGATTTGTACAACTGGATGCAGGACACCATCCAGGGCAAGGTCGCACGCAAAACGGTAACGATCATTGCCATTAACGAAGCCGGAGATGATGTCGCTACATGGAAGGTCATCGAAGCATGGCCGACCAAATACACGGCCCCTGATTTTAACGGTACGTCCTCAGAGGTGGCAATTGAGCAGTTGGAAATTGCCCACGAAGGAATGACACGCACAAAATAATAGAAAATCCCGACGCCTAAGAGTGGCAAGGAAAAGGCTTTTCTTTGTCACTCTTGTTGGTCTCGGGTGCTGAGGAGGATGACACCATGGCATTTAAAACGGAATACGAATTTGAGCTCCCACGCGGCTATGTGGATGAAGAAGGAAACCTGCACAAGCGGGGTGTCATGCGCTTGGCGACGGCTGCTGACGAGATTTTGCCGATGCGTGATCCGCGTGTCCAGCAAAATCCCGGCTACCTGACGATTATTTTGCTGACGAGAGTGATTACCAAACTGGGAGATGTACGGGGAATAGATACAAGAGTGGTGGAACGACTGTTTACAGCGGATCTCGCGTACCTGCAAAACCTGTACAGACAGATCAATGAATTGGACAGTTCGATGTTCAAGACATCTTGCCCGAAATGCGAGCATGAATTTCAGGTAGATATGGCTTTTTCAGGGGCGCTGGAGGGAGTATGAGTGGGTATCCCGTCGACAAGATCTATGAAGAAGCCGCCTTCATCGCCTACTATTTTCACTGGCCTCACGACGAGATCATGTCGATGGAACACAAGGAACGACGGCGCTGGTGTGAAGAAATATCCGCCATCAATCGCAAGCAAAATGACGAACCGGAAAATGTTTTTGATGTGTTCAAGCGGAGGTGAGTCTGGTGTTCGGCAATGAGAATCCATATTACACCAACCTCCGATTTCGTGTGGACTTTCTTCCGTTTGGATTGGAGATGGATGGTATCTGGGTTGCTGGATTTAGTGAAGTGTCCGGATTGGCGGTTGAAACAGAGCTGGAGGAATACCAGGAGGGCGGCGTGAATCATTTCGTCCACAAGCTGCCGAAACGCAGCAAGTTTCCCAATCTGGTCTTCAAACGGGGGTTTGTGAGATCAAACGAGCTGTGGAGATGGTATGAGGACTTCCACTTTGGCCCGCCAGAAAAGCGCAAGCGCAAGCAAGGGGCAATCATTCTTATGGACCCAAACGGAAACGACGTGGGGGCTTGGGCATTTGAAGGGGCGTATCCGGTCAAGTGGGTTGGACCGGAGTTCCGGGCCACGCATGGAGAAGTGGCGGTCGAGACATTGGAAATCGTGCACCACGGCTTAAAATCGTATTTTTAAGCTGTATCCCGTCTGCAAGGAGCAAAAGAAACGATGATAACGATCAAGCAGCTCCCACCTTCGCGTCGCCCATCACTGCTGCCAAGAGCGTCCAACCAAGGCTTTGCACAGAGCATCATGCAAAAGTATCGGCACGGGGAAGGTCGCGATCCCGGCTACCTCGCTTTGATCCATCGTGATTTTTCGCCGAGTATCGGAGGGCAGGAAAACCACTTTCATCAGACCTTCATTCATGTGCGCATGCGTGCACAAGTGGACTCCTACCTCGGATTGAATCGCGAAAGGTTGCCGAACGGACAGGCTGGCTCACCAGGGGCAAAAGAGCGCGTGGTGATGACGCAAGCATCGGGATCAGGACGAAAAGTACGACCAGCTACTTTGATACATGAGCTTTTTCAGAAGTGGGCGTCATCCAAAATAATCGAGAAGGTTTACCTGCCGCAGATCACGGTTATCTCAAATGGAAGAGATAGATATCGCAGGTCCAGCTATGTTCAATCTTCGGTTCAGCGAGGAAGCTCACTTGAAAAATGGCTCCCGCAGTGGCGGTTAAAAGAGCAGATACACCCAGCCGATTTTGCCGCGCCTCTTTTGAAAGCAATGGTTTCAGACAGCAAGGAAACGGTACGCGGAAGTTTTTGGACGCCTGAGACTCCCTATGTTTCACCGGAGTTTTTGGTACACACGGTGCGAATGGGTGATCCTGGTGGACGCAGGAGCTTGCAACATGAACTTGAACGGATACGGTTCGCGGCTAGAGTAGATGCAATTATGATTTCACGTGTCAGATCGACTCTTTCTGAAACTGGCCGATTCGAACAGTTTGGAGTTCGCCATTTTTGGCAGTTGATCCGCAGAGGGATGGATTCAACGATTGGGACGTGGTCTTTTCCAGTTTTGCTAAAAAGAGTAGAAGGACGGGCTGCGAGCTCTTTCTTGGACCGCTCGGTGTGGACGGAGAAAGCCGGAAATGACGGCAGAGATATCACAAGTCCAAGGACGATGAACGCGAATCCACGTCTACGTGTATTACAGCCGATTGTTTTCGCGAGAAGCCGTCAACATTTACAAGTAAAAAGCGAGTGGATGATAGAAACGCAGTCTGATGTTTCTTTAATCCCATTGGAACGGAAGATACTTCATAGCAATGAGCTTTCGAAGATGTTCTCGTCCTTAATGCCTCGCATACTTCATCGAGCGGATACTGGTCGGACCAAACAGCAGGCTGTAAGGGAACGCTTTAAACAGCTGTTCCATTTGGCTCAACAGTTTTCGAAGGCAGAAAGTGATCCTGTGCATTTTGCCGTACATGGTTCTGGACAGAGCTCGAAGCAGATAGACAGCTGGCGGGAACAACAGTCGAGTACTTTTTTACATTGGTTGCGTCAGCTTGTCCTAAGCCAAGAGCAACTGGCAACCATGTTGGTGTCTCGGGTTGAGCAGAAACCCCCTAGCATACCATTACATACGCTGCAACTGCTTCCATTTGAAACGATGGCAACAAAGAATCAAAGGAATCAGCGGACATACGAGTGGCTGCAACAGCGAATCTCACAGGAAGCTGGGTTGAATCAGATTGCTAGGGAGCAGTCCATTCGCTTGAGATCGAGCCATGGGCAATCTCATTTTGGTAACAAGAATGTGATTCCAGCTGTGTCTCGTGCTTCGTATCAGCAGCTTGACATGCTACAGCAAGAGTGGAGGACGGGTTCGCCGTTACACGTTTTACACTATATGCAAGGTCTACCGTTCCCATTGCGTATAACGCGTACCACAGATAGCTCCCGAACATTTCCGCTTCTCTCACAGTCAGTTGTCAGGAAATCGATCACTGCTTATTGGATTCAGAGCTACCAGTCCGCCAATGATCCTGTTTTCTTTGAAAAACGAGGATGGTTGAACCAACCGTGGGTCAAGCAATATCTTGAAACTCATAACGAAATCGAGCGTGAGCCAGCAGGTACAGCAAGTGCTGCACGATTTGTAGGGAATCGCTTCGTGCCTGTCTTCCGTGTGAATCGCCAACTCTGGCAGACACTACAGAATCGTATCGTAAGTTCTACCCATCACGAGACGAACGAGAAGTCTGTGATGGAGTGGGTGTATCTTCAACAGATGGCGGTAAAACAGCTGAGAGCAAGGGAGCTCCTTGCTACTAGAACTCAAGCGCCAAGGAACCTTTTGAATGAACCGGAGAATCGATCTCTGCATCCTGTGGCAGGTACGCCTAGTAGATGGTTGATACACCTGCTGAATGTTCTAACGAAAGAGAGTACATCGGTCAGTAATCATGTCCAGCCAGCTATTTATTTTCTGCAAAATCAGCACGTTTCTCAGATGTCAAACGAGATGGTACGTCAGCTACTGTCGTTTCAGAGTGAGAGGGGCAAGCAGACAAATGTTGCTTTCCCTTTCTCCAAGAATCAAGAAAAGCTCAGCCTATTGGGACGAAAAGCGACGATCTCGATGGTACACGAGCATGTGCATAGACCATTACGGCACACCGTCTTCCTAAAAAATGAACAGAGTACAAGTCAAGCATTCGTGCATTCACATCGTCATGATCGGGAAGCCATTTTCCTCAGGTTGAACCGCTTTGGTTTTGCAAAGCTTCGTGCCACAGATTGGATTGGACTTGGAGGAGCAGATCATCAGCAATTGCAAAGTACGTCTGCGAAGCCGTTTTCTACCAGCGAGGACGTCACTGACAGAAACTCATTGCGACAGCTAGCTGCTGGATGGAGTGTGGAACTAGGACTCACGATCCTCTTGCAAAAAAGCGCGAAGCTGGCAGCGATGAGCGAGTTTGCAAAGCTATCGTCAACAAGTGGGTTTGCAAAGGTAGGCTCAACAAGCACAAGTAGGAAAGCTTCCCCGAGCAGTGAAAAGCAATCGAATGATCAGTCAAGGTCTCGCAAGGGCGAAAGCAATCCATTACGAGAAAGCCGTCGCTCCCACTTCTTGCAGCAGACAGCCAACTTGCGGACCAACGCCGTTGCCCTACGTGCTCGCTCCTTTCTTCAAGTCATGGAGCAAATCAGAAAAGCTATCCAAACTGATTTCCGGACGGAAACATATGTCCAAAGCCATCACCCACTCTCGACTATTCTGAATCGTCACGATGCACAAATGGTTGTCCAGAAACAATGGGGACCATTCCATAGCCTTGTGCATGGTCAAATCGTGGGGATGCCCCGCAGTATCGTGCATGAGAGTGGAAACAGACGTGCAATCGAGCCACTCCAACGACAAGATCGAGTCAACAGATTGGAGCCATTTTCTCGCCACCATCCAATCAGCTCCGTTCCATTCGCGAGAGAAAAATCCATTGATTTAACCATGGACAGATTGCATTCTGGACAGTTCAGTCGCCGCAGCCGTTTTCAACAAAGCAACCAAGAGCAGATTCTGATGGTTAACCAGAAGATGCAGACGATCAAACAGCTAACTAGTGATTGGGCACAGGAGGCCGAGATTCGAGACGCTCGTCTCACTCCTCTGCAAAAACCAGGGCTATTCACGGAAAAAGTAGAACAGGCGGAAAAAAACACATCCCTAACACTTGTTCCAAAGCCAATGGTTGCAATGACGATGCAGCCTCCACTCCTGCAACGAATCCAGCAAGCTCAAAGAGCGTCAGAAGAATCGGAGCTGCTTTCCCTGTCCGAAAACGCAACCCATATTCATCGACGAGGAATACGCACAGCGGACAGCCACACAAGCCCTGTGGCTACCGTTCAGTCGCCGCCGTCCATGGAGTACTTGCGAAAAAGCATTCAGCCTCAAGAAACCGCTGTGCAGCAGACGACAACACTTCCACCCCAGCGACAGGTCGACTTACACGTGCAAGAGGGGGCTGGCAATCAGAGGTCGCTGTCCCCACAAGAGGTGGATCGATTGATGGATAAAATGATGAAGGAGCTGGACAAGCGCCTCACTCAGGAGCGGCAGCGACGAGGTTTATAAGCAGGATTTGCCGTATGCTCAGACGACTATTTCTTCGGTAAAGAGAGGCAAAAGCCAATGATGGGTCAGGAGAAAAAGGCCAAAATTTTAGTGGATCGCAATGGGCAAGGTGACTTCAAGGAGAGTATTTCTGTTCTCTTTAACCCTTCGGAATACAAGGTAGATGCGTCCAATAACTACTCTTGGCAAAAGATATTGGGGCAATCTGTACCAGTCGGAATGTTTACGAGCGGTGATATCGAGACATTATCGGTCGACTTGTTTTTTGATACATACGAGGCAGGAGTGGATGTGCGTGCATTCACCAATCAGGTGCTGGGACTGATGGCCGTAGAAAAGAAAATCAGTACACCACCCCTATGCAAATTCGTCTGGGACAGCTTTCAATTCACTGGTGTTGTCGAGAAGGTTTCGCAGCGATTCACGATGTTTCTCGATCAAGGCACACCGGTACGAGCCACGCTAGGCGTCACATTTAAAGGCACGAGCGTGAAAAAGTCCGCGGACGATATCGGGGCCGCAAGAGAAAAGGTCGCACAACAGACAGTCAACCAAGGAGATCAGCTGTACTTGATGGCGTATCGCTCGTACAATGATGCGTCGAAATGGCGAAACATTGCGAACGCCAATCGGATCGACAATCCCAGACTTCTAAAACCGGCTACTACCCTGCATGTGCCACTTGTGAGGTGACGAGGGCATGAGCGAATTGAAATTGACGACAGACCGCCATTCCTTCGATGACCTGCGCCAAACGTACAACAACTTTCATTCCCCAGCCCTGGAAATACTCGTTGGAGGGAAAAAGCTGATCAGCCAGGTAGGTGTCGCCATTACCAAAGCAACGATCAACTCTAGCTTGGAAGGCAAAGCAGATACGTTTTCGTTTTCAGTAACCAATGCTTTTGATACGGCAGCGTGGGAGTTCCGCTGGGTAGATGACTATTTGGTTCCTGGCAACGAAATTGAAATTCAGATGGGCTATGGAACCGAGCTATCCAGTCTCTTTTACGGACACATTACAGCCGTTTCGTTTGCATGCGAGGAGACGCCTACCATAACGGTAAAAGGGATGGACAAATCGTTCCTGCTTATGGTCGATAACAAGTCTACCTCCTGGAATAAAAAGAAATACAGTGATGTCGTGAAAGAGCTGGGACAAAAATACGGCTTGTCAACGCATGTGGATGATACGGTTCAGACAATCGAGACCATTACCAAGACAGTGGCCGAGACTGACTTTCAGTTTATCAATCGTCTTGCGAAAATTTGTAACTACGACTTTTTTATCGTCGGGAAGAACTTGTATTTCCGTAAGCCACTGAGCAACACGACGCCGGTCCTTACCTTGATCTGGGGAGTTTCCTTGCGCAGCTTTTCCGTCGATGTGAACATTGCTTCTCAAGCCTCCTCCTATACGGTGCGATGGGTAGACAAGGACAAAACAACGGTGCTCCAGGAAGCGAAAGCAACGAGCGCAGATATCGGGAAGCTCGGGACCAATTCGAAGACAAGCGCTGATCTGCTACGAGCAATCGGTGATTATTTTGATAAATACGAGTCTACGAAAAAGCTGGACTCACCTGAGGAGATAAAGGCGGTCGCCAAGGCACGCCTGAATCAACTCGCCATGAACCTTCTCGACGGCAACTGCGAGGCCATCGGTTTGCCAGAAATTCGTGCTGGCCGCTATATCACACTAGAGGGCATGGGGAAAAAGCTGAGTCAGCCATATTACATCACATCTGTTACACACACCATCGATGTGGCATCTGGCTATGTCACGACGTTTCAAGTGAAGGGAAATACGATATGAGCTTTGATCATTGGTTCTACCAGGATGAAATAACAGAAGAAGAACGGGCAAAAATCCATGGTGTCATTGTCGGGATTGTGACGAACAACGAAGACCCGGAAAAGCTCTCGCGTGTGAAGCTGAAGCTGCCTTTGGTTGATAACGAGCGGGAGACAGATTGGGTGCGAATTGCCACGCTTTTTGCAGGAAAAGATCGCGGCAGCCTGTTTATTCCGGAGGTAGGCGACGAGGTGTTGGTCGCTTTTCACTGGGGAGATGTACGCGAACCATTTGTGATTGGGATGTTATGGAATAAGGAAAACAAAGGTCCGGAAATGGCGGAGAAAAACAACATCCGAAAAATCACGACCCGTGCAGGCCATGAAGTGATTTTCGGCGATGATCCGAATGACGGGAAGATCACGATTGCCACGAAAAAAGGACAACAGGTGGAACTGTCGGACAAGGATGAGAGTATTGTGCTTACGGAGAGCAGTGGAAACAACCAAATCGCTATTAAAGGCGGTAGCACCAATGAAGTTACGGTGAAGAGCGGCTCAAGTACGATTACGTTGAATGCAAAAGGGCAAGTGATCATTCAGTCAGACACATCGCTGACAATCAAGTCCACCCAGTTGAATCTGGAGGCGCAGGGAGCCATGTCGATTAAAGCAGGAGCGTCTCTGAACATCAAATCTGACGGCATTGTTGCCATCAACGGCTCGGTGATCAAATTGAATTAATTCATGGGGGGATTCCATGCAGCAGCCATTCGGTGAAAAAGGATGGAAGTTCCCTATTCAGGTGGATCAGGCTACAGGCCGTATTCGCTTGTCCGACTACGAGGATGACATCGCTGAAGCGATACGCATCATTCTTTCCACAGCAAAGGGTGAGCGTGTGATGCGACCGAAATTCGGGAGCGGATTGCAAGGTTTTATGTTTGATGGCACGGATGGAACGAGCCTAGCTTTGCTCCAATCAGACATCGCAGAAGCGATCATGATCTGGGAACCGCGTGTGCGGGATGTCCAAGTGGAGGCCAAGGTCGACAAGACTCATTCCGAAACGGTGAATGTTACGATCAGCTATACCGTACGTGCGACAAACAAAGGCTATCAGCTGTTGTATCCTGTCCATCGTCTCGATCCACGTGGATAGCACAAGAGTCACAATCGTATGAAGAATTCAGGAAGGGAGGTGGGTAATGTGAAGCCACCTTTGGTCGATCCGCGGGACATGCAGGCAGTCATCCGGAAAATGCGTGAAATGGTGCCATTCTACACACCGGAGTGGCGCTTCACTCCAGAAGATCCTGATGCGGGTACGGCATTATTTCTCCTTTTCGCAGACATGCTGATGAATAATCGTGATCGCTTGAATCAAGTGCCGGAGCGAAATTTTATCGCTTTTCTCAACATGCTTGGTGTCGGGATGGCTCAGGCAAGACCGGCAGAAACCTTTTTGGCATTTGAATTGAGTACGGGCGTGCAAAACCCAGTGTGGATTCCGGCGGGTACAAAGGTTTCGGGGAAGTCTGCCCTTGGCGATGAAGTGGTTTTTGAAACCGATCAGCCTATGCTGGCTACCCCCTCTCTCCCGACAGATTTGTTGTTTGCCAATGGCAGTCGAGACTTTTTAACAGATGTAACGTGTTGGCTTGGAACAAATACACCGCTCCCGCTATTGGACTGCCAGACTTTGCCTAATCACCAGGAGCATTGCTGGTATTTGGGGCACGAGGACTTGTTTTGTTTAGGGGAGAGTGCTTCGATCCAGCTCACGATGGTGTCCAATCAGGAACGCTATCTGGAATCCTTGCTGACCGAGAAGCTGGCGAATCCAGAGCTGGTCGAGTGGACGTATCAGTCAGAGGGCGAATGGGTTTTGTTCGACAAGATCGAAGCTGATCTAAATCGGCTGCGCTTGGAAAAAAAGCAGCGGAAAAAATGGGAGCCTAGTCAAGTGCAAGGAATCGAAAACCGTTGGCTCCGCTGTAGAGTGAAGCCAGGCATGATTCATGAGTGGATGAAAAATGGCGGGAGCACCTCTCTGACCCAAATCCAGATGAAGACGGATTATTTGCCGACAGATGATCCGAAGGGCCTTGCACCCGACATGCTTTTCTCCAATGATGTACAGGTTTCTGGGAGTGGTTACCTTGCGTTTGGCGAGCAGCTTGCACCTTATGGCATGTTTTTTTTGTCCTGTGAAGAGGCGTTGACGAAGCCTGGAAGTACGGTTGCCCTTCGTTTTCGAATGAAGACAGTGCCCTATCCCGCTACGCATCTTTCACAACCGGAACCGAAATGGAAATGGATCATGAAGGAGTCTTCCTTTGACCCTCCTGCGACGACACCCGTCACGGTCAGCAAGGTGGTATGGGAATACTGGAATGGCAGTGGATGGATGGTGCTTCTGTCAGGAGAGGATCGGGAGAAGCTGTTTGCCGGCACCGATTCGGATGAGGAGATTGTGGTTGCCTTTACGTGTCCAGATGACTTGCAGCCGACAACCGTGCAATCCCAGTATGGTTATTGGATTCGTGTGAGAATTCTTCAGGTGGAAGGCTTATACGGCCCAAATCCTGTATACATGGCCCCGTGGCTGGAAGATATGCGTCTGAGCTACTCGTACCGAGAGTCGCTGCATGAGCCGGAAGCGATTCTCATACAGAACGACTTGGATTGGCAGCAACCTGTCGGTACAGGCAATTATCAGGGGAGCTTCCAGCCGTTTTTGCCGCCCGAATGCCTGCACCCCGCCGTCTACTTTGGATTTGAGCAGCCGCCATTACAAGGACCGCTTTCTTTCTACTTTTCTTTTCTCCCAATGGAAGAATCCCCAGGGGCTGCTCCGGTAGTGCAATGGGAGTACAAGCGGGGAGAAGCAAGAGCAACGACTTGGGCCAAGCTGCAGACGATTGATCAGACCACTGGTTTTACGGAAAGTGGTACCGTGCGTTTCGCTGGTCCTTTTGATATGGAAAAAAGCAAAATGTTTGAACGGGAGCGTTATTGGATTCGCGCCGTCAACGTAGACAATCGTCTTGGAGGAGGCACTTCGGATGCACGACATCCCGTGCTAAGCGGCTTTTATCCGAATACGATACGAGCCATTCAACAGGAGACGATTCGCAATGAAATGGCAGAGCGAATAACAGAGGGGCCACAAGCCGAGTACAGATTGATCCGACATCCCGTCATGGGCGAAGAGGTATGGGTAGATGAAACAGGCTTCTTTTTGCCGAGTGAACGAAAGAGCTGGCTGGAACATCCAGAAAATCGGGTGGAGCTTCTCTATGATTCTGAAGGGAACGAACAAAAATGCTGGGTTCTGTGGAAGCGAGTAGAGCATCTGCACGATTCTGGCCCGGATGATCGCCATTACTGCTTGGAGAGTGCTAGCGGAAAAATTTTGTTTGGCGATGGCCGACACGGTAGGGAGCTTCCACAAACCGGACTCGGTTCCGTAAGGGTGACGTATAAGGTTGGTGGGGGAGCGGCAGGGAATCTTTCAGCAGGACAGTTGAATCAACTGGAACAATCGATTCCGTTTGTCCAAGCTGTCAGCAATCCGGTGCCTGCGATTGGGGGAAGTAATCGGGAATTGCTGACGGAAGCCTTGCAGCGCGGTCCTCAGACAATCAAGCATCGTTATCGAGCGGTGACGGCTGAAGATTTCGAATGGCTCGTCCGCGAAGCGCATCCGGGGATAGTCAAAGTGAAGTGTTTGCCGAATCGGAACAACCGACTGCAAAAAGAAGCAGGGCATGTCACTGTGATCGTATTGCCCGCAGTGGGAAGCTTCGGGACACCATTTTTGGAGCTCCGGCGTTCTGTCACGAACTACTTGCTTACACATGCGGCAGCGACAATAGCCTCTCCCGAACGGATTCATGTCAGGGAGCCTGTCTACTTGGAAATTGCGGTGACGGCAGAGCTGGCAGTGGGGGCTTTGGAGGAAATCGTTGAAGTGGAGCTGGAGACACTCGGCAAGCTCGCGAGATTCCTTGACCCGATTTCGGGAAATCTGCATGGTGGGGGCTGGGAAATAGGCCAGCGTGTACACCCTTCGCTCTTGTTTGCCTTGTTGAAATCCGTAAAGGGCGTCCGCTTTGTGGATCATTTGACCTTGGCTGTATTTCGAACAGAAAATGGGCACCGAAAAGAAATACTCGCTTCTGAATACGAAACGATTGTACATGGGATCGTCACAGAGGGAGCACATCGAATCAGCGTCCGCGTTCACGAAGGCTAGGCTTTCTTCCCACCCAAACATTGAAAAAGGAAGTGTGCACTATGCTTCCATCCAAGAATCTGGATGATCGCCACTTTGAAGAGATCGTCGAACAAGCAAAAAACGCGATCCCCAAGCTGCAGCCAGAGTGGGGGGATCACCGTCATCACGATCCCGGCATTACGCTTTTGGAGATGTTCGCGTGGTTGATGGAAATGCAGCAATATTATCTCAACCGGATAACCGAAAAGAACGAACGCAAATTTTTGCAGCTCATGGGTGTACACCCAAAGAACCAGTCATGTGCAATGACGGATGTAACGTTTTTCGACGTGTCAGAAGAAGCGATCCTTCCGGAGAAGACGAGATTGTTCGCGGGGAATCTTCCTTTCGAGACGGAACATTCGCTTGTTCTGGTACCGGCCAGCCTGGAGCGAGTGCTGGTTCATACAGAAAGCGGGACGACGGATGTGAGTTCATCCAATGCGCATAACGGTGTTTCCTACTACGCATTTGGCCAGGAACCGAAGACAGGAAACAAGATTTACTTGGGCTTTGATCGACCGCTGCCAGTGGGGAAAGCAGTCTCCATCGGATTGCGCCTGTTTGAGGACTATCCTGTCCCAATTGCCCCGCTTACGCCCACATCGCTTTTCGTTCCATCGGCCAGCCTCGAGTGGGAGTACTACGGACAGAACGAACGAACGCAGGAAATGGGGTGGAGTCCGTTGCCACCAATCTCGGATGAAACGATGAATCTCTCCTTCTCCGGACGAGTCCTGATCGAGCTGGAAGGAACAATGAAGCCGCTCATGCTTTACCCTGCCAATGATCGGCCGCGTTTTTGGCTCTGTGCGACATTGCGAGCAGGTCGATTCGAATTGGCTCCTCGCATGGAAAAAATCGAGCTGAACACCGTGAGTGTCATCCAACGAGAAACCTTCAGTCAAGTATGGGAGTTCGATGGAACGGGGCAAGCGGATCAGACGATCGTCCTTTCCAGTTCGCTATCGTACGACGGCACTGTGGAGGTTCAATACAAAAAGGGGCAATATTGGCAAAGTGGATGGGATCAAGATGAACCAGACCAAGCCGATACAGGCGTATTTTCGTTTCGTGTTTCGCGTGACCCAGAACAGGGCACAAAGATGATTCGATTTGGAAGTGCAACGCCAGAAGGTCGCAAAAATATTCGGGTCATCGCCTATCGGAGTGACTTTGCAGGGCAGCGGTTCATTGGAGAAAGCAGTGGATTGCCACATCAAGTGTTTCGGCTGAATGTCCAATCGATCTTGCCGGAAACGTTTGTCATTCAGGTAGCGCGTCAGGATGAAGGCAGTCCGTTGCCCGTCTGGGAAGACTGGTCGCTGGTCACTGATTTTGACCGATCAGGACCACAGGACCGCCATTTTATGCTGATTGATGCAGACGGGGCAGAAATTGCGTTTGGCAACAATGAGCACGGAGCCATTCCCGAAAGACTGGAAGGCATGGCGGGTATTCGGATCATATCGTGTCAGACAGGTCAAGGTGCGAGGGGGAATGTGCAAGGAGGTCAAATTACCCGATTCCTGCCGCTCGCCCGGCAGCGAACCATTGCGCAGGTGACGAATCCCCGTCCAGCCTGTGGGGGAAGCGAACGGGAAACGATTGATGAAGCCAAGCGCAGGATGAGGACGGAATGGAAAAAACCGCAGCGGGCCGTTACAGCAGAAGATTATGAGGCCATCGCGCTATCGACTCCCGGATTGCGAGTGGCCCGGGCGAAGGCAATCCCCCTGTACAAAGTAGGGGAAATGGGAGCTTCCGAGCAAAATGCAGCCGCTCAAATGACCGTCGTCATCGTCCCATTCAGCGATCAGCCGACACCACTGCCAAGTGAAGGCTTCCTGTGTACTGTTCGCCATCACTTGGAACAGCGAAGGCTCCTGACGACAGAAGTCCATGTAGCAGCTCCTGCCTATATCAAGGTGACCGTTTTTGCGACAATCATGGTGGAGCCTGCATTTGCAGACAAAAAGCAAGTGGTGCTACAAGCATTGCAGCGATATTTGACACCTTTGGATCTGCACAATCCTTCGACTCACCAAGGAAAAGGATGGGAGTTTGGCCGACCTGTTTATAAAAGTGATCTCTACGAGGTGTTAAACCAGATCGAGGGTGTGCTGTACGTGACGGATTTGTGGGTTTCCGCAGAGGGCACAGGCATCGTCAGGGACGAAGGGGGCGATATTGAGATTCCGCGCCATGCGCTGGTGTACTCAGGAGAGCATGTTCTGGAGCTCGTTTTGGATAGAGAAAGATAGACGTGAACAAACGGAGGAGTGGGCGTGGATACAATGAATCGTTTCTTTTCCCTGAACAATCCGTCCGATTGGCAGCGGGGGGCCTGGTATAACCTTCACGTCTCCAACGAGGGGATCGCGCTGAATAAATCGCCCGAATATGTGATCGATCATGTGCATCAGGCTGGGACGACACATCACTCTCGACTCTTGGATTTTGCCATGGCACGCGTTGGTTCGTTGCTTTGGCTGGATGAAAGCGGGCAGATCACGCATTACGATGACAGCAACAACTTCAAGGAGACGGTGTTTCGGGCTGGACGCGGGTTGTTTTCCAGAGATTCGTTTCTCGTCGCTGACGATGAATACGTGTACATCATCGACCCCGAGGCGAGGCGAAAAGTCGGAGCGTATTCCATAGCCAATGGCCAGTGCGTTTGGAGCTGGGAAGAGGGGGAGGAACCGCGGCTTTTTCCTTTGGATGCAGGGCTGGATGGAGAAGGATGTCTTTACATCGCGACACCTGTGGTCGTAGATGGAGACAATGCACGGAAGGAAATCGCAGCGGGAACACAAGTCATCGTCCTTCGGCTGAATCGGGCAGGCAAAGTGGACGCTACATACGTGCATGAGGAATTGAAAGTAACAGAGACATCTGCACTCCGTGAGATCAGGCGAAGAAGGTTGTTTCGTCTGTCCGTTGCCGAAACGGGCATGGCCTATCTATTTTTGGCACAGACGAATCAAGTGTTTCGGTTCTCTTCGGAAGGCGCCGATGTGTGCACTCTGGCGATTCCGTCAGGCACCAAGCCCGCGGGATTTGCAGTGGGTCCAGGTCCCATCCTCTATGTGGGTGATAGTCGTTCCATCGATTCGGCCCATGATCATACCCGATTCATTTTGCGTTTTCAACCTACGGGAGAAGCACTTGCGCCATTGACCAATTACCACGGTCGAGCAGACAAGCTTGTTTTTGATCACCAGCAACGATTGTACGTTTGGGATGCGCAGAAAAATGTTCTGACTATGATGAGGCTCGTCTCGCGGACGTCCAACCTGGATGCGACGGGAATACCGATGGGCATCTACTTCTCCCGTGCATTGGATAGCACGGAATTTGAAACGGTGTGGCATAAATTCACGCTGGAAGCAGACATACCGGAAGAAACGCAGTTACTCATCTCGACGTTTTCTTCTGATCGAAAAGAGCAGGTGATTGATGGAGCCGTACGCAATCTGGATGATTTTTTGCTGGAACCCGGCATGGACTGGAAAACCAAGCTGCAACGGACGGCTACTCTATGGTCAGAGCCGGTAATCAATGCTTCAGATGCACTGTTTCATTCCGCACAAGGCCGCTATTTATGGCTCAAAATCGAATGGCTCGGTACTGACCGCCACTCGCCGCTCCTCAGGCAAATGCGGATTTACTCGCCGCGCGACACATTTTTGCGTTATCTGCCAGCGACTTATCAAAGTGAACCTGCCAGTGCTGATTTCTTGGAGCGCTTCCTCTCCCTTTTCGGGACGTTTTACTTGGAGCTGGAGGAACAGATTGATACCATCTCACGTTTGTTCGATCCTGATACGACACCTGGAGAGTTCGTCCCTTGGCTCGCTTCCTGGTTAGGGATGGGCAGGGAAGAGCATTGGACAGAGGCACAGCGCCGAGAGCTGATTCGTCGCGCACCGGAGCTGTACGCAGAGCAGGGTACTCGTGCGGGATTGGAAAAGATGGTACAGCTGTATACCGGGGAGCGCCCGATGATCGTTGAGTATTTTCAAATCAGGGACATGAAGGCGATTCCGGAGCTGCACGAGCTAATCTCTTCCTTGTACATGGATCATCCGTATCAATTTTGCCTGATCGTTTCGCAGGAATGCGCGAAAACAGAGCGAGAGCAGTCGGTTCTGCAAAAGATTTTGGAAGATCAAAAGCCTGCTTTTACAGAGGCGAAGCTCATCGTCCTGCGACCGGGCATCTACGCCGACCTCCATAGCTACGTAGGAATTAATTCTTATTTGACGGAGCCGTCGTTCCTTACGCTTGATCAAAATTTATCCATGCCGTACAACACGGTGCTAAGCGGAAAGGACCGCAGCAGACGAATCGATTATGACACGAGGATTGGCCTGGATGCAGAGCTGGAGTAAGAAGCCGAGATTTTTACGCAAAGTGGGGTGTTCGAGATGAAGAATCTGCGTTATTTTCCACATGAACGGAATGTGTATTTCAAAGGGAAGCTGTTGACCGTCAGAGATTTCGAAACAGAACAGCGCTATTTCAATGACAAGCGTCGACTCACCAATCGGTTGCTTCACGGGGGTGGAGTGGTATGCGGTTTGCAGGTGATCGCTGTGGACGAAAAGCAGATTTCGGTCGAAGCTGGAGTCGCTCTCGATTATCTCGGGAGGGAAATCGTGCTCCCTGAGCCTGTGAAGCTGAAGCTGTCCATGATGGAAGGCTTTAGCAACAACGATTACGCGAAAAATGTGTACGTCTGCTTGGCCTATGATGAAAAAGGCAAAGAACAGGTCTTCTCCGTCTCCGAAACCGTCGAGCAGGAAATGGCTGAATACAACCGGGTGGCAGAAGGATACCGGCTTTTTATTAAAGAGGAAGCACCACATCCCGCTTCCATCGAAGGGGTGCAACTGGTAGAGCAAAGAATGCTCCTCTATGCAGATCAACAGGTGCGCATTTGGCAGGCAACTCCGCGATACGTCAATCCGGGTGAAGTATTTACCTTGCAGTTGCACATCGAGAAGACGGTACAAACCTCACGCGTGCAATTCCACTACAAGCTGAATGCGCTAGGGCTGACAGTCTTGGAAAGCAGCGACGGTAGCGTATCCTTCTTAGAGCCTGTTGACGCGAAAGAGACGGATTACGTCATCTCCATTCCGATCAAGGCTGGCTGGGATCGCGGTACGGTGGAGCTGACAGTGCTGGGTGGCAAGGCAGAGGTTCGACTCGGCGATCGCTTGATGCATACCGATCTCGTCTCTGTAGGGAAAATTGAAATCACGCCAGACGATCTGGTAGAGCGGCTTGTGTCCGATTACTACAATCGCAAGCTAGATCATGTGACACAGGCAAACGAACAGCCTTTTCTTTATTTGGCAAAAGTATGCTTGCTGCAAATGAATGCGACCTATGTCATTGAGAAGGTCCTTCCTGTTCCGTTTGGGGAGTACGTGTATACGCCAGCGCTTTTGCAAAAGCTTGCTTTGCGTGTACAGAAGGGAAAGCCAGTCGAGCAAGGGTCCCCTGGGGATTCCTTCCGGGTGACCACGCGTGTGAAAGAAATCGCGGCAGGCGATAAGCCGCAGTTCGATGTTAGCTACGATCATCTGGCGTCTGTCTACCAGTTTGAGCTTGGACTGCCCCGACCAGGAAAGACTAGTGAACAAGTAGCAACTGGCGTGGTAGAAATACCGATTGAGCCATACTCCTCCAACTGGCCGTTTGGAGTCAAGATTGGCAATCGTTATTTTTCTGAGGAGCTCAAGCATTCTCTCGGAAAAGGTAACGTGTATGTCAGTGCAGGAATCGAGGATTTTCATGCAGATGTGATCGATGAGTTGCTTTCCCAGCATGAGCAAGTGATGTACGGGCATAGCAGTGTTTTTGATGATTCGGAGTATGCGACAGATGCAGCGCATTTTGCCGTGGGGGTTATCGTTTATCCGCAGAAAGGAACGTTTCGGATCGGCGTCCAGGTGAAGGGACCTGTTCAGACAGATCGGGCAAGGATCAGATGGTGGGCGATCAAACCGCTGGTAGCTGGGACAGAGGATGAAGTGTATCCAGATTCGCAAGAGTAGCAAGGTTTGCTTCATTTTGTATTTATGCTACACTTTCTTAATGTAAGTACATATCAGCGTAAGACGGGAGGAGATCCAATGGCAACACATATCACAGATCATTCCGTTTTGAACAACGGGGTGAAGATGCCCTGGCTGGGTCTGGGTGTCTGGAAGGCAAAAGACGGAAACGAAACGTTGGCCGTCCGATCCGCGATTGAAGCGGGTTATCGCAGTATAGACACGGCAGCTATCTATGGCAACGAAGCAGGCGTAGGCGAAGGTATCCGTCAAGCCGGGATTGATCGCGATCAATTGTTCATTACGACCAAGGTATGGAATGCGGATCAAGGCTACGAGTCAACGCTGAAGGCTTTTGATGAAAGTATGAAAAAATTGGGTACCGATACGCTGGATTTGTACCTGATTCACTGGCCCGTAAAAGACAAGTATGTCGATACATGGAGGGCCTTGGAAAAGCTGTACCGCGATGGATATGTACGTGCGATTGGCATCAGTAATTTTCATAGCCACCACCTCGAGGATTTGCGTCAACATAGCGAGATCATTCCGGTTATCAACCAAGTCGAGTATCATCCATTGCTTACCCAAAAAGAATTGCATGCGTATTGCAAAGAGCATCACATTCAACTAGAGGCATGGAGCCCGTTGATGCAAGGAAATCTCGATCATCCTCTCTTGGTGGAATTGGGACAAAAATATGGCAAGTCTCCTGCACAAATTGTGCTTCGCTGGGATTTGGAAAACCAAGTGGTAACGATTCCGAAGTCGATCACACCTGAGCGGATTCGCCAGAACGCAGATGTTTTTGACTTCTCCCTCAGTGCAGAGGATGTAGAAAAAATCACTGCCCTAAATGAAAATAAGCGTTTTGGGCCAGACCCGGATCATTTTGATTTTTAAAAGGACAATCACACACATAAAAAGGGGGGCCGCGTCAGAACGGCTCCCCTTTTTCTTATACATGCCTTCGATAAGCACATATTCTGTTGTACATTGATTTGTCGGCAAGCTTCAGAAACAGGGTAATGTCGGGGTGGAGATTGGCTTCAATAATCCACACGCGGCCACTTGCGTCAATCCCCATATCCAGTCCGAAGACCTTCTGGCTCGTGTAATAGCGTGCCAATCGTTTCGCAGCGAGGATGGCGATTCTTCGCAGGCGAGCAATGATCGTGGAGGTAGAAGCACCGCGAATCGATGAGTGTTGAATGGCTGAACGGATCGGCAGCACCCGTCCCTTGCTTCTTTTGACATTGGTGATGATATAGCCTCTGCCTGCTACTTTTGCAAGGATTCCGGTAACGGCCCAGGGAGAGCCTGATCTTTTTTGGACCATCACTCTTACATCGAACAAGGCACCATTGACGCGTGCCAGTGAGATACCGCGCTGAATCAGATAAGAGGTCGTTATTTTTCTGCGCAAATACCTGTAAGTCTCCAACTTGCCACGCAACGTGTAGTGTGCAGGTCCACGTTGGACGCGGTAACGGCCCTTGGCTTTCCGTGTGATGAGCATGACGCCAGCACCACCACTTCCTGTTGCTGGTTTGACGATCACCTTTTTGTATTGATCCAGAAATGCATGCAAAGACTGTTTAGAAAAACGAGCTGTCCGGGGTAAGGCCGAGCCAAGCGCAGAACTTGCTCGGAGCAGGTTATGCTTGGTCAGTTTTGATTTGCTCTTTTTGCCCAAGAAGGTCATTCCCCCAATCGAGAATGGAAACGTTGCTATTTTGCTGTCAGTGTATGTCCTATCTGGTTTCCGCGTCTGTGGGAATGACCTCATAAATAGAAAATAGGTAGGGGAGCCTTTGGATTCGCTCTTTACTATGCTTTATTTTTTCGTATACTGAAAAGTAGCATATTCGTTTCATCAGATGAAACGATCGGAACAAAGTAGGAAGCAGGTGTCAAACACTTATGGAAGAAGAACAAAAAGCAAACGTTCGAGCAGTCGATCGGGCTTTGGATATCCTGCTCTGTTTTACGGACGCAACGGATCTGGGCCTGAGCGAGATAGCGAGTCGACTCTCCTTGCATAAAAGTACCGTGCATCGTTTGCTGGCAACGCTGGAGAACAAAGGGTTTCTGATACGAGATGTCCAGACGGAGAAGTATCGACTTGGGTTTCGCGTTTGGGAGTTATCCGCCAATTTGTCGCAAAACGATGATCCAGCGACTTTGCTGCTGCCGGAGATGGAGCGATTGCGGGATTTGGTGGAGGAAACGATTAGTTTGTACGTGCGGGATGGAAACGAGCGGATACGCGTACAGGCAGTCCAAAGCAAGCAGCCGATTCGCAGGGTGGCGCCAATCGGAGCGCGTATGCCACTTGCGGTGGGGGCATCCAGCAAGGTACTCGTTGCTTACGCAGAGCCTTTCATTTTGCAGGAAGTCATCAGCGATCCGAATTGGCCTGACTATGTGAACAAGGAGTCTTTCATTGAGCAATTGGATCAAATCAGGAAGCAAGGCTTCGCAACTAGCGTAGAGGAACGGGAGCTGGGGACAGCAGCCGTAGCCGTCCCGATATTCAACCGCAACGGACAATTGGTAGCGTCAATAGCGGCGTCGGGTCCTTCCAACCGCCTGACTCCTGAAAAAATGAGCCAATATGCTCCTTACATCATGGAAGCAGCCTATCGGATGGGGAAAATGATGAAGTAACGAAGAAGCCAGCACACCGCCATGGAGGTGCTGGTTTTTTGTTACTCGAATAAAAACTTTACTTAAGTTAATTTATGTACTATGATAAACGAAAATGGAAATATGGAAAAAGGAGTACAAGATGGCAGAAGCATTATCACTACGTGAGAAAAAGAAAGCAAAAACCAAATTCGCCCTTCTGGACGCTGCCTTGGAGCTGATAGGAGACGGGAGCTTCCGCAATGTACTTGTGGATGACATTTGCGAACGAGCAGAGGTGTCGAAGGTTACATTCTTTAAATTTTTCCCGCAAAAAGAAGAGCTCTTGATTTATTACATGAGCATATGGCAGGCAGAGTGCTTTGTTGAGTTGCGGAGTACTGACAAGAGAGGTTGGGAAGCTGTTCGGCATATTTTTGCCAAGGTTACGCGTGATAGCGAGAAGCAGCCTGGGGTCATGCTTAGCCTTATCAGCTTTTTAGCCGAGCAAAAAATGCACCCGTGTGTCCCGCTTTTATCTGATGCAGAATTGTACTTGCGCTTCCCCGAGGAAGAGGAGAGAGAAGCCATTAGAGCAACTGATCTGCATCAAATGTTGCAAAAGTGCGTACAAGAAGCAGCCGAGGATGGTCAACTCGCCCTTCACCTGCCGGAGAGGGAAGCCGTTATTCTGTTATTCTCGATATTTTACGGAGCCTATCTGACGGCACATTTGTTTCATGTGTCTGATTATATGGCGTGTTATGAGCTGCACCTCAAATCATTGATAAGGTAGGGGAGTCGGATGGCAAAAGTAGTTCCGGGGCGTTTTACAGCACAAATGGAAGGATCTTTCGTCGTATTTATCATCGGGATGCGAATCAACCGTATGCTTGCGGTTCATAAGTGGATGCCAGTAGCCAACGCCATGGGTGGCATGATGCGAGAGTTGTATCAGCATCCTGAGCTCGGACTTTTGGGGCACACTTCGCATTTTAATCTCCGTGAAATCACCCAAATCCAGTACTGGCGATCCTATGAGCACCTGGAAAATTACGCGAGAAAAAGCCACAATCATCTGAGCGCGTGGAAGAAGTTCAACCAAGCGGTAGGAATGGATGGAACGGTTGGGATTTTTCACGAGACGTATTTGGTCGATGCGGGAAAATACGAATGTCTTTACGGAAATATGCCTGTCTGGGGATTGGCCAAGGCAGGAGAGCATCTACCGGCAGTGGGAAAAAGGGAGACGGCACGCCGGCGTTTGGGCGGTGAGAACGAGCCAGCAGTTCCTACTCCTGCACAATAACAGAAGAGACCGGCAGCCACAAAAGAATTGAGTAGCGGTAAGTTTATCCACTAATCCAATGCGCGTCGATACAAAAAAAGGTCGCCCCGATTCTGCTGTGGGCGACCTTTTTGCCGTCAAAAGTCAGGCAGATTATCCAAATTGTTTTCCTTGATTCCGTCTGGCTCACTCCGCAGAATGTCTCTCCCATACTTGTGAAATACGTCTACATGAGCCAGCTTGCCAGCCTTTGCGTCGTTGAGTGCGGTGATATAGTCGAGCTCGCGGCCTGTGTCTGTTTTAAAGGCGATCAAGTCTCCATCGTCATTTTTCCTGACGGCGACGATTTGCTCTTTTCCCGTATTCGTCAGTGGGCTGTTGTCTTCATTTTCCTGGATCGCCTGTTGTTCTCCGGCATTTTTGTACGTTTCATAAATTTGTTCAAAGTTTCGTTGATCCATGCATCATCCCTCCTCATCAGTAGGGTGCCTAAAATGGGGGAGAACATGTATTCGTTTTGATTTTCGGTGACTATGCTCGCTGTGAACTTAGAGGAAGCAAGGTCGCTGCAATCCACTTATACGATTCGATTGAATAGCTACTATCCAAACGATTCGCAAAACTCCGAACCCATCCATCCAAATCATCCATTGAGAGTTCATCACGATTCCAGACAGGTCAGTCTGATCCAGTTCACTGCATTGAGTCAGGTCATCGAGAGCGTCTGCAGCATGAGCGGTAGCATGCGCCCAGCGTTTTTCTTCCCCATAGCCTCGCAGGTCTGTTTCTTGCCGGATGTAAGAGAAAAGGATGATTCCGATGCAGGATCAAGATAAGGGGAAGTAATAAAACGACGGAATAAAAAGAGTAGAGGGCAGATTTTCCGAAACCCGCCCTTTCTCTAAAAAACTGCCTTACTCACTCGGTTGTCAGGCGCAGCAGCCAATCTTTCAAGTCGACGATACGCAAAGTTTTGGGTTTCGTGGTTGTCCCGGTTACCAGCAGGGGAACGAGTGAGTCGATCTCGTGCAAGGAACCGTGTGCCGCTCCGCCGATATGGGTGGGAGAGCTTTCGGTAATGAGCTCATGCCCAGGCTGAACAGTAACGACCACATATCTGCCTTCATGCGAATTCATTGCGCCATAGAGCCTCGCTAGAACGTCCGGGTATTTCCCGTATGTCATCCGGTTGTTCTTGATGGTCATATCCAGCAGACGCGGATCGCCATCGAAGGTCCATGTTTGACCATATGGATCAATATAGGGACCGTTTGGCTGGTAAGAAAACTGTTGATTGATCTGGCCTGCTGTTACGACAATCTTTTGATCTTCCTTACGCGCAATGATGTCCAGCTTAGCTTCACGCTGCAAGCGTTTTACGATATCCGATAACGGAATACGTGAGTCCAAGGCGTAAATATAAGCCATCCGTTCGTTGGTCGAAATCACGACTTGATCAGTAGGGGTGACAGGCTGACTGATTTTGGCTATACGATAGTCGGTCAATAAGCTGCGCAAGTCAATGGTAGCGGTCTTGCGATCATTCAGAACAGGGGTCTGTCCACTGTCTCCCATGACGATCCACCGCGCTTCTTTGATTGCTTTGTCCCACGAGCCAAATGCATCGAGTACGGTCTGAAGCGCTTTATCCGCTTTTTCAATCCCTTCGATCGTAGCGGGTCCCTTCTTATGTACTTCCATATCATTTTCCGGCAAGTAGGTGATGGTAAGAGGGGGAAGCTTTTTGTTGGCGATGAGATAGGCAGCCTCCTGCGCGGAAAACTCATCGTTCATCCCGTATTTTCGCCAAATGCGCTTTTCACGCTTTTGATTCGGATCAAGCTGGGCAAATGCTGCATACGACATCAATTTTGGTCCGGTCACATTCAGTTCACTTGGCAAACGTGTGCCGAAATCAATGAGACGGGGGATTTGTAAGGTGTGGGGCGTTTTGCCTCGCCATAGAATCGCATTGATGGAAGCGGTATCCTTGCCTTTTTCCGCCAATTCTTCATGGATGGTTTTCGTATGCGGATTGAGCTGGACCAGGTTTAATTGATGAAGGATATCTAACAGCACTTGTGGCTGATCGATCTTTAGCCCTTCTTTGGGACCATACCCGTAATAAATCATCCGCTTTTCCTTGTTGCTGAACCAGGATAATCCCGGTACATGATGCTGATTGGCATACGTCCCTGTAAGAAGGGTGCTGTCGATCGCCACCGACATGGTGGGGAATGAGCTCACAACTTGCGGGTAATAGCGCCCGTTTGCAAGCAAATAGCCCAAAGCTGGAGCGCGGCCTTGCCGGATTGCTTCTTGCAGTGGTTTGTCCATTAACGAATCAATGAGAATGAGCAGGACAGGCTTTTGTGATTCGTTTTTCTCAGCCGTGGGTTGAGCCTTAAGGCTATGCTGACGGATTTGGGAAGCTGAGTCTGGCTTGCAGCTGATCACAGTCAGACTCAGCACCAACAGGAGAAGGGTGGCGTATGTGAATCGCGGCTTCATGTTTCCATTCCTTTTATGCGAATTTGGTTTTCCCTATTTTTCGTTTTCGGGGAAAAATTATTCTCCAAGTCTGCCTCATTTACCCTTCCGGCAACAGATGAGAGATCTCTACAATCACCCCTTTTTCCAAAAACAAACGAGGGATGCGATTACTGAGGGTGGCAACGACTTCATAATTGATCGTTCCGAGCATTTCAGCAATCTCATCGACAGTAATCTCGAGGTTTCCTTGCTTGCCATAAATCACGACTTCATCGCCTTGCTTTCCACTGCCTTCTCCCAAGCTGACCATCATCTGATCCATCGTCACTCGCCCTGCGATTGGCAACCTTCTGCCTCGATACAGAACAAATCCCCGGTTAGAGAGTGCGCGCGAATATCCGTCGGCATAACCGATTGGAACCGTCCCGATGACCTCTCCGTGCTTTGCTATGTATGTAGCCCCATAACTGATGGTATAAGGTGGCGTCAGCATTGTCTTCACATAGGAGAAGCGCGATTTCAAGCTGAGTGCCGGAACGAGCTTCACACGATGGAGTTGGCGGATATAAGCGGATGGATACAGCCCGTACATGCCGATTCCGAGGCGGATCATATCGGCGCTATATTCGGGAAAAGCAATAGTGGCGGCGGTGTTGCACATGTGTACGGTCGGAAGCTCGAAGCCTTTTTCCTTCAGGTAACGAAGATAATCAACAAATAACTCGTGTTGCGCTTTGGTTAATGTGTGGTCAGGTTCATCCGCAGTGGAAAAATGAGTGAAGATTCCGGTCCATGCAAGGGAAGAGCTTGAAGTTAACGCCTTCACGACTGAAAGCAACGCAGATTTTGTCCGTACGCCGAGACGTCCCATGCCAGTGTCTACATTGATATGGATGTTCAAACGATTGGAGAAAGTGGTTGCTTTGACAATTTTATCGGCTTTTTTGATCCAATCGGCCTGAAACGCAGACAGCTCAATATTCCAGGCGACCGCCTCTTTGACACGTGAAAGAGGAGTGAATCCCAGCACGAGAATAGGTGCTACAATGCCCGCCTTTCGCAAGACGATGCCTTCTTCCAGGATGGCGACAGCGAGAGAAGTAGCCCCGTACTCGAGGGCATGGCGGGCTACTCCAACAGAACCATGGCCATAGGCATTCGCTTTTACAACTGCAATGATTTTCGTCTGTTCAGGAATATGCCGGCGTATGGCCCGAATGTTTTTCTTAATGGCATCGAGATTGACCTCGATCCAGGTTTCGCGAAACAACTGTTTCATCACGAAAATCCCTCCCTTTTTGTGGGAAACAATTCCCTCTTCCATGCGTATTCACCGTTTCTTCTTCTTAGGCGTGGCCTATCACTATCAGGAAGTGAAAACAAAAAACAGACCAAGTGTAGAGAGGCCTGTTTAACGACAACCATGTTCTGACTGGGAACGTAAAAAGGGCAGACTGCCGAGATACTCGGAGCCTGCCCTTTTCATTGGGTGGGTGCTGATACGAACTTATTTTTTATTCGTTTGCTTACGCGTTTACTGGTTTGCCTTCATCCAGCAACTGACGCAGAACCGTTTGCAGGATACCACCATTGCGGTAGTAGTCTACGTCTACCATGGAATCGAGGCGCACGATTACTTCGAATTCGAAAGTGCTGCCGTCTTTCTTCGTTGCTTCTACTTTTACGCGTTGGCCAGGTTGAACATCATCGGAGAGACCCACAATGCTGAAGGACTCAGTACCGTCGATGCCGAGGGACTTCCAGCTTTGGCCATCAGCGAATTGCAGAGGCAGAACGCCCATACCAACCAGGTTAGCACGGTGGATACGCTCGAAGCTCTCAGCGATAACCGCTTTGATACCCAAGAGGAATGTACCTTTTGCTGCCCAGTCACGGGAAGAACCAGTACCGTACTCTTTACCAGCCAGTACAACGAGTGGAGTACCGTCTGCTTGATACTTCATGGAAGCATCGTAGATGGACATTACTTCGTCAGTTGGCAAGTATTTCGTTACGCCGCCCTCAGTTCCAGGAGCTACTTGGTTGCGGATACGGATGTTCGCAAATGTACCGCGCATCATGACATCGTGGCTACCACGACGAGCACCGTAGGAGTTGAAGTCTTTGCGCTCTACGCCGTTTGCTTGCAGATACAGACCTGCTGGGCTAGTTGGCGAGATGTTACCAGCTGGGGAGATATGGTCAGTTGTCACAGAATCACCGAAGAGTGCGATGGTGTTCGCTGCTTTGATGTCTGCAATTTTAGCGATTTCTCCAGCCAGGTTTTGGAAGAATGGCGGTTCTTGGATGTACGTGGATTTTTCATCCCACTCATACAGGTCGCCAGTTGGAACGTCGATTTTGTTCCAAGCTTCGTTTTGTGTGAACACTTGGCCGTACTCAGCGCGGAACAGAGCCGGATTCATAGCTTTGTCCATAGCAGCTGCGATCTCTTGTGGAGTTGGCCAGATGTCTTTCAAGAATACAGGTTGACCGTCTTTGCCAGTGCCGATTGGCTCTGTAGTCAGGTCGATATTTACAGTACCTGCGAGTGCATAGGCGATAACCAATGGAGGAGAAGCGAGGTAGTTCGCTTTTACCTGTGCATGGATACGGCCTTCGAAGTTACGGTTACCGGAGAGTACCGCTGCAACTGTCAGATCTTCGTCAGCGATAGCTTTGCTGGTTTCCTCTGGCAATGGACCGGAGTTACCGATGCAAGTGGTGCAACCATAACCTACGACGTTGAATCCGATAGCATCCAGAGAATCGATCAGACCAGCGTCTTTCAGGTATTGGGTAACTACGCGAGAACCTGGAGCCAGGGAGCTTTTTACGAAAGGAGGCTTTTTCAGGCCTTTTTCCACAGCTTTTTTCGCCAGGATACCTGCACCCAGCATTACGCTAGGATTTGATGTATTGGTACAGGAAGTGATCGCTGCGATAACAACCGAACCAGTTTTCAGCGTAGCTGTTTCACCGTTTGGATAAGCAACAGGTGCGCTAGCTGCGATTTTCTCTTCGGAGAGACCAAATCCGCCTTTGTCGATCGGCGTCACGAGGCTGTTATTGAAGGATTCCTTCATAGCAGTCAGTTCTACGCGGTCTTGAGGACGTTTTGGACCAGCCAAGCTAGGTACGACAGTGGACAGATCCAGTTCCAATGTTTCGGAGAATACTGGGTCAACAGTCTCGTCAGTACGGAAGAGGCCTTGTGCTTTGGTGTAAGTTTCAACCAAGGAGATCAGGTCTTCTTCACGACCGGTTTGACGCATGTAGTTGAGTGTCTCAGCATCTACTGGGAAAAAGCCCATAGTAGCGCCGTACTCAGGTGCCATGTTCGCTACGGTAGCGCGGTCAGCCAGCGAGATGTTGGACAGGCCTGGTCCGTAGAACTCCACGAATTTACCTACAACGCCTTTTTTACGCAGCATTTGCGTAACAGTCAGAGCGAGGTCGGTTGCAGTCGCACCAGCACTCAGGGTACCAGTCAGTTTGAAACCAACTACTTCTGGCGTTACGAAATACAGAGGTTGTCCGAGCATTCCTGCTTCTGCCTCGATACCACCAACACCCCATCCAAGAACACCAAGACCGTTGATCATAGTGGTGTGGGAGTCAGTACCTACGAGAGAGTCAGGGAAAGCAACCAATTCGCCATCTACTTCGCGAGTAGCGATTACAGTTGCGAGGTACTCCAAGTTTACTTGGTGAACGATACCAGTAGCTGGAGGAACCGCACGGAAGTTGTCAAACGCAGTTTGTGCCCAACGCAGGAAGCGGTAGCGCTCTTGGTTGCGTTCGAATTCCAATTTCATGTTGTTGTCCAGAGCGGACGCGTTACCGAAATCGTCAACCATGACGGAGTGGTCGATAACGAGGTCAACTGGAACCAACGGGTTGATTCGTTTTGGATCTCCACCAGCGCGCTTCATCGCGATGCGCATCGCTGCCAAGTCAACTACAGCCGGTACACCGGTGAAGTCTTGCAGAACGATACGAGCTGGCATGAGAGGTACTTCTTGGTTTTCGTCGCGGCCTTTTGTCCAGGTCGCCAATTGTTGTACGTGTTCTTTGGTGATCGCGCGGCCGTCGAACTGACGAACAGCAGCCTCGAGCAGAACTTTAATGGAGAACGGCAGTTTGGAAACATCGCCCAATCCTTGTTCTTCCAACCCTTGCAGGCGATAGTAAGCAAAAGACTTGTCGCCTACTTGCAGGGAAGACTTTACTTTGTAAGCATCTTTGTTAGCCAATGTATACAACCTCCCTATAATAACTTGGAGTTTCATCTGGTGAAACGTTGTTTCGTTTCTTCATTACGAACCTATTATATACGATTTGTTTCCCGGCTTCTACCCCAAATTCATCATTTATATACAAAAATCATAGGTAAAGAAAATTGGATCAGAAACGTCTTCTTACTTAGAAAGAAGAAAATTGCACGCACTTGAATTATTATCCCGTTTATATTTCGTTTACATTCATGCAGTATCTTATCACTTGCAAGTGAAAATGAGTGGAGGAAAAAGGGGAGAAATGAACGAATGGAACAAACCAACAGCGTAGCGAAATGGGGAAACTGGCGACCTTTCTTTCGATTAATTAGGGACACAAAGCCATCCAAGCTGAAAATCGGTGTCGCGTTGTTCATGAGCATCGCAACTACACTAGTTAGCTTAGTGATACCGTTGTTTACGAAGGATTTGGTGGACAGCTTTTCCCTGTCTACGATCACAACACCACAAATCATTCTAATGATCGTTGCCTTTGTCGCACAAGCCATTGCAGGAGGACTGTCCATCTACTTATTAAATCATGTCGGCGAGAGTGTGGTGGCCTCACTCCGTGAACGACTATGGAAAAAACTGCTCGTCCTGCCGATCTCTTATTATGATAACAACCGGACTGGTGATACGATCAGTCGAATGACAAACGATACCGGCGTTGTGAAAAGCCTGATTACGGAGCACCTGTCCAGCTTTTTCACAGGATTGATCACGATTGTTGGTTCTGTGGTGACCTTGCTCTACCTCGATTGGCAAATGACGTTAACCATGCTCGTTGCTGTGCCGCTGTGCATCGGGATTCTCATGCCGCTTGGCAGTCAGATGTACAAAATTTCAAAAGGATTGCAAGATGAAACCGCCAGCTTTACAACCATTATGAATCAAGTGCTCCAAGAAATGCGGCTCGTCAAATCTTCCAATGCCGAAACCCACGAGTTGGGAATGGGAACAAAGGCAATCGGGAATTTGTTCCGATTCGGGCTGAGAGAAGGAAAAGTCCAAGCCGTCATTGGACCGCTAATGTCCTTTATCCTGATGGTGCTGCTCGTGGTTGTGATCGGCTATGGTGGCATGCGCGTGTCCATGGGAGCATTGACAGCTGGTGAGCTGGTCGCATTTATTTTGTATCTGGTGCAAATTGTCATCCCACTGGGGCAATTCACACAGTTTTTCACCTCGTTACAAAAAGCCATGGGGGCAACCGAAAGAATCATCTCGACACTGAACGCTGAAGAGGAAGATCTTCTGACAGGACGGACGCTTGAAAACGCAGGACTGCCCATCCATTTGAGCCATGTGAGCTTCGCGTATGAGAACGGGGAAACCATTCTCGATGATGTCAGCTTTACGATTGGGGCCGGAAAAGTAAATGCGATTGTCGGACCGAGCGGCAGCGGCAAGACGACGTTGTTTTCCCTGGTTGAAAGATATTACCAGCCACTGACTGGAGAAATCAGGCTAGGCAATGATCCCATCACGGATTTTTCCTTGAAGTCATGGAGAAGTCAAATCGGCTACGTTTCCCAGGAAAGTCCATTGATCGCCGGAACCATCCGAGAGAATATTTGCTACGGGATTTCACGGACGATTACCGACGAGGAGTTGAAGGAAGCGGCAAAGATGGCCTATGCGGATCAATTTATTGAGGAATTGCCGAATGGCTATGAGACAGAAGTAGGGGAGCGAGGCATGAAGCTATCGGGTGGACAACGCCAACGAATCGGCATTGCCCGTGCACTGCTTCGGGACCCGCAAATCTTGATGCTGGATGAAGCGACCTCTAGCTTGGACAGTAATTCCGAGATGATCGTCCAGAAGGCGTTGCAAAATTTGATGAAGGGACGCACCACCCTCGTGATTGCCCATCGCTTGTCTACCGTGGTGGAGGCAGACCAAATCATCTTTTTGGAAAAGGGAAAAATCACAGGTATGGGTACACATGAAGAGCTTTTTCAAACTCATGAGATGTACCGGGAATTGGCTAGTCAGCAATTGCTCGTAAAAGAGAGGGTGTAGAACGTGACCACGATTATGGTAGTTGACGACGATCCGCATATTCGCGAGCTCGTCAGCGTCTTCTTGCGCAATGAAGGCTTTACGATAGTGGAAGCCGTTGACGGACAGGAGGCATTGGACAAATTGGAATCAGTTGCCGCACAACTGGTGATTCTTGACATCATGATGCCGAACATGGACGGCTGGGAGCTGTGTCGAAAGCTTCGTGAGTATTATGATTTTCCCTTGCTCATGCTGACTGCCAAGGGAGAGACATCACAAAAAATCAAAGGCTTTGAGCTGGGGACAGATGATTATTTGGTGAAGCCGTTTGATCCGCAGGAGCTGGTCGTCCGGGTAAAAGCGCTGCTCAAGCGCTACCGGATTGCCGCTTCGCATCAGGTTCAAGCAGGTCAACTGTTACTTGATCGTAAAACATTTGCAGTCACTAGTGGCACGAAAACCTGGACGATCCCACTAAAGGAGTTCGAGCTGTTGTTCAAACTGGCCAGCTATCCCGGGCAGACCATTTCCCGCGAGCAGCTGATCGAACAAATATGGGGCTATGATTTTGAGGGGAATGAGCGTACGGTAGACGTGCACATCAACCGGTTGCGGGAACGTTTTCCGGAAGCGATGTACGGCTTTTTGATCCGGACGGTCCGAGGACTTGGTTATCGTTTGGAGATCGTCGTATGAAAAAGAGAAGTCCAGAACATTCCTATGTTTTGCTGAAAAAAATCGTCAGTGTGGTGGGCTTATGTGTTGTTTTTGCCTTGTGCGGCCTAGGTGCATACGGGATTACGACTCTCTTTTATAGCTATACGGGCTATCATCCCAATAATCTTGTAAAAACGTTGGTCCAATCCGTTTTGAACTGCATCCTGTTTATTGGGGTAGGAATAATTATTTCTTTCTTCACCATGTCAAGGCATCGGGGCAGGTTTCAACCATTGATTGATGCGCTTAGACGGATTGCCATGGGGGATTTTCGGGTCAATCTGGATATCAAGCTGGCCCATGAATGGGGGGAGTTGGTGGACGGCATCAACCATGTGGCGGAACAATTAAATGAAATGGAGAAGCTGCGGCAGGAGTTCATCTCCAATGTTTCCCACGAAATCCAATCGCCTTTGACGTCCATCAGCGGGTTTGCTCGCGCCCTGCATAATGAAAGACTTAGCCAAGAAGAGCGTAAACGCTACTTGGAGATTATCGAGTCGGAAAGCAAGCGACTGTCCAAGATCAGCGACAACCTGCTTAAGCTCACTGCACTAGAGGGCATCCAGCATGATTTGGAGCGGAAGCGATATCGGTTGGACACGCAACTACGCGCACTTATCCTTGCATGCGAGCCCCAATGGGTGGCGAAAGAGATTGAACTGGACATAGACTTGGAAAAAGTCGAAATCGTGGCAGACGAGGATATGCTGAGTCAAGTCTGGACCAACTTGCTTGGGAACAGCATCAAATTCACAGGGGCAGGCGGGAAAATCAGCGTAAAGCTGGAGAAGGTAAACGGAGAAGTACTCGTGAAAATAACCGACACAGGAATCGGGATTTCCAAGGAAAATCAGGAGCGCATTTTCGAAAGATTTTTCAAGGCGGACCCATCGCGGAATCGAGCCAATTCGGGCAGTGGTCTGGGGCTGGCGATTGTGAAAAAAATAATGGATTTGCATCATGCGACGATCGTCGTGGATAGTGAAGTAGGGAAAGGTACCACGTTTACGATTACATTTGTTCAAACGGCGTAAAAAAGCTGCCCCTTCGTCCGAGTGACGGTCTGGGACAGCTTATTTTCATTACGGGTAAACCAGTTACGCGCCGATATACTTGGCATGGAGCGAACGTGCCAGGCTGACGTCATCTGTGCCTTGCACGAGGACGCGACCATCTGGGAAAATGACGAGCGTGTACGTATCGACACGGAAACGCAGCAAAAACTTGTTCTGCTCAATTTGTCCCAAAGGGGAAAGTCTTGCTGCCAATGCGTTCAGATCAAGTGTCATTGCAGCGGCGGGCGAGATTTGTACGGTGTCTCGACCACAAAGCGAAACGGCTTGTCCATCTTGGGTATCCGGCTGTAAAAACGAAAATTGCTTCTGCCCGCATGTCGGACAATCGTCTCGGCGGGCATTGACCACCTTGATTTGCTGATGGCGATTATGCCAAATCTCAAAGTGCTCCAAATTCGGATTGAGTTCATCGATTGCGTCTACTAACAGCTTGAATGCTTCTGTTGCCTGATAGGAGGCGACGATGTGAATGATAGGTCCGATGACGCCAGCCGTGTCACAGGTAGGCATCTCACCCGGGTTTGGCGCTTCAGGGAAAAGACAGCGCAAGCAAGGCGTGACCCCCGGACGAATCGCGGTAAAGGTTCCGGTCGCACTCACAGCGCCACCGTACACCCACGGAATGCCATGTTTGACGCAAACATCGTTTACGAGGTATCTCACCTGAAAATTATCTGTCGCATCCAGAACAAGATCGACGTCTGCCAGCAATTCCTCCGCATTGTAAGCGGTGAGGTCTGCGACAATCGGTTCGATCGTAACAGCTGCATTGATCTTTGTCAGCTTGGCGTGGGCTGCAATTGCTTTTGGCAAATGCTCGGCTGCATCGGATTCGTCGTAGAGCATTTGACGCTGTAGGTTGCTCGGCTCGACGAAGTCGCGGTCAATGATGCGGACAAAACCTACCCCAGCACGGACCATATGATTGGAGAGAACCGTTCCGAGCGCTCCCATGCCGACGATCGCAACACGGCTTTGCCCGAGCTTTTCCTGTCCACTGCGCCCGATTGGATGAAACAATATTTGACGGGAATAGCGAGTATCCAAGGCGTTACTCCACCTTTCCTTCTGGCATCGCAAGAGGATTCCATGGTCCTTGCTGATGGCCCTTCCATTCGCTTCCATCTTCCCACATTTCTTTTTTCCAAATAGGAACGATCTGCTTGAGTCGCTCGATGGCATAACGGCCTGCTTCAAATGATTCATTACGATGCGCTGTTGCCACGGCACAAACAACCGCAATCTCTTCCACAGTCAAATGACCGATACGATGGTGCATCGCGACTTGGGCTCCCGGCCAGCGTTCCTCGATCTCAGCTGCCACCTGCTTCATTTTTTCAACAGCCATAGGGGCATACGCTTCATAGGACAAATACACGGTGCGCTGCCCATGGGTAAATTCCCGAACAGTTCCGACAAAAGTAAGAATTGCGCCCGCATGCGGGTTGCTCACCAATCGAACGAGCTTGTCCGCAGAAATAGGCTCCTCGGTAATGGCAAAGCGCGGGTCTTCTTCTCCGCCGCTTACTGGAGGTAAGAGGGCAATCTCGTCATCGGCTGAAATGATCTGATTTTTCGTTGCATATTCGTGGTTGATAGAAACAAAGCAACTGCCCAAAAGCGCAGAGAGCGCAGGATATTCTTTTTCCACTGCTTGCAGAAGGTCGCTAACGGTCGCGCCTTCAGATAAGGTCAACTGTACTTCCCGGGCATTCGCACGTTCGGCGAGTCCGGCAAATAACAAGATTGTAATGGTCAAGACAATTCCTCATTTCCCTGGATGATACTACTCTCTAGGCTAGACGATATCATAAACCGATCAAAGTTGCCAATGAATGGGGTGTTACAATCGACAGTAGATTCTAAGGGGCGAAGCCTTCCTGACTCAAATAAATCTGATCCGGCGGAAAAACACGTAATAGCCGATCATAGACGATCCGATAGGCGGTAGGATCATACCATTGTTCCAGTCCCAGCTGTTCATAGAGAGCGGGAATGCCGTTTCTTTTCGTTCGTTTACCGCCGCTGCCATCTCCCATATAAAAGTCATCGACACAGACACGGGTGACCAAGGGGCGCAAAATCTCCGGGAATGACTCACTGCTCGGCAAAACAGGGGCAATCGTTGCTTGTGTAGGGATGCCTGCTTCCGCCAAGCGCTGGAGTGTTTTGAGCCGCGCTTGAATGGGGGGAGCTTGCGGGCTAAAGTACCGGCGAATTACCTCCAAATCGGTCTCGACGGTCATGCTGACGCGGACGCGATCACCCAGCAGGAGCAACAAATCTGCATCCCGCCAAACCAAGGGACTTCTCGTCTGCACCAGCAAAAAATCGGGTGGATTCTCTACCATGACTTCGAGTAAAGACCTCGTTACTTTTTCCGTTTGTTCGATGGGCTGGTACGGGTCTGTACTCGAAGACATGAAGATGGTTACCTTTCCTTTTTTCTTTGCCCGCAAAAGCTCCTTGCGCAATAAATCGGCAGCTTGCTGCTTAATGTCAACCCACGTGCCCCATTGCTCGTTGCGAAACAAAGAGACAGGCATTTGCCGAACATAGCAATAAGAGCAGGCGAAAGAACAGCCCGTATAGGGATTGAGCGAGTGAGTGTAATCAGCAAGAAATCCGCTTCCTTTATTAAGGAGGGTTTTCGGCATTTTATAGGAAAGGATGCTTTTCATATGGGGCGTTCCTCACTTTGCATCGTGAAAAATAATTCCGAGGCTGTAGCGCTTTCCTGAGGTAATCGTACTGACACCGTGGCGCAGCGTGTTTTTATAGTAGCCTCGCGTTCCCTGCACTGGACGGTAGGATGTCGGGAAAATCAGGCCAGCGCCTTGGTCCAAGGTTATCACATATCCCCTGCTCTGTGCGCGCAGTCGTTGCTCCATCAGTAGAAATTCTCCGCCCCTGTAGTCCTTCTCCTTCTGATTCAAGGCAAAAACCACTTGAAACGGGAAGAACACCTCGCCGTACATATCCTGATGCAAGCAATTATAGCCACCTGTTTCGTATTTCAAAATCAGTGGAGTAGAGCGCAACTGACCCTGCTCGTGACATTGCGCCAAAAATTCAGGGAGGGTAGCAGGATAAATAGCTTCGCGTCCCAGCAGTTCCAGCCACCGATTCGCAGTCTGCGCAAGCATTGGATAAAAGCCTTCGCGAAGCTCCTGCAAAAGCGAGGGAAGGGGAGCTTGATAATAGCGATACTCCCCTTCACCGAAACGGTACCGCGCCATTTGGATCGTATTGCGAAAAAGGTCATCCTGTCCATACGTAGCGATTAATTCTTCGCACGCATCGGCGCTTATTAAGGAAGGAAAAGTTGCATACCCTTGTTTGTCTAGCTCCTGTTGCAAGGAATGCCAGTCAAGTGCAGTGATCGTCTCTGCCACTGATTTAGCCATGCTTCACACCCCGATTTGTCTTTTTCTCCAGATCAAGCAGAGTTGTCTTCATGGGCAGTCCTCCACGATAGCCAGTCAGTGAACCGTTTTTACCGACGACGCGGTGGCAGGGTACTGTAATGAGAACCGGATTGGCACCGATTGCTGCACCGACAGCACGAACAGCAGCAGGCTTTTCAATAATGGTTGCAATGTCGGTGTACGATACCGTTTGACCGTATGGGATTTGGCGCAGTGCCTCCCAGACAGCGAGCTGAAAAGGCGTTCCAGACAGGTCGCAATCCATGGAAAAATGCTCGCGCGTTCCCTGCAAATACTCCATCAGTTCTGTTGCAAAAGGCTTTAGCCATAGATCGTCTTGCACCAGCGAACTTTGTGGGTGATGTTTTTTAACCCAAGCTTCCAATTCAGCAAAAGGCTGGTTGACCGAGCCGACATAACAAAGCCCGGCAGCCGTTGCAGCTAGATAAATGGTCCAATCACCATGCACAAGCATGGACCAATGTACCGTCTGATTCTTCCTCATTTCCATTTCCATACGCCTCCTTTGAACTGTGTACGCACAGTATACCTCCAGCACCTGTTCTTCGTACGTTTTTAGGAGTGGATGAGCAAGATAACGAAACAATGTCTTCTACATTCCCATTGCTTTTATCCAGCGGCGGGAGTAAGGTAGGAGGAGATAGAGGAGGAACGATTCTAGTATGACAGATCAATTAACACATTTTAATGAACAAAATCGAGCGCGGATGGTAGACGTATCCGAGAAGGACGTCACAAAACGGGTGGCTGTAGCCGAGAGCCAAATCAGCATGAAACCCGAAACACTCGCCCGAATCCGCGAAGGTCGAATCGAAAAGGGCGATGTACTCGCAGTTGCGCAGGTAGCAGGTGTCATGGCTGCCAAAAAGACGTGGGAAATTATCCCGATGTGTCATCCGCTGCCATTGACTGGCATCGACATACAATTTGCATTTGTAGATGAAACGACGCTTGCGATTACAGGAACCGTGAAGACGACAGGGAAAACTGGCGTCGAGATGGAGGCGTTGACCGCTGTCAGCGTAGCGGCTTTGACGGTGTATGACATGTGCAAAGCCATGGATAAAGCAATGATAATCGGTCCGACCAGTTTGCAATCCAAAACAGGCGGAAAAAGCGGCGATTTCCATCGGGGAGAGAAGTAAGCCATGAGGCAAAAATGGGAATCCTATCCGAGCAGCATTCGTTTATTGGCGATTGCTGCCGTCATTTTTTCTACCGGAATGGCGTGTATTTGGCCGCTAGTCACGATCTATATTCACAATCATCTCGGAAAGCCGCTGACTGTAGCCGGCTTCTTGTTGCTTTTAAATCAAGGCGCATTTTTGATCGGAAGTATTGTTGGCGGGATGATGTTTGACCGCTGGGGCAAAATGCGCACTATTATTGTAGGTTCCATCGGTGTTATCCTGATTTCGATCGGATTAGGTGTAACGCAAGATTTTACGATTTATGTTGTCTTGCTTCTGTTGAATGGACTGTTTTACGGGACACTTTCTCCTGTGATGAATGCATTGGCCGTCGTTTTATGGCCGGACGGAGGACGTAAAGGAATCAATCTGATTTATGTCTCCCTCAATGTGGGGGTAGCTGCCGGGTCTGCGTTGGGCGGCTTCTTGGCAAGTGTATCGTTTGCCTGGACGTTTTTCGGTAATGCCATCTCTCAAGTGATCGTCCTCGCGATGTTCATGCTCATTTTGCCGCGTCAGCTAAAAATGGTGGAACAACAACGCGAAAACGCGACGACTGGACAAAGCATGCCTGAGCAAGTAGCTGGTGATGTGCTGCGACAACCACAACAAGAGACAAAAGTGGTATGGGGCGCATTGCTGCTATTATGCGGGGGGCTGTTAATTAGCTGGATTGTCTATGTCCAATGGACGACGGTGCTGTCGACCTATATGCAAACCCTGGGCATTTCCCTCCGTCAATACAGTCTGTTGTGGACGCTGAACGGCGGTTTGATCCTGTTTGGTCAGCCATTGATTGCGTGGGTCATTCGACGCTTTGCTCGTACGCTAAAAGCACAAATGCTCTTGGGCGCTTATATTTTTGCCTTGTCGATGTTGATTTTGTCTCAGTCAACGGTTTATGCAGGCTTTGTGGCAGGCATGTTCATCATGACGCTGGGCGAAATGCTCGTGTGGCCAGCGGTGCCGGCAGTAGCTGCACAATTTACGCCTGAGGGACGAGAAGGCTTTATCCAAGGGCTGATTGCAGGGACTGGATCGGCTGGGCGGATGCTCGGTCCACTGCTTGGCGCATTCATTTTCCAATCCATTCACGCGCAGGGACTATTGTTCGTGATGGCAGGCTTGTGTTTGTTGTCTGTCGCCTTCTTTGCCTTCCACAGCTCTTTTCAGAAAAGAAGGCATCAAATGCCGGTACAGAACCAAGCATCTTGACACGGTTTACGTGCTCAAGTAGTATGATATAGACGAAAAAACAGTATATTCCGTGTGTTTGACTTATTCAGAGAGGTGGAGGGACTGGCCCTATGAAGCCCGGCAGCGGATCTGTTCCATGTGATGGACAGATGCTGTGCCAATTCCAGCAGGATTTTTTCCTGACAGATAAGGACGTGACCAAGCTGATCTCCCCCTTTTTCTGTATGGAAAAAGGGGGTTTTACTGTATTGGGCCCAAGAAAGGAATGGAACAAAGATGCGCATTCAACCCTCCGATATGATTGATCGACTCCCTACCCAGTTTTTTGCGACCCTGGTGGCAAAAGTAAACAAGGTCATTGCGCAAGGCCATGACGTCATTAACCTGGGGCAGGGCAATCCCGATTTGCCGACACCGCCGCACATTATTGAAGAATTACAGATGCAAGCGGCACAACCACTCCATCACAAATATCCGCCTTTTCAGGGACGCGTGGAACTGAAGCAGGCAGTGGCTCATTGGTATAAGCAAGAATTTGATGTGGACCTCGATCCAGAGGAAGAAGTAGCGATTTTGTTCGGTAGCAAAACCGGACTCGTAGAGATTTGCCAAGTCCTCATGAACGCAGGCGATGTTGCACTAGTTCCAGACCCAGGCTATCCGGATTATTGGTCGGGGGTTGCGGTCGTAGGCGGACGGATGGCCATGATGCCGTTGAAGGCGGAAAATGATTTCTTGCCCGACTACAGCCAGCTCTCCCAAGCTGATTTGGATCGAGCGAAACTGATGTTTCTCAACTATCCGAACAATCCGACAGCAGTCAACGCACCACTTGAGTTTTATGAAGAAACTATTCGTTTTGCCCGAAAACATGAAATCGTCGTCTGCCACGACTTCGCTTACGGGGCGATTAGCTATGACGGGAAAAAGCCGGTCAGCTTCATGCAGGTTCCGGGTGCAAAAGAAGTGGGCGTAGAATTTTATACCTTGTCCAAAACGTACAACATGGCAGGCTGGCGTGTGGGTGCCATGGTAGGAAATCGCGAGCTGGTTCGTCTGATTAACCTCATTCAGGACCATTACTTCGTCAGCCTGTTCGGAGCGGTACAGATGGCGGCAGCCAAAGCGATGACGGATTCGCAGCAGTGCGTCCGCGATCTCGTCGCTGTCTACGAAAGCCGCCGTAATGCCTTGTACTCCAATCTGCATCGGATTGGCTGGCAGGCGCCACCATCTCAAGGTTCGTTTTTTGCTTGGCTTCCTGTTCCAAGCGGCTTCACATCCGTGGAGTTCTCTGACCTGCTTTTGGAAAAAGCGCATGTCGTCGTAGCGCCGGGAAATGGCTTTGGCCCCACAGGTGAGGGCTATGTGCGAGCGGCTTTGTTATCCAACGAAGAGCGTCTTGCGGAAGCAGTCCAGCGGATTGAGCGGCTGGGGTTATTTACGAAAACAAAATAAAAGCGAGGCAATTTGGCCACACTACCGTATAAATGGAGTGTGGCTTTTTCCTTTTAGAATAAAAATCATTCTCATTATTGACAGATAATGATTTTCATTATACGATGTCATTGTTGTTAATGATAATTAGTCTCAGCGAGAGCGGGAGGGTACCATGCGCTATCAGATTAACGGTTACACGGATATGTATACGGTGATCGCCAACGAGAGAAAAATCGGCGGAGCCATTGAAGCAGGCCAGATTCGCTTGCGGACGGGAGAAGTTTACGCCAATGCTGTTCTCACTCGTTTGGAAATGTCAGGTGCGCATTTTTGCTCGATCGGATTTGTTACAGAAGAAGGCAAAAGACTGATTGTCCATGTGAATGATATCAGCATGATCGCTGATGCTCGTCACGTCAACGTATGTGAGCTGACGAACGAATGCATGAGAATAGAAAAGTCAGCAGAGAGACTGAAGCGATTGAAGCGACTCTGTGAGCTGAATGAAGGTAGCTGTACGCCGACCTTCCAGGAAGAGGCATTGCTGTTGGCAAGCGATATCGGTATGGAAGAAGCGTCCAATCATGTCGACCTCTCTTTCCTCCCACATACAGAAAAACCGCGTGTGTTCCGCATCGCCTAGATATAGCGATACATATGAACCCCTTTTCGTTTGATACGAGGAGGGGTTTTTTGCATGGAGTGTGTCAAGACTAATGGTTGAACAACCGCTCGACATAGTCAAAACCTATCTGCTCATAGCTAGCAAGGATTGGACTTACGCTGTTGACAGTGATAAAACAAGGATAAGCAAAATCAAGGGGGAACGGAAGATGGAGTACTCGTTTTCAAAATCTGTTGAAGCACTATCCTCCTCGGCTGTCCGGGAAATCTTGAAGCTGACTCAAGGCAATCAAGTGCTCTCGCTCGCAGGTGGACTGCCAGCAGAGGATTCTTTTCCAATCGCAGAGATGCGCGAAGCGTTTAATCGCGCATTCGAACAAGGGGCAAAAGCTCTTCAGTACGGATTGACCGATGGATACTTGCCGCTTCGTGAGTGGATTGCATCCCGTATGAAGCAAAAGCATATGAACGTCGGTGCAGATAATATGATCATCACTACTGGCTCTCAGCAAGCAGTTGACTTGTTGTGCCGTGTATATTTAGACGAAGGCGATGTCGTTCTCGTCGAAAACCCTACCTATTTGGCAGCCGTTCAGCTGTTCCAATTCCGGGGAATCAAAGCGATTCCCGTAGACGGTGATGCCAATGGGATGGATTTGGACGATCTGGCGAAAAAAATTGCCCAGTATCGCCCGAAAATGGTGTATGTCATTCCTACCTTTGCCAACCCAACAGGAAAGGTATGGAGCCTTGAACGTCGTCTAGGCTTGCTTCGTCAATGCAAGGCGCAAAACATTCTCATCCTGGAAGACGATCCATATGGAGAGATCCAATTCGATGGGGAAGCTCCGTACCGTTCGATTTTCTCACTGGATGAGCATCCGACCGATTCCTGTGTGGTGTACACTAGTACCTTCTCCAAAATTGTCGCGCCAGGCTTGCGTACCGGATGGGCCATTGGAGATACCCGCGTGATTCAAATGATGGTGAAGGCGAAGCAAGCAGTGGATTTGCAGTCGAGCACAATCGACCAGTACGCGCTGTATGAGCTGTTGTCCCGCTTTGATCTGGAGCGCCACATTGAGAAAATCCGCGAGTCCTACAAGGCGCGCATGGAATGGATGCATGAGCTTTTGATTGCGCAAAACTGGGAGGGCGTACAGTGGGAAAAACCAAGAGGCGGGATGTTCCTCTGGGTGAATCTGCCTGAGCACTTCGATGCAGAGAAGCTGCTGGCCCAATCCGTACAGGAAGGCGTGGCATTCGTGCCAGGGAAGCCGTTTTATGCAGCTGAGCCGCATCTCAATACGATGCGCTTGAACTATACGCTTTTGAACCGGGAAGACACGGAGCTTGCGATTTCACGACTGGGCAAAGCATTTCACGCCTACAGCGAATCACTGGTGACAAATGTTTAATGGAAGCAAAAAGACAACCATTCTCCTTGAGCTGGTTGTCTTTTTTATGCATGTTTACAGGGAGATCTCTCTTTCTGCACGATCCAGCCATTCATTCACAAGCTCTGTAAACAGAAGCGGCTGCTCGATCTGCAAATTGTGGCCGGCACAATCGAGAGCGGCAAAGGTAGAGCGCGGGTAGCCTTCGATGATATCCCAAATATCGCGATAACCGACAGAATGATCTTGTTTGCCGACAAGAAAAAGGCTCGGATGGGGGAAGGGGGCCGTATCTAATGGGAAGGACACGCCATACGCTTGTCTGATTTTCGTGAGGAAAGAAGGGTCAGACAGCATGTAGCCATCGATAATCTCTTTTCGATAGCGATTCCACGTATAATCAGTAGCGACTACCGCCATCGACTCAAACTCCGCCCGTTCCGTCTCACTCAACTCCTCCCAGAGGGAAGGCTCCTGTACGAGAAGAGGTTTATCTGGCAGTGTGCGTTTATCTTTGTCTGGAATGACATTTGGACAGATGAAAAGGGCACCCTTTACTTGCTTCCGGCGCTTCTCGATAACTGCTCGTGTAAGATATCCGCCGTATGATTCACCTGCAATGAAAAAGGGCTCACCTGGAATGAGCTGATCGATGAACGCGAGCACAACCTCCAGAATATCGTCCGTGGTGTGGATATGTTCGTAGTTTTCCGTTTGTCCCATTCCCGGTAGATCTATGTAAAGTCGTCGGTATCCCGGACGTTTCTCAAAAATGGGTTCCAGACAGCCTGTCATGCAGCGGTGATCAAGTGAAAAGCCGTGAATCATTACGACAGGGAAACCACTTCCGATCTCCTCATAATAAAGGTTGACGCCATTGACCTTGCATCTCATAAAAAGCCCCCCAACGAATTTGTGTCAGATTGTTTGGAAAGTTCGGAACGCATGTTCTTATTATAAGCAATCTGCTGCATATTTCAAGGATGAAAAACACACCCACAACGAGAATCGTCAATGGGTGTGCCAAAGGGCTTCTATTCTTCTGTTTCTTCCAAGGTGCAAATGGCGCTTGGACGCTTGATCCGCAATACAACGCACTCATACACACGGAACAGACTGTTCATTTGCTCGTCGCCGAGGAACGCAGAGTCGAAGTCTTCTGCAATCGCCAGGTCGAGATTGTGACGGCCAGTCGCTACCAATACGCCGGAACGGCCTTTAATGGTAGGGGATTGAAAGACACCATCTGTAACCAGATTGCGAACGTGCTCGATCTCAAGCACGTTGGTGCCTTTGTGCACGCGATGCAAGAGAGAGTAGAGCTCAGGAGAAACAACCAGTGCATACGGACCGCTGTGGCCCATTTTCAGCAGCTTGTTGCGTGCTTCCACGATATCGGCAAATGCATTGCCAGATTCCATCCAATCGCTCTTCAGATGAGTGAGGCGGCCTTTTACGTTCATCAGACCAGGAAGGTCGAATTCCGCAGCGCCGTTGAAGATCAGATCGTCTTCCATCAGTGCACCACCCGCAGCCGCGTTCGCAGCCGCGCTCATGTCCAAAGGCATACCCAGTGTGCGTGCTTGGGCAACATCGCGCCAGTAGAGCATGAAATCTTTGTACAGAATCGGAATCGTCATGCTGACACGGCGGCTAGGCTGTGTCATTTCCAGTGATTCTCCGCGCAGGGAGAGACCGCCAAAACGAGATTCCTCATATACATCGTTGGTAATGGTTTGGATGCCTTCACCCAATGGTCCATAAATATCGATAAAACGACGTCCTACCAGCTGGCGGCGAGCCATGTCAACGACAGTTGCGTCCAACTGGTTCCATTCTTCGGTCGTCAAGGGAGAGTCTGGGTATTTACGAAGCTTGTCCATAGTGTAACCTCCATGTTATTTCAGGATTTCCGATTCTTTACATTCCTTTCAAGCTGCCAACAGTCAGTCCTTTTTTGCCAGAAACTGCAGGGGCGGAATGCTTGATCACGGAAGCAACACCGTGAGGAGCGGAAGCCGAGGCTTTCAAATGATCAACCTGGTGAATGTCGTGCCCCTCATCGTGATCAGTGAGATCAGGATGAGCCGCATCAGAGAAGCGTTGGCTTATGTTCGCCATGATCTCTTTGACTGTCAAATAGTCTGTATGCGTCTTTTCACGCATGCCATCCAGGAGCTGACGTGTTTCGTCATCCTTGAATTCATACAGAGAGAGCTCCAGATGCTCGCGGAAATTGTGCAGTCCAAAACGTTCCAGATTCACATCGGACAGCATTTGTGAGAGGTCGCGATCACTTAGCTGATCCAGGCTTTTTCCTGCTGACAGCTTCTCCAGGTAGGGAACCAATTCCTGCAAGCGTCCCATCCGCTGTTCTTCTTCTTCCAAAATATGATGGTAGTAAAGACGAGTATGCTCGTCCGTTGCCGCGTCGATAATCGGCTGGATAACGCCCATGAAACTGTTGATGTAACCTCTGGTGCGATCAAAAATGGCGTGCAGCTGTGTAATTTCTTGCACCCTACGCCACCTCCTCATTCACAATCTATTTTTTCATTATACCTTTGGAAAAAACACCCGGGCAACACCTATGTACATTTTCCTATGATTATGAAGAATATGGTGCGGTGTAATTTGGAAAAGAGGGCCGGAACACTAGAGCGCCGTGGCTTTTCTTATCGGCATCGTATCTAGTTTTGTTTTTTGACAAAAAAGTTATCATGGAGAGTATTGTCAAAGCCAAATGGGAATGATAATATTTATCAATAAGAGTGATATTCATTATCAATTAGCATTCAGAGAAGAAAACATAAATCCTACATCACCTAAATTTAAGGAGGTAACAAGTTATGTCATCCATTTTAGTTATAGGCGGAGATCGTCTGGGCAATATTATCGAATTTCTGCAGGGTCAAGGCTTCAAGGATATTCACCACGTAACTGGACGGAAAAGCTCGCAAACCGGGGTGAAAATTCCAGCTGGTATCCACATGATTCTGGTGTTGACTGATTTCGTCAATCACAACTTGGCCAAAACTGTGAAAAACCAAGCCAAAGATCGCGAGCTGCCCATCGTTTTCTGCAAGCGTTCGTGTTCTGCGATTGCCAAAGCTTTTGACCTCACTGCGTAAATACATACTCTCCGGATCGGGCAGACTACGATCGTGAGTCTGACACCAACGGAGGAATGCGCATGGAACAGAATCGTCTGAGTGAACTGCCTATCGCACAGCTTACGGCCGCTCAGCTGCAACAACTAAAACAGGCAGAAGAACAAATCAACACAGAAGGTCCAAATGTATATCTTATTGCACTAGAGAAGCAATCCCCGTCCTCCTAGACGGGGTTTTTTTATTGAAGCGATGCTTCTCACTTGAACACGTATTGCTCGAGTTGCATTTTGAGGGCGTCAATTCCGATGGCGAAGCCCAAGCATTGGCTGGATTGAATGATGAATGCATTGAGACCAACGACTTCTCCATTCAAATTAATGAGTGGGCCTCCGCTATTTCCTGGGTTAATAGCAGCATCCGTCTGAAAAATTTCTTCGTACATCCGCTTCGCAACCTGTAGGCGGCGGTTTTTAGCACTGATGATTCCCGCTGTCACAGAATTTTCCAACCCGAGTGGGGAACCACCTGTATCCATACAAACAAAATCAGTAGCAATTTTTAATGAAAGGACAACAGACGCAAACAGACCTCTCTATTTTTTTGACCAGAGGCAGCGTCTGTTGCTTCTGCGTCAATACGTTGGATGAGTGTGCACACGAGCAATCGCCGTTCTTTTTCATTTGCATACGTCCAAATGAGATTCCAATTGGAAAGGGCATCTAAATCAAGATGGTGTACGTGTGAAAAAGCAGAGTAAGCCCGTTCCTGTTCTTTTGCAGCCAGCTCCAACGCACTGATTTTCTCTCGCAAGGCAGGGAGTGTAAGGAATCCCTCTTCATAAGCTTGTTCCCAACGTTGCCTTCGAATTAGCAGCTGCTCGGTTTCTTTTGCGGGAGCGCGGGAATTCGTCTGCAACACAGTCTGATACACTTCCTTCATCACAGCGATTGACTCTGGCGAATACTGCATCAGCTCTTGCACAATGGCTTTTTCCAAGCGATCCTCACGTATGGCAGGAGCATCACACGTACCGGCCAACTTGTTTTTACATAAATAGTAGCGGTGCGTGTAGCTTTTTTCCCTTTTTCCTGTGATCGTAGTTGTTTTCCCGCGCATCGCGGAGCCACAACGCGAGCAGTACAGCAATCCGGAAAAAAGGTAGCGGGAGCTGAGAACGCGGGGGTGTCTTGTTGCCCGAGAACTCATCCGCTCCTGCACCCGGGAGAAACAGGATTGATCGATGATGGCCGGGTGAGTCGCCTCTTCGATAATCCATTCCTCAGGGTCATTGCGTTGTTGATCGGCGTCGGTGTAATTCCAACGCAGCGCACCGTGATAGACCGGATTTTTTAACAGGCGAAGCACGGCACTTGCACTCCATGAAGCGCCATTTTTGCCGCGCAATCCGGAATGATTTGCCCATTCAGCGATTTGACGCGGAGATTCGCCTCGATCATAGCGCTCGAACATGCTTCGTACGCCTGCTGCTTCCCTTTGATTCACGACCAGCGTTCCTCGCACCAGATTGTATCCATACGGTGCAGGTCCTCCTGGTCGTTTTCGTTCTCTTGCCATCTGGCTCATCCCCAGCTTGACCCGTTCTGCCAAGTTTTCCCGTTCCCATTGTGCGAGGGCAGCCACTAAGGTTATAAACAATCGCCCGATTGCCGTAGTCGTATCGTATACCTCCGTGCAGCTTTTAAAATGCACCGAATGTCGATCGAACTCCTGCAGGAGCTGATACAGATCAAGGACAGAGCGAGTGAGCCGATCGAGTCGATAGACGAGGACGACATCGATTTGACCCGTTCGGATATCCTGCAAGAGCTGACCAAGTGCGGGGCGATTCGTATCTTTGGCACTCACGCCTTCATCTGCGTAAACTGCATGGACTTCCCATCCTTGGGAGTGAACGTACGAGAGCAGCTTTTCCCTTTGAGCTGGGATCGAAAACCCTTCGCGTGCCTGATCCTCCGTACTGACGCGAATGTAGACGGCCGTTCGCATCGCCCGTCCTCCCTTCATCTTGGGTTGCTAGAGTGTACAGCAAAAGGGAGGAGCTTATGCCTGACCGCAAATAAAAAACCCCGCTTATCCGTTTTGGACAAGTGGGGTTATGCTACATCCATTTTTGGCCCCATTCGTGAATGGAATCAATGACAGGACGTAAATCTTTTCCTTTTTCGGTCAATTCGTATTCAATGCGAACCGGGATCTCTGGGTACACTTTGCGCTCCAAAATCTCGAGCTCTTCCAGCTCCTTCAGTCTTTCCGAGAGCATTTTATCGCTCATATGTGGAACCATTTCCCGGATATCTTTGAATCGTACAGTCCCGCGTAGCAACACATGAATAATCAGGCCGGTCCAACGTTTTCCAAGGACGTTCATTGCACATTCATATTTTGGACACATGTGTTCGCCAGAAAAATCATGACTCATATCGGCGTCACCTCTATCTAGCATCATTATTGTTGCCCTTTATTCTAACAGATTAGCTTGAAAAAAGTAAGTAACGAAAAGTTGGAATGACACTTTGACAATGCTGAGAAGTCAAGCCCGTTTTCATGGACAAATGTTTCCCTATAAGGTGTCTACACATACACTAATCGCGAAAGAAAAGAAGCGAAGAGGGTGTTGCGATGCTTCCAAAACGGGTAATCGGCATTTTAACCTGGCGGGAGGGGTTACGCTTTGAGGAACCAGCTTATTTGCGAAGGCTGGTTCAAACAGGGCAAAAGCTAGGCGCAGAAATCTACCTGTTTTCGCATCAGGACGTCAATGTTTCCGCCAGAAAGATCAAAGGCTTCATTCCCAAACCAAACGGGGGCTGGATGAGTAAAACATTCCCTTGGCCAGAAGTCGTAATCGATCGGTACCGACGCAGGGTAAAGGAGTATATCCGGCTGCGAAATAGTGATCTGTTTTTCTTTGCCAATAGTCCGTTCAGTAAAAAATGGAGAGTGACGAATCTGCTCGCTTCTGATGAACGCGTCAAACGCTGGATTCCGGAGACGCATGTTTACGAAAAAGGCAAGATCCGAAACATGCTCGCACGCCATGGGCTCGTCTATGTCAAGCCAGGGAATGGCACAGGAGGAAGAAGCATTCTCAGAGTGAAGAGCAGTGGCAAGGAGTATAACCTCTCTGGACGTGACAAGAAGCATAAGTATCATGTAGCTCGAATTGATACGGTGGAAGGCGTGGAAAAATGGGTCAAAACGTGGGTACAGGAACAGCGCATTCGCGATGGCAATTTTCTGGTGCAGCAAGGGTTGGACCTGGGCCTGCTACGCAAGCATGTCGTTGATGTACGGTTATTGATTCAAAAGGACGAGCGTGGGGAGTGGGCGGTGACAGGGTGCGCAGTACGTATGGGGGAGAATGGCAGTGCTACTTCCAATTTGCATGGAGGAGGCAAAGCGATTCCCTTTGAATGGTTTATGTTCAGGCGATTTGGCGGGGAGCGTGGAGAGCTGATCAAACAGGAATGTTATCGGCTTGCTTTTGATGTAGCAAACACGCTCGAGGACTATTTTGGTCGCATGATGGAATTCGGGCTGGACATTGGGGTGGATGTGGACGGACGTGCGTGGTTAATCGAAGTGAATCCCAAGCCGGGAAGAGAGGTTTTTCGCCAGATGGGTGACATGGCATTATACAAGAAGGCGATAGCCCGTCCCGTTCAATTTGCGCTGTATTTGGCCCGGAACCAGGCTCGTTTTTTGTCTCTTTGAATACAGATGGAGAACCGACGCTGATGACCCATTCTCCTACTTTTGTATGAGAGGAGTTGCCTAGTGGCAGCGGATATAGCTTGCAGTCTGCATCAATTTTGATGACGGCGTAATCCCGGACTCGATCGGCTATAATGCGTTTGGCTTCAAACACTCTACCGTTATATAGCTTCACGAAAATGTTTTTGGATTTGCCTATGACATGCTCGCTCGTCAAGATATACCCTTTCGGATGAAAAAGAAATCCGGAGCCAAAGCTTCGTTCCATGGGTGGAGAATTATCTTCATGATCAATGAGGCTGCGAATTAACGAATCCACGTCTTTGGAATGGGGAGCATCTTCGGTCACGATGGAGACTACTCCCTCTTGAACTCGCTCGACAATGGGAACGAAGAAATTGAATGGGTGCAGACTGCTGCTGCTCACAGGGTACTTTACCCGCGTATACTGGGACCATTTTTTACTTTTCACCGATCTCTCCCCCTACAGCAGATAGGTATGTATCATCTTATGGGGAGTGGAGAGGGAAGGGACGCCCAATTTCTAGTCGAGTGTATGGTTATATCATTAATTTTGATTGATATAATAAAGAAATAGCATTGGTATAATTATTTAAATGCATTTATAATAACATGTAGTTAAAGAATATTTTGAACATAAAGGCTAAGTCCTAGCCGCTAGAGAGAGAAAAAGAACGGTAACGGAGGATGCGAAGAGATGGATGTTAAAACGATCATACTGGGTTTCTTGAGCTATGGGGAAATGAGTGGCTACGATATTAAGCAAGCGTTTACAAACAGTATTGGATTCTTTTATGACGCTAGCTTTGGTGCTATTTATCCAGCATTGCGCAAACTGGAGGAAGAAGGCTTCGTGACGAAGCAAGAAATCATTCAGTCTGGCAAGCCGAACAAGATTTTGTACCGTATTACAGAAGCCGGAAAACAATCTTTCCGTCAAGAAATCCAGACGCCTATCTTGCCGCCAGTATTGCGTTCAGACATGCTGGTTAAAATTTTCTTCGGCAAGAGCCGCACGATCGACGAACAAAAGGATTTGCTAGAGGGCTGTTTGGATACGCAGCGTCAATTGCTCCAACAAAGTAAGGCTTCTTATAAAAAGCTGGAAGTAAATTTTGACGATTATCAACGTTTTTGCTGGGAGTATACCATTCATCATCTGGAGTCAACGATTTCCTTTATGGAACAAAAAATGACTTCCTTGTTGAAACAACCAGCTTATTCCGTTTAGCCAATAAAGCGAAGGGCTCATGTCTTGTGAACAATGAGCCCTTCGCTTATTTTCATTTATTTCAGGTTTTCTGGATTGAGGCATTCGAGCTCTGGTACAACGAAACGTCCGTCTTTGCGGATCAGGCGATCGTCAAACCAAATTTCTCCACCGCCCCACTCAGGACGTTGAATCATAACCAAGTCCCAGTGAATGGAGGATTTGTTTCCGTTAAATGCTTCATCGTAGGCCTGTCCCGGTGTGAAGTGGAAGCTTCCGTCAATTTTTTCGTCGAAGAGGATGTCTTTCATCGGGTTTTGGATGTATGGATTTACGCCAATCGCAAATTCCCCAACGAACCTCGCACCTTCATCCGTATCAAAAATTTCATTGATCTTCTCGGTGTCGTTCGCAGTTGCTTCGATGATTTTGCCATCCTTGAAGGTGAGCTTGATGTTGTCGTATGTAAAGCCTTGATAAGGAGATGGCGTGTTGTACGCGATCGTACCGTTGACGGAATCACGAACAGGGGCAGTAAATACTTCTCCGTCAGGGATGTTGGCTTCACCAGCACATTTGATTGCCGGAATATCTTTGATAGAGAAGGTCAGATCAGTGCCTGGTCCTACGATACGTACCTTGTCGGTTTTCTCCATCAGCTCGACCAGGCTGTCCATGGCTTTATCCATTTTGCCGTAATCAAGCGTGCACACTTTGAAATAAAAATCTTCGAAAGCGGCGGTGCTCATATTAGCCAACTGAGCCATGGATGCATTTGGATAGCGTAGCACGACCCATTTGGTATGCGGTACGCGAATATCCAGTACAGGACGCGCTAGCAGCTTGGAATGCAACTGCATTTTGTCTCCAGGTACATCAGAGAGCTCACTAATGTTGTCGCCGCCGCGGATGCCTATGTAGCAATCCATTTGTTTCATGAAAGCCACATCTGCTTCACGCATGATACCCAATTGTGTTTCGTTGGCACCCATCAAGATTTCGCGCTGAACGGATTGGTCGATCAGTTGGACAAACGGATTTCCCCCAGCTTCGTATACCTTGGCAATTACGGCTTTTGTCAGATCGGTAACGTTGCCAATGGAGTAAATTAAAACGTTTTCACCAGGCTTGACAGTCACCGAATAATTGACGAGTACGTCAGCCAGTTTTTCAATTCGTGGATCTTTCATAGGAAGGGGATCCCTCGCTTTCCATATCATTCTTATCCATTGTACACAACTCAAACAGAAAAAAGCTACCCACTGGCGAGGGTAGCTTGCGGAGGAAACGCGCTTGAAGGATTCGGTACTTCATGTATATGCAACGGCCTGCTGAATATGGCTATATCTTCGGGGAAGAAAGATTAATCGCAGCTGCACCCGATAATAACCAGCAGGATGAAAAGAATCAAAACCAGAGTGAAGCCGTCGAATTCTCCATTAAAGATGCCGCTCATCGAATAAACATCCTCCTCATGTGTGTGTTAAGCCTCTTGTGCTTACATCTACAACATATGGGTGATCACATAGGACCGAACCGGGCATCCGCCCATTTTTGAGAAAATTGTTTTGATAATCTCTCGTTTTTCATACTCTTGCAATTCTCGATGTTTATTATTCTGAAAAGCAGGAAAAGCTAGAGGATACCAAAAGACTTTGCAAGTATGAAAGGATGTTTATGTGATGCAAAGATCATTATCGAGCCTGCAGCATGATTTGGTCCAAATTACGATTAATGTTGGAGAAGACTTTAAATCCATTGTGTGGAAAGCGCAGTACGATATGGACTTCAATACAGAATGTCTCTTTTGTTTCTCCGAGCAAATTACTGGCTATCGTGTAGAAGACGAAGACGGAAAAGCGGGGAAAGTCGCTGTTTGTCCGCATTGTGAAAAAGTAAACGCAATCTACGCGTGAGATTGAAGTTTTGATCACAAAGGAAAGACGATGTTTCTTACAAGCATCGTCTTTTTTGCGTTACCGATAAACGCACTTAGCTGGTGAGAAGAAAAAGCATAGGGCTCGTAGACCTTGACAACGCCTACCCAGTCGGAACTTCAAAAAGGGGACCCGGTTGTCGAACACTTCTTCCCTGAGAAACATCCGCCCATAGGGTGGCTTTGGATCGACGGTCCCCTTTTTGAAGTGGAGACGGACAGTCAATCCCCCTTGTGAGCGTGTCAGAGTCGAAGAGAACTGTGCTTTTTCTTCTCCTCCACTATGTTGACTCTAGTCTATATCTGACTCTATATCCACCAAGTACCACCTGCTCTCTAGCAGGATTGAAAGGACGCTCCTCGAATAGTTATGAGAGACATACATAGATAGGTAGGGGTGAACATTTTGCAAAAGAGATGCAACCGCTGCGGGAACGAAATGGAGATCGAGCTACGCAATGTCGTGTACCGGAAACGGGTTAAAATCATGAATGTACCTGTACACGTCTGCGTGGACGAAGACTGTGACCATTCCCAAGTGGTAGATGTGATTAAGGATGATTTGAAGTCACTCATGGAGGAACTGGGCCAACATCCGCAGCGCCAGGCAATCGAATTCGAAGAAATGTCAGAGTTATCCAACTTATTGGTATTGATTGCTAATGAGAAGGTGAATTCGACCGTAAGAGAATTACTTGGTGAAAAAGTCAACGAGCTATTGGATCTGTTTTTGTTGGCGCAGTCCCTTGGCGATGAAAAATGGATGCTGGAGCTACGCGAACGTCTAACGAAAATCATGGTGTAAGGATAAAGAGATGCCTAGGAAAAAGGTATCTCTTTTTCATTTCTCCACTGCACCGCAAATGTAGACTTTGCTGCTTGGACTTAGGTATACTGATAGGCACATAAGATAAGGAGAGATGAATCATGTCACAAAAACAGCTTCACTCCATAGAAGAACTGGATGAGTTCGTAGCGAAAAATGGGAAAAAGCTTTTGTTTAAGCATAGCACAATCTGCCCAATCAGTACGTCCGCTTATGAAGAGTTTCAAGCGTATTTGCAGGACAATCAAGTGGAATCTGCGGTCATTCTGGTAAGGGAGGATCGCCCTGTATCCAATGCCGTAGCGGATCGTTTTTCCATCAAACACGAATCTCCGCAAATCTTTTTGCTGGAGGACGGGGAAGTAAAATGGCACACATCTCACTGGAAAATTACGAAGGACGCGATCGGACAGGCGCTCAACGCGTAATCAAAAAGCCGGAACACCCTATAAGGAGGTGAATCCGGCTTTTTGCATGGAGAAAAAGAGCGCGGGAGAGACTATTCCCAGAATAGCTCCAACTTGTCTCCACTTTTCAATTCTGTCTGGAAGTTGGCTTGTTCGCCGTTGACGAGCATGACGAATCCGGAGATACTCTCACGGTCGGGCTTTTCCAAGGAAACATCGACAAAACGGAAGACATCGCTAAACACAGGTGTAGTCGCAGGTGAGGATTTTACCGTGATGTCGGCACCTTCGCTCACAGGATCAGAGGCATTCGCCGCTTTTCCGTCTACCGTTATCGTTACTTGTGCGACAGGCAATTCGACTCGTTCACCATTGAAGTGTACGATCATTGTCTCCTGTACCCATTCTTCCAAGGGAATGACATCTTGTATGGAAGGGGCGGGGACTTCATCCAGCCGATAGACGAGGACATCTCCTTGCCGGACGAGATCTGTCAAAGCCGCTAGTCTTCCGTTCAGCTCGATCACCTCGATACGGGACGGAATCGAATAATCTTGTCCATTCACGGAAAAACGCAAGCCCGATTCCGCCGACGTTTTCAGTCCAGCGAGCTCCAGTACTTCATAGACAGTGCGCGGAAGACGGATGTCCACCTCGGCACGATCAGTGATCAAGGTATCGAGAGTAGCAACCGCTCCATTAACATGTACGACTGGACCGAGCGAATAGGGACGGTCATTGCAGATCACTTCAAGCGTGTCCAGCTCATCGAATAAATCTTTGGCAAACACACGTGCATCATCGCCATTTGTACCTGCCACTACAGTGATTTGGTCTCCGTCATTGATTGGCGTGTCGAGACTGACGCCCTCCCCGTTGCGCTCAATCACCGGCGCCGTACCGTGACCACCCGGAATCATTTTCATCCGTCCGTTTACCGTGACAGTCATCGCCAATCCGGGGCGACCATACAGACGGCGGATATCCAGTCCGGATGCAATGAGGGCATCACCCAACGTCATTTTTCGCAGATCGAATATGCGCACAGGAGCATCATTGACCGTAACGGTTACATAGCGCAACGGGTGACGGCGCGCAGCAACAGCAATACCGACCGGCGTTACGAACTCAGGTCCACTGAGCGCAGGATTGTCTCCGACGTACTGTTTGATCGCATCGCCGCCTCTAACGGCAACACGGGCGGCAGGAATATTTAAGACCTGAGCAACTTTTCCGGTAAGCCCAGGGGTGAGGCTGCCGCCGCCGATCAGCATGACAGCTTGGGGAGCTTTTCCGTTGAGCTCCAATATTTTGAAGGCAATTTTATCGGCGAGTTGCTGGATGTCTGCCTCAATCGCACTCGTTACCTCAGAAGCGCTCAGCGTATGCTCCATTCCGAGAATGTCCGTGAAGGTGACGGACTCCTCGGTGGATAAGAGACGCTTCACCTCTTCTGCCATCGGAAAATCCATGAGAAAGGCATTCATGAGCGCATCCGTGATTTCATCGCCTGCAACGGGCACCATGCCGTAGGCGGTAATTGCCCCTTCCTCAGTCAACGCTACGTCAGAAGTACCTGCCCCAATGTCCACTAAGGCGATATTCAGTCGGCGCATCGTCACAGGAATCAGGACATTGATCGCCGCAATAGGCTCAAGCGTCAATGCCTGCATTTCCAGATCGCATCGTTTCAGTGCTGCGATCAGCGAGTCGACAACCACACGTGGAAGGAAGGTTGCGATCACATCTGTGCTTGCTATGTCACCCCGCTGGTCGATCAGACTCCCGATCAACTCTCCGTCCAGATGGTAATGGACGACGCTGTAACCCACGCAATAATAGCGGGTGACGTCTTGATCCTTTAGCTCCTGGGCTAATGCGGCTTGAGCCTCCTGTACAGCGGAAAACTCCAAAGCGACAACATCTTCACGCGAAATGAAGGCATGTCTGGCTAACGGCATGTCCACACGCACACGGCGGGTGCGCAATGACCGACCGGCAGCAGCGACCGCTACTTGATGCAGCTTGCCATATTTCCCCTCCAGCTCTTCTTTTATTTGTTGAATCACCTTAGCTACGGCGACGATATCGTGAATTTGCCCATCGAGCATGGAGCGTTCATCGTGCTCTCGAATTGCGCAGTCCAATACACGGTACTGCTCGCCGGTCGTTTCCACGATCAGGCCGACGACGCTGCGCGTTCCAATATCTAATGAAAAAATAAGCTCAGGGGCTGTGATGTCAGACAAATGTAGGTCACTCCTTGTAAGAGGTTGTTCATGAAGTCTTTACAATACTTATCGGTGATTTTGGTCTGTATCGGAAAGGAACAATCACTTTTAGCTAGAACATATATCCAAAACTATTCGATTTGAAAGGAAAGAATCCTGTCGAATCAAGGAATCTTCTTCGTTTTGACGAATAATTGGAAAAGATAAAAAAACAGAAAAAATTTACTTTCGCGCTTTTTGGCGCTAAACTGCTGACAAGGGTGTTTGAATCGATTATAATTACCCTAATTTATCGATAAATCCCTATATAAAAAGAGGAGAGTGGAGAGAGATGGCACACGATCAAATCGAAACTATGCGTAAGCGGATAGACGAGATCAACCTGCAAATTCTTGAATTGATCAACAAACGAGCTACCTTGGTTCAAGAGCTCGGCAAAGAAAAAGAAAAACAGGGCAGCAACCGTTTTGACCCAGAGCGTGAGCGCCAAATGCTCAATCTGCTCGTTGAAAACAATAAAGGTCCTTTCAATGACAATGCTATTCGTCATTTGTTCAAGCAAATTTTCCAAGTTTCTTTAGATCTGCAAGACGATGATAAGAAAAAAGTACTCCTCGTCAGCCGTAAGAAACAGGCAGAGGATACGGTTATCACGGTAAAAGGCGTAGAGTTCGGAGGGAAAAATCCGATCCTCATCGCAGGTCCTTGCTCCGTGGAAAGCTACGAGCAAGTAAGAGCAGTAGCAGAAAACCACGCAAAACGCGGCCTGCGCACACTGCGCGGCGGCGCGTACAAGCCTCGTACTTCGCCATACGACTTCCAGGGTCTCGGTGAAGAGGGCTTGCAAATTCTCAAGCGCATCGGGGATGAATTCAACCTCGTAACGATCAGTGAAATCGTGACGCCAGCAGATCTTGAGATGGCGACGAAATACATCGATGTCATCCAAATCGGTGCTCGCAATATGCAAAACTTCGAGCTGCTGAAGGCGGCAGGTCGTGTGAACAAGCCGATCCTCTTGAAGCGTGGCCTCTCTGCTACGATTGAAGAGTTCATCTACGCGGCAGAGTACATCCTGTCCGAAGGGAACACACAAGTCATGCTGTGCGAGCGTGGAATCCGCACGTATGAAAAAGCGACACGCAATACGCTCGATATTTCTGCTGTACCACTCCTCAAGCAGGAGACGCACTTGCCGGTGTTTGTAGACGTGACGCACTCTACAGGCCGCCGTGATCTGCTCTTGCCTTGCGCGAAAGCAGGTTTCGCAGTCGGCTCTGACGGAATCATGGTAGAGGTTCACCCAGATCCAGATGTGGCACTGTCTGATGCGAAGCAACAGTTGAACATTCCACAGTTCAATGAGTTCGTTGATGAACTGCTCGCTTCTGGCCTGTACAAAGGCGAGATTGTGGCAACGAGAGCATAAGAATACCTTTCGGGTATCTTTTAAGGGTCCTTCCTGCGCGCGGGAGGACCTTTCTCATTTGACGAACCATTGGCGACCAAGTAAGCTAGAATTACGTGCTGATATTGGTGAAGGAGGATAGGCCATATGGAAGACAACCATCAATGCTGCTCGACTGATCGGTCCACTGAAAGACCTGATAAAATCAAGTCGAATCTCATCTCCCGTCTGAATCGGGTAGAGGGACAGGTTCGTGGAATTCGCGGAATGGTAGAAAAGGATGTCTACTGCGACGACATTCTCAATCAAATTGCGGCTGTGCAGTCCGCCCTGAATGCGGTTGGGAAAATGCTCCTCGAAGGACATATGAAAAGCTGTGTGATGGATCGCATTCAGCAAGGCGATCATGAAGTGATTGATGAGCTTTTGAAAACGATGAACAAACTCATGAAGTAACGGGTGCGCAAGCCGTCAAAAACGATTGCAACGGCATACGGCTTGTCGTATCATAGGTGCATATATTTATGAAAACGCTTATGAAAACCAAAAAATAGGGAAAGTGAGGGTGCATGATGCCGGTTACTATATACGACGTAGCAAGAGAAGCGGGGGTGTCGATGGCGACAGTTTCCCGCGTAGTCAACGGGAATCCCAACGTAAAGCCTTTGACCCGAAAAAAGGTATTGGCTGCGATTGAGCGCTTGGGATATCGACCAAATGCGGTTGCTCGTGGACTCGCTAGCAAAAAAACGACTACAGTTGGTGTCATCATCCCGGATATCTCCAGTTTGTTTTTCTCCGAATTGGCGCGAGGGATCGAAGATATCGCTACCATGTACAAATACAACATCATTCTGTGTAACTCTGACCAACGGATGGAAAAGGAATTACAGCTCATTAATACTTTGCTCGAAAAGCAGGTGGACGGGCTTCTGTTCCTGGGCGCAGAAATCAAAGAAGATCATTTGCAGGCATTAACAAGCACCTCCGTACCGACTGTACTCGCCGCGACTCGCGATGCGGATAACGTACTTCCGTCGGTTAGCATTGACCACTTCCAAGCCGCATATGATGCGACGGAAGCATTGGTTGCACGCGGGCACAAGCGCATTGCGATGATCGCAGGTCCTGCAAACGATCCATTGGCAGGGTTGATGCGCTATGAAGGCTATAAAAAGGCGTTGAAAGATGCGGGTATCGAGCTGGATGAAGAGCTGATTGCGACAGGCAACTATTTTTATGAATCCGGCTTGTCCACTACAAAAGCTTTTCTTGCTCTTAAAAATCCGCCGACGGCGATTTTTGCAGCAAATGATGAGATGGCCATTGGCGCGATCCATGCCATTCAAGATTCTGGCTTGAACGTGCCAGGTGACATCGAAGTCATTGGTCACGATAATATTCGTCTGGTTGAAATGGTACGTCCACGACTGACTTCTGTCGTACAGCCCATGTACGATATTGGTGCGGTGGCGATGCGCCTGTTGACCAAGTACATGAATAACGAAAATGTCGAAGAGCATGTCGTGCTGCTGCCGCATCGAATTGAGTATCGGGAGAGCACAAAACCCGATCAAGCCTGATCGGTAAAGGGACATAGGTAATTGACAGCAAGAGGGGGATGGGAAATGCGTTACGGAATTATCGGCGCGATGGATGAAGAAATCGCGCTTTACTTGGAAGCGATGCAAGAGACAACTACAGCCACCAAAGCAGGCATTACCTATTACACAGGTAAAATGGAAGGCAAGGATGTCGTGCTGTGCAAATCAGGTGTCGGCAAGGTGAATGCTGCCGTGACGACACAAATCCTCATCGATTCATTCCAAGTGGAACGTGTCATTTTCACAGGTGTAGCAGGAGCCGTTCACCCTGAATTAAATATTGGTGATATTGTAGTTTCGACGGATTGCATCCAACATGATATCGATGTGACACCACTTGGCTTTGAGCCAGGACAGATTCCGTTTACAGAGCAATGGACTTGGCAAGCGGATGCTGGGCTGATGCAGCAAGCGATCGATGCGGGCAAGGAGCTGGAAGCGGGAGTTCAAGTAGTGAGCGGGCGTATCTTGTCCGGTGACCAGTTTGTTGCCAGTCGGGAAAAGGTTCAATGGCTGTATGAGCAATTCGCAGCACACTGCACCGAAATGGAAGGGGCATCTGTTGGACAAGTATGTGCGATGAATGGCGTGCCGTTTGTCGTGGTTCGTTCGATGTCCGATAAAGCAGACGGCTCCGCGCATGTAAACTTCGTGGAATTTACCAAGCTGGCTTCCCAGCGCTCCTACGCGATTGTCCGTAATATGCTGACAGCAACACAAGCATCGACAACTGCCGGAGTGATTGTCTACTCGACGAAAAACTGTGTGGATTGCGACATGGTTAAGAATTGGCTGACAGCAAAAGGTGTTACCTTTGAAGTGCGCGATGTCATGACGAGTCGTGCCTATCAAGAAGAAGTGGAGCGCTTTGGCTTCATGGGTGTGCCTGTTACAGTCGTAGGTGATAAAGCGGTAAAAGGCTTTGCACCGTCTGAGCTGGAAGAGCTGGTGAAATAGAGTTTGGAATAGAAAAAGCGTGCTGACCAGTACCCAAAGGTACGAGGACAGGACGCTTTTTTTTACTTCTCTGATCCAGTAGGTGCGTACAGCATCGCACGTTCTAACGTAAGCCGATTTTTTTCCGTGATCTCTGCTCGTCGTGGGATTGTTGGGAATGGTTCGTCAAAAAGCCGAGGTGGCAAGGGCAAATCCGTCTCAGGCTGCCAGCGCTTGAGCCAGGCTTCGGGAAGATCACCGTCCGCAAGAGGCTGATCACTCATCTCACTCCATACCAGTGTCCACGCCCGTGGCACCACTCGCCAAATATCGTAACCCCCACCTCCTACTGCTATCCAACGACCGTCACAATATTCGTGAGCGAGACGGTGAGCAAGGCGAGGAATCGCTTGATAAATTTTCATCGAGCAAGACAAATGGGTGAGGGGGTCGTATGCATGAGCGTCACAACCATTTTGGGTCAGGATGACATCCGGCTTGAAGCCAGCCGCTAGCTTTGACACCAGCTCTTCATATACTTCCAGAAAAGAATCGTCTTCTGTGAAGGCATCCAGTGGAACGTTGACAGAATAACCGTAACCGCTTCCATCACCACGTTCAGACAAATTGCCTGTTCCCGGGAAGAGATACTTTCCTGTTTCGTGAATGGATACAGTCAATACATGAGGGTCATCGTAAAACGCCCACTGTACCCCATCCCCATGATGGGCATCAGTGTCGATATACAACACGCGCGCATTCCAGTTTTTTCGCAAATAAGCGATCGCGACGGAGCAATCATTGTAGATACAAAATCCGGAGGCGCGCCCACGAAAGGCATGGTGCAGTCCACCGGCGGGATTGAAGGCGTGTTCTGCCTGTCCACTCATAACCGCGTCCACTGCGTTTAACGTACCTCCGACGATCAGCGAGGACGCTTCATGCATGTTTGAAAAACAGGGAACATCCTCTGTTCCCAAGCCATAACTGGCTGCCTGCGGAAGCTCGTGTTCACTATGGCCCTGATCACGAACAAATTGGATATAGCGTGGGTCATGCACCAGGGCGAGTTCTTCATCTGTCGCCGGTCGGGGAGTCAGGATGTCTGAGTCTTGGAGTATTCCGTAACTGCTCATCAGATCGTGTGTGAGGAGCAGACGACGCTGGTTGAACGGATGATCATCATGAAAATAATATTGCGTGTAGTCTGGAGAGTAGATCAGACGAGCATTTCGGCTCACTGGGGTATCCCTCCTTCCGTAGGGCCGATTACGGAAAAGCCTTTTTCAAGGAGCAATTGCGTCACGATACGCGGATCAATGGTCTGTACCCGAAAAACAAGGTTCTTTTTCGCCGGCTTTTTCCCAGGAAAGACCACGACGCTCGTGACATTTACCTGTGCATCGCGAAACACTTGACTGACTTCTGCCAGCATGCCGACGCGGTCGTCTACTTCTACTTCGATATGGGAGCTAGGTTTGTTAACGCCGAAAAGTTCGATCAGGCTAGAGAAAAGATCCGATTCCGTGATCAATCCTACGAGCCGATTCCCTTCGACGATGGGTAGAGAGCCGATTTTGTGCTCGTATAGTTGGAGGGCTGCGTCTTCGATGAAATCCAGTGGATGGGCTGTGATGACTTGTTGATTCATGATATCGGCTACAGGCTTGTGCAGGACGGTGTCATCATCGTCATGTGTGAGCAGGCGAGAGGGGAGAGCGTCTCGCAGGTCGCGGTCCGAGACAATGCCTACGAGTGAGTCGTTTTCAATGACAGGCAAATGCCTGATTCTGTTTGCACGGAGGAGAAGAAGTGCTTCTCCGATTGTAGTGGAAGGCTGGATCGTGACAATTTTTTTCCGCATAATCTCTTCAATACGCATAAGAGTGACCTCCTGGAATCAAAAGGCATCCAAACTAGTAAAGAAAACGATTTTGAAACCGCATAGCATCAAAGGCAACGATTGTTTCTGGCGGTACACGCTTGCCGATTTTGGCCATTAGACAGTTGGCAGGATGTGAGCATATTTCCGGGTCGTCTGTCGCCATCCAGCTCAGGCCTGCGCTGCCCATGACCTTTTCCATGACCTTTCTGTATTGCCATACATCGAGTCCTGTTCCTTTCAGGTCCCAATGCCAATAATACTCCGTTGTAATAATGACGTAGTCTTCCATGGCGTCGTCCAAGAAGGCGACTTCCAGCAGCTTTTTGCCTACGCCACCTGCTCTCACTTTATGACTGATTTCAATCGCGCCCAGCTCCAGCAAATCAGGCAGTTGGGCTTGTGACCATCGCTCCAGTGGATCGGGGTGCAGAAAGGTCACGTAGCCGAGGACGAGGTCTCCTTCGCGTGCAATAATAATGCGCCCTTCAGGCAAATCAGCGATTTCGATGAGAGCTTCGTGTTGCTGTTCAGGGATACGAAAAGCTTTCAGTCCTTCATCGAAGCGTAATGAGGCTAGATAACTTCCTGTAATCGGTCCTTCGACGAGCAGCTCCTTGTTGTTCACCATTAGGCTCAATGAATGATAGCGTTTGACGTGCTCCATCAGTTCCCCCCCTTACGTTTGTAGAAAAACAGAGATGGCGTCTAACCATCTCTGTCAGTTGTCATTCCAGTTTATTCTGTGGTGTTGGCAGTTACGATGTTAGAATGTGGCGATTCTCCGTAACTGTTGACTGCGGTAATGTAATAGTTGCTGCCATTCGGTACTTCTGCCGCGTGTGTAAAGCTTGTGCTAGAGACGGTGCCGAGTAGCAAATAGCCGCTTGCTGAGTCAGGGCTGAAATATACGTTGTACATCTGCTCAGACGAGCTGCTTCCGTTCCACTTTAGCTGCCAACCGTTAGGTGTATTTTTGATAGACAAGGATTTTGGAGCAGCAGGTAGTGAAGTGGAATCTGTGTTTGTATTCGTGCCTCCTGATCCATCTGCTGGGTTCGTCTCCGTTCCGCCTGGATCTGTTTGACCATTCCCGTTATTGTTTATCGGATTCGGGATGCCTGTTTCCGAACCTTGATTTGGATCAGGCAACTGCCATGTCTGTGATGAACCGACAGAAGCGATTGCGGAAGGCTGCGATTCATGGCCGGCGATATCCACAGAAGTGACATAATAGCCTAAATCTCGATGGATTGCAGTCGTATCGGCAAAAGTCAATTCCGATGGATCTTTCACAGTCGCTACTTTGACAAAGCCGTTCTGAACATCAGCACGGTAGATGCGATAACCGACCAAGTCAGCTTCTTTGGCTGACTGCCACGTAAGCGTAACTTGCTTGCCTGAGCCTGTAGCTGTTACACCGCTTGGCGAAGATGGTGCGCCACCTGTCTCTGTGCGAGGATCTTCCCTGTCAGGCAGACGCTGCTCCCAATCTGGTGGTTGGGTGGCGACTCTGCTGTTTTTCGCTTGAATTTGCTCCTTGGTAGGAAGCGGATCAGGTGAGCGGTAGAAGACGCCTTCAGTAACAAAATCTTCAGGTGTCCCTTCCTTCGCCAAATACCGTTGGCCATTATAAGTAATGACGCGTGCTTTTTGGTGGGTATCGTCCACCTTCCTCGGAACGAATTTGCTGTTGAACAAATCAGTGATCAAATGGCCAGCTTCTTTCGAAAGCTCACTTGGCAAAAGACCTGATTTCGAGTCAACAGTCGCGCTGACAATTCCTGCCGGCTTTTTAAAGGTGGAATCAGGAGGTGAAAGGTTCGGATGCTTCGCAATGACATCCTTCATGACCTTACCCCATACGACCATCGGAACATATTTGTCCGCGTCTGGCATTGGATATGGCTCGTCAAAGCCAACCCATACCCCCATGGACAGCTCTGGCGTGTAACCGACGAAATAGAGGTCGTTGCTGTTGTTCGTTGTTCCGGTTTTACCTGCCACATCAACTTTGCGCGGCACGTATTTGCGGATGTGTGTGCCTGTACCGTTATTGACAACGGAACGCATCATATCCGTGATCAAGTATGCTGTTTGCTCGCTGTACACTTGCACTGGTTTAGTCTCATGTCGGTAAATGACTTTTCCGGTGCTATCTTCAATTCGGTCAATCAGATAGGCATCCACGAAAGAACCGTGATTTGCGAATGTCCCATAGGCGTTTGTAATTTCCTCAACAGTTGTTCCGTAGGTAAGACCGCCAATTACACCAGTTGCTGCATAGTTGTCAGCCTCTACCAATGTAGTGATTCCCATTTTCTTTACGTATTCGAGAGCCGTTGGAATGCCAACTTTCAAATACGTCTTGATCGCCGGAATGTTCCAGGACATCCGCAGCGCTTCGCGGGCACTCATCATCCCTTGCCATTTGTTGTTCCAGTTCTTAGGTAAATGAGAACCGTTCTGGCCGTCAGCGAGTAGCACGGGAGCATCATCGATTGGGGATGCTGGCTGGAGCAATCCCAGTTCAAAAGCAGGAGCATAAGCGGCAAGTGGCTTCATGGCCGAACCAGGCTGACGAGGTACAGTGGCGTGGTTTGTCTGTTCCACCTTGAAGTCACGTCCCCCGATCATGCCGAGGATGGCTCCTGTTTTGTTGTGAATCAGCATTGCGCCGACTTCTTCCAGAGCATTTTCGATTTTCTCTGTTTTGCCGTTAGAGCGGCGAATCGTATAGGTGCGATTCTTACCGAAGTTTTTCGGATCGGCTGCAACAGCCTGCATGATGTCATATACGCTCTTGTCGATTGTGGTATGTATTTTGTACCCTTTTCGCAGTATGTCGCGACGTTTCTCTTCAACGAGCTGTCGGTATTCGTTGCGGCCGATGGTTGATTTGTCTCGTCCTTTTTCCAAGAGGTCTGCATCCACAAGTTGACGTGCGGCACGATCTTCAATTTCCATCATCAAGAATGGTACTTCCCGATAAGCTTGCTGCGTCGGTTTTGCTAGCTGTGCCTTCAAATCACTGGCGAGAGCTCCATCGTATTGGGTTTGTGTGATGTAGCCATTTTCCAGCATGCGATCCAACACCATTTCTTGGCGTTCCTTCCCGCGCTGATAGCTTTCTGCACGGAACGGAGAGTAGGCACCTGGGTTTTGAATCATGCCCGCAAGATATGAGCCCTCAGCGAGCCCCAGCTCTTTTACATCTTTGCCAAAAATCCCTTTTGCGGCAGCCTGAACGCCGTATACGTTTGATCCGTTGGCGTTTTTTCCGAAGTAAATTTCGTTCATGTAGGCTTCCAGAATCTGATCTTTGGAAAACATGCGCTCGATTCGAATCGCGGTAAAGATTTCACGGGCCTTACGGGTGTGGCTAACTTCAGCAGAAAGGATTGTATTTTTTACAAGCTGCTGTGTAATCGTACTACCACCTGTGACGACAGGCTGGTTGGTAATTTCCTGAATCGCTCCGCGCATGGTAGATTGAAGCGAAACTCCAGAGTGGTGGTAGTAGGTTTTGTCTTCAGTTGCGATGATGGCATTAATCAAATAGGGAGAAACGTCTGCTTTCTTCACTAAACGTCGATCGCCTTCTTCGGCCCGCAATTGGCCAATCAGAGAGCCGTCGTTGTAGTAGGCGAATCCAGTCAGATAGTTGGTGAAGATTTTATTCTCCAGTTCCTCCTTGCTGCGCACAGGCTCGTCCTTCACGAGTGCGGCAACATAACCTGTCACGATTCCTCCCGCGACTGCAGCTCCCATAAGCCCTAGCACGAAGACGATTTGGAAGATGATCCAGAACGTTCTACCGCGGCTTCTGCGTCGCTTTTTCTTCGTCGGTTCAGAGGAAGATGTGTGGTTATTCGACATAATCTACGACCCCCTAGCATACCCCCTGATTATACCATACGAGGAACCTAGAGGATAGAAAATGCGCAGGAGATAGCAAAATGTGTCAAAAAACGTTGGAAGTTGTCAACGGCATGTGATTGATTGCGTTTTACAGACATTATTAAGCTTATAGAGTGGGATGAGAAAATAGATTTCATAGGAGGAGACAATTGAACACAGCAATCAGAAAGATGAATTCATCCGAGAGGTGTTGGAGCTGGAGAAAGCGTGGCGTAAAGCAAATACATAAAAAAAGAGCAGGCCGACAAGCGGCACTACTCTTTTTCTTTTTATCCTCAGACGATTAACGGCTGTAGAACTCAACGATCAGAACTTCGTTGATTTCAGCTGGCATTTCTTCACGGTCTGGCAGACGAGTGAAGGTACCTTCAGCAGCAGCATCGTTGAATGTAACGTAGTTCGGCAGGAAAGTGCGGCTTTCCAGAGCGTCCTTGATCAGTTGCAGACCACGGGACTTTTCACGAATGGAGATTACATCACCCGGTTGTACGCGGTAGGATGGGATGTTTACTTTTTTGCCGTTTACCAGGAAGTGACCATGGTTTACCAACTGACGAGCAGCTGGGCGAGTTGGAGCAAAGCCCATGCGGTATACCAGGTTGTCCAGGCGGGATTCCAGCAATTTCATGAAGTTTTCGCCCACTACGCCAGCCATTTTGCTAGCATTGTCGAAAGTGCGGCGGAATTGTTTTTCGTTAAGGCCAAACATGTGGCGCAGTTTTTGCTTTTCTTGCAACTGGATTCCGTACTCGCTCAGTTTACGACGGTTGTTGTGACCGTGTTGACCTGGAGGGAAGTTGCGTTTGATGTCTTTTCCTGTACCATCGAGGGAAATACCCAGACGACGAGCCAGTTTGTGACGAGGTCCTGTGTAACGTGACATGTTTTCATTCTCCTTTAATATGGATTCGCAGGTGTTTACTTCCGGCAGGTTAGTTCCTACTTTATCTACACGAACTTCGGACGGTAGCGTTTCCGCATCGTGCTCCTCACAGATGATCAGCCGCAGTCTGTAAAGGGAGGGAACTAAGAGGGTACATCCTTCCGTTTTTACCTACAATCAATGCTACCCTGTACACATACATTCAATAATACTAGGCGCGTCATAGTAAAGTCAAGGGGAAAGAAGCGCACCATCCGCCGCAAGAAGTGGGATGGATGGCGCTTTTTGGGTTTTATTTTCGCAACAAAGTAACCGGACCGTCTGGATTATCCCGTTTTTCGAGGAAACGGGTAAAGGTAATGGCTGCATCGGCACGAGGGACGAGGCTCTGCGGCTGGAACTTCTGCTTATCGGTCGGCACAATACCGAGTGTAGTCGCGATAATGATCGAACCGCGGTACTTCGAATTGGCAATGTCTGAGAGCCCGGATTGAAACATGCCAGGGAAGTCCGTCAGTTTTTTGTAACCGAGTGCACGAACAATCATATCCGCGAGCTCTTCACGTGTAATCGTCTCATTTGGGTTCAGCTTGGAAGCATTTTTATCGAGAAGTCCGCGATCAACAGCACCTTCCACGGCTGAGAAGAAGCGGGAGCCATTTGCCACATCGCTATAGGTGGCCTTGCGTTCCAGAGAGTACTGTGGATAGTTTCTGCCTTGATTGAGACTGATCATGAGCATCTCAATCATTTCGCCACGTGTGATCGGTTTTTGCGGCATAATATTACCGTTTTCAAGTGTAAGTGCGTCGTATTCATACATCAGCAAAAGTTCCTTCTCTGCTGGATGTCCTTCCAAATCGGCAGGAGCCGGACGATGCAGTGCAATCGTTTTGCCAGTAGAGGTGGAGCTCCACTCGCCTGTTACAGCGTCAAGGTAATACGGCTGCTCAAATGGCGTAATGGTCGCCCGATAAACGATCTTGGCGGTTCGCTTCGGTGTGTAGGAAGGCTGCTCTTTTGCGCGTTTGGCATCCTCAGGAGTAAGAGGGACGAGGGCGTATACTTCCTCTGCTTTTGTCTCGGTCCACCACTTCTCGCTCGCTTCGGCAGCAGGCAGGTGCTTGGGAACTTGTGTCGGGTATGTTTCGTTGCCCAAATCAGCGCTGTAATTCAGCAGATCGCCTGTTTCTATATCAAACGTGAAATGGGCAGAGCCGCTAGCTGCAGCAATTCCATTGATAAAACGCTCAAATCGGATCTGCGTCCGCTCGGAATCAACAACGGGTTGATTTTCTTCCTCAATACGTTCTGTCCAGTAAAGCTGGTGGGCCATGGTTGGAGCCAGTTCGCGAATCGCTTCCATCGCTTTTGCTTTGAATTTTTCCATATCTGGTTTTTTAGTAGCGGTTGTTTTTTCTTTATGGCCGCGGAAGTCCTTGTTCAATCGGTAGATGTCGCCGGTTACAGCATCCACGGAGACATACGCAAATCCGTCTTCGCTATTGCCTTTTTCGCCGAATTCGAGATCCCAGACAGGGCGATTGCCACGGAAGTCTTTTTCATTGTAATTGGCAGAACGAAGCTCGTAGTTGGACAAATTCAATGTTTTCAATGCCCATTGTACAGCTTCCTCTTGGGAGAGCGGTTGTCCGCTGCGGCGTGCAGGAAGGACTTTGCTGCTTACAGGCTCAGGATCTTTCGGTGCTTGATACGAGGTCAACGATTGTGTCATTGCTTTGCCAGTCTCCGCATCAATATAAAAGGTGAAGGGATTCATATAACCTAGGGATGGCTTGTTGTTTTGCGTCTCCATTCGCTCCCACGGCAGCAGGTAAACTGGTTTTGGATTCGCTTGTTCTTTAAACAGTTTCTCGGCTTCGTCCTCTGAGATTTTCGTATCCGTATCCTCGAAAGTCACGTCGTTCCAGGACAGAGAATAGTTGGTCACAGTACCGGAAGCATCTACGGTGATTTCTGCGCCGTTGTCGGGAAAGAGAATGCCATCCACGTCACGAACAAAACGGAAATTATAGAAGACTTCTGCGTTCAGCGGAGTTTTTGGCTCTGGCATGTCGCGAGTATATAATCTTGTTTCCGCTGCTTTTCCTGCATTGTTTTTCTCCAAAAAACGCTTCGCCTGCTCTTGCGCCTCCGTGTAGGAAATTCGCTTAGCATAGGGAAGCGAGGATGCTCCCTGCTCATGACGCGAATAGGAAGTCAGCTCGCCTGTATTGGCGTGGATACTGACGCTATATGATAGAAGGACTTTGCCGTTTTCCGGATTTTTCTTCACCCAACTAAACGACCATTCAGGAAATGGGCGCCAGCTATCCGCTGAACGAAATGATACATCTTGCACTGTCATCCCGGCGGTAGGCACTATTTTTGTAGCGAGTGCCAAGGCAGCTTCCTTGGAGAGCTTTGCTTTGGCTTGTGCCACGGAGTCTGCTTGTGACACAGTAGTCGCCATATTATTGGTACTCACATGAGGTGATTGTGCATGCGCTTGTGCGACAGGCAGCAACAGACTGGCAGATAGAACAAATGAGCTAGACCGAATGATCCACGGTTTCATAGGAACCCCTCCAACGATGTCATATTCTTCTTATCACCTCTGACGAGGGGAAGTAAAAGTTCGTTTCAGTTCAAATCCATGAAAAAAAGCTCCCGGTATTTGCAGAAAGGAATGAAATATAGGAATTTTGTACCAAATGTTTTTTTATCAATCTAGAATTGTGAACATGCATCTTATATAATAAGAAATACTATCCATAAGAATACAGAACGGTAAGGAGATAAATCGTTTTGGAAACCATCATGTATCTCATTCGTCATGGAGAGACGGAGTGGAATCAGGTTCGCCGTATACAAGGCCACAGTGACATCGCATTGAACGAGCTCGGGGTACGCCAGGCCGAGCAAGTAGCAGACAGGTTCCAAGGCGAGACGATTCACGCTTTTTATTCGAGTGATCTTAGTCGTGCGCGCGATACGGCTGCCAAGATTGCTGATAACTTCCAATCCTCTGTTTCAACGCGGCCAACCTTGCGAGAGCGCTGCTATGGGGAGTGGGAGGGGCTCACCTATGAAGAAATACGTGAGCGATTTGAGAATCAGGATGAGGCCTCCTGTGGAATCGAGACATTCGAAGACATGCAGCGTCGAGCGGTAGCTGCCATGACAGAAATAGCAGGAAGTCATCCAGGTGAGGCGATTGTCGTTGTCTCGCATGGCGGTCTCATTAATAGCTTCTTGCATTATGTGACGGTAGGAGAACAAGGAACGGGGATTACACGTATCGATAATACCGGTATTACGATATTTCGGTATGTAGATCGCAGGTGGGAAGTTCTATCCGTTAATGATACAGACCATTTGAAAGCTTGAGAAAATGCTGAGAGAGGGAGTTTCTCGTGTCAAGTAAAATGTTGGGGAAGTTAGAGACGGTCTTTTCCTACACGGCCCATTTTATCTTACAATCTTGGCCGGAAAAGCGCCCAGGCATCCTTTTCTTGACAGATTCCGGGGGCCGCGTAATCAACTTCATGGAAATGCAGGTTGGTCCATCTCGGAATTCTCAAGGGCTTACCCTGCAACACGATGTATCGATTGGTAAAGTCTTTGATTTTGTTGTAGAGGCACTTTCTTCCAAAGAGATCGTAGTCAAAACGAGAAGTGAAACAAATAATGTGTGTGGAGCCTTTCCTTTGTGTGAAGAAGATGGAAGGGTTCGAGCTGTCATTGGCATAATAGCGCCCACAGATCAGATCCACTTCGATTTGTCATCCTACATGCGCGGGCTAGAGCCGTTGATTCGCATGGGATATGATGCTTATATTCAACACGTGACCAGCCAGATTGTCATGGATTTGACGCTGCATGATACGGCCAAAGAGCTGCTGCAAAGCTTGACGGGTCAGATTAGTGACATTATCCAAAAAGGCTATTGTTCGGTCGTTAAGCTCGCTGACAATGCCACATTGATTCCACAGGAGAGCGTAACAACGCAAGTGGCCGAAGGTGGACAAACCCACATTGCCCAACTGGTTTCGAGATTCGGTACGGCGCCAATCATGCCATCCATTTTGGATGACCACAGGCTTGTCGTCGTGCCTGTCTCCTTGAACCAAACGCCGCTCTACGCATTGTTTTTGCATCTGCCACCCGAAGAAACAGATTGCGTGTACGATGAACGGGATGTAGCTTTTTTGCAGGAAGTAGGCGCGAAGGCAAGCGTTGCGCTTTGGCGTTCGATCATGTCGGACGACCTGCGTCGTGAAGCGAGCAAAAAAGACTTGTTGTATCAGTTGATGTCTAAGATTCAGGCATCGATTGATGTGAATGATGTTTTGCATGAAATCGTGACGAGCATTCCCAGCCTTTATCCGTACTTGTCAGCAGAGCTTTTCCTGACGGTTGAACCCAATGCAACCACCCCGGTCAAACAGCTATCTTTTCAAGAAGTAGAGCCGTCAACCAGTACCAAGGCCTATTTGGAAGGACGTCTCATTGCCGAAGAAGTGGGAGAAGGGGAGCAACAGGTGACGGTGATCGCAGCGCCGCTCTTGGGCAAGCAAGGCATCTACGGAGTTTTGCAAGTGACATCCGATCAGCGAATCACCTTGAATCAGCATGAAAAGGATTACATCTCGATCTTGGCGGATACTGCTGGCACTGCGTTTGAAAACGCACAGCTCTATCAGCAATCGCGCAATTTAATTCGAGAATTGCGTTTGATTAATGAGATGGCACGCCAGTTGAACAGAAGTCTTGATTTAAAGGAAATTCTCGATTTTGTTACGACAATGATGCGGGCTACTTTTGATGCGGAGTTTTGTGCTATTTTGCGAAAAACGCCAGGAGAAGATTGCTTCGATGTGCTCTCTTCCTCCATACCAGCATTCAATGGCCAGGCTATCAATTCTAATGAAAAGCCATTTCAGCAAATCTTGCAAAACAAGCAGGCATTGTTGCTTGCTCAGCCAGGGGCAGGACCGCTTCCTTTTTCGCTCTTTTCGTGCTGTTCCTTCATGGGGGTTCCACTCGTTGTTGAAGGTGAGATTAGTGGAGTCCTTTTAGTCGCAGATTCCCGTTATCATTTTTTTAGTTTTGACGACTACAAACTCCTCGAAATCTTTGGCCAGCACGCGAGCTTGGCAATGACCAACGCGGTCCTGCATAATGAAATGGAACGAATGGTCATTACGGATAATTTGACAGGTCTGTACACGAGAAGACATTTGAATGAACGAGTAAGAGGATCATTACAAAAAGACAACAATGGCTCGTTGATCTTGATCGATATTGATTATTTTAAGAACGTGAATGATACGTTTGGTCATCAGGTAGGGGACGAGGTACTGATTCAGGTCTCCAATCTGATTCGACATAGCATTCGAGACAGTGATATCGCGGCAAGATGGGGCGGAGAGGAACTCGCTGTTTATTTGCCGCGTGTGGACAAAAACACCGCGCATTCCGTGGCAGAGCGCATACGGGAATGCGTCGAGCAGGAGACGTCTCCACAGGTCACGATCTCCTGCGGACTAGCGAAATGGAGCAGGGAGATGGATGTAAACCTGAGTGTAGAAGCGCTGTTCCATCAAGCAGATATAGCTTTGTATGAAGCCAAAAATTCAGGTAGAAATCAAGTTGTTCTCGCCTAGAGCCAAAACAATGGCTCTTTTCTCTTTTCGGAAAAAAAGGCAAAAAACTTGAGAGGTAGATAAAAAATGACAACAAATGATGGCAAGCAAAGGATCGCGATGCAAGTAGCACCTGATATTTATTGTCTGGAAATACCTACTCCTTTTGATGTGGGGGCAGTAAACGTTTACTTGCTAAAAGGGGAGCGCTTGACCTTAGTTGATGTGGGCCCATTGACCGACGCTGCGTGGGTGGCCTTAACAGAAGGCTTAGAATCGGTTGGGGTAAGCGTGCAAGAGATCGATCAAGTCATACTGACGCATCATCATGTGGATCATTGCGGGCAGTTAGAAAAAGTACGGGAGCGATCGGGAGCGAAGACATTTGCCCATCCGCAGGCAACACCTTATGTACAGCAGGATGAGCAGTTTATGACTTTTCATGATCAGTTTTTCGAAGAGCTGTACATCCAGAGCGGTGTGCCAGAAAAAATGATGGTCATTATCTCGAAATTCCACAAGCTGATGAAGACGTTTTCTGCGCCAAGCCAGATTGACTTTCATCTGAAGCATGAGCAAAAGGTGCCGTACCTGGAGGACTGGCAAGTACTGTATACGCCGGGACACAGCCAAAGCCATCTGTCGTTGTATCGGGCAAAGGATCAAGTCATGATTGGTGGAGACCATATCATTAAGCGCATTTCATCCAATGCGTTTATTGAACCACCCCGGAATCGTACGAGTACAAGACCACTGACTTTGATCCAATACCGCACAGCGCTGCAAATGTGTGCGGACATGGAGATCGAACAAGTCCTGAGTGGACACGGTGAACCGGTTTACAATCATCGAGAGCTCATACTCACTCGTCTGCAAAAGAACTGGGAGAGAACAGACATGCTCCGCAGGCTTCTTGCAGATGGAGAAAAGACAGCTTTTGAACTGAATGCTCTCTTATTTCCGGGCTTGTACCAAAAAGAATTGCCATTAACGCTATCCGAGACATTGGGGCACATCGATTTGTTGATGATTCTCCATCAGATTGAAGTGAGAGAGCAGGATCGAGTCTTGTATTACCACCTGTAAAACCTAATCGCGCAAGAGAGGCTTGCAAGTAGAATAAGCCTATTCCTCCCCGGAAACGCTAAAAGGGACTATTACCCTGGGACCTCACATGAGGCTGACCTAAGGGTAACCGAGGGAGGGTAGCATCGATGCAGAAGTATTGGCCCATTTGCGTGATGGCTCTAGCGTGTACAGTTGCTGTGGGTGGCTGTAACCAAATGAGAGTGAAGCAGGATGCGAATACAACGTTTGAGCAGGTGCGTGACAAGTTCGATGCACAAAAATCGTATGCGTTCTACGGCCAAACCAAGCTGTTGACGGCGAACAGTGCCAATGCGAACATGGTTAACTTTTCGGGAAGAAAAGACGGAGAGGCTGTTTACATGAACGTGAAGCTCTCCGTACCAGAGGAAAACAGAGTGGACAACCTATCCTTGCTCAGCCAAGGGGACAAGCTGTACACCAAGGATGGACAAAACGAAGGCTGGAACCATGTTGCAGGAGATAGTCCGGCCCTGCATCAAGAAATGAACAACTGGAACCCCATTGCTTCGTTTCAGCAAATAGACGATATGAAACGAAACGTCCGGATGTTGCCTGATGACAATCCAAAAGACGATTTTGAGGCGATCGGAGTGGTATTGGATTCTGCCAAACTAAAGAGCTGGCTTGTTACCCAAATGCAAGAACAAACAAAGTCGGGAGCAAAAGTCCAATCGATAGCAGGGCGAGAAAAACCCTACATACCGAAGCTGAAGATAGCGATGTCACTCTCGGAAGGCAATTGGAGAGGAACGCCTGCCCATCATTCCGGACCCACGATTCAGTCCAAGAAGAAGGTGGACGTAAACGAGCTCGTGAACCAGATGGAGGTGGAGGCAGAGTACACGATTCACTACAACAAAAAAACGATGCTCCCCACGAACATGACGATGTCAATCCGATCTTCGTACGATTTGAACGATCAGCGTGTAAAAGAGCATACGCAAGTAGAAACATATTTGCAGCAATATGGAACGGTAGCCCCCATCATAGCTCCAACGGAAAAAAGCAAATAGGAAGTAAGAGTAATCAAGTGAGACGTTCCTCTTGCAAAACAGACAGGAGCGTCTTTTTTCTGTCAGGGAAAATTAAAAAGATAAGGTAACGTACTCGATACTTTTTACGTACTTCTTATGTGGAAGAAAATCTATGCGGTAGCGGTTTTTTTCGGTGGAATCAGCATTGTGAGAAGGAATCATGGAAAACATTGTCGAACTTACAACAAGACTATCTTTTTTCGTCGAATAATCTGTACAATGGGAAAGATGCCTGATGGATCAGACGAAAATGCGTATTTTATCCGCAGCAGCGAAGCTTTTTGATGTTCATGGCTACAAAGGAACCTCCGTAAGACAAATTGCCTCTGTTGCTCAAGTAAATTCCGCGCTGATTTCCTATCACTTTGAAGGGAAGCAAGGAGTCCTGGAGACGCTGATTGCTTCCTACTTTGAGACGTTGTTTCGCCTTTTGGAAGAACTGGAAAACGAGCAGGAAAACATCCCTGCCTATCAACGATTGGAACAAGTTGTGCAGCTGTATTTGCAATTTCAATGTGAGCATGCGCCTATCACACGTTTGATTCACCGTGAGCTGAGCGTAGAATCCATGCTTGCACGTGAAGTGATGACACTGTATATGAGCCGATGGAAGCACGGGCTTTCGCGTGTGATCGAGGGCGGTGTCGTCTCGGGTGAGTTTTTGCCCGTCTCTATTGATCGTACAGTACTGGCTATGACGAGCCAGATGATATATCCATTTTTGCAACCACAAATGGTTCGCCAGGTCTATGATCTGGAGCCATCTTCCGAGGATTTCGTCCAATGGCTGCAAACCTCGATTATGTGTTATCTGCGAGGTTCTTTGCTGCCCGCTTAGGCGTGGCCTCTCCCAATGAATGATTCTAGTAAGGGGATGTATGACAAGTGAAACGAAAACTATTCATGCTCTGTTTGGCAGGCATGTTGTTATATACGAATCCGGCTTATGCAACGCCGTTTCCAGATAAAAAAGACGAAGTTGTTCAGGACGCTGACAACTATTTGAAAAAAGAAGACAGAACGGCCTTTGCAAATTCTTTGAACGGGATACCCGGCAGCTACAAAGTCGTGGTAGTGGAAAGCACTGCACCGGAAGCTGAATCTCCAGATATTTACGCGCAAAAGCTGTTTGACAATTACAATTTGGCCGATGATGCACTGATGATCGTACTTGACATGAACACCGAGCAGCTGGGGATTTATGCCGGTCCTTCATTGCAGGAAAAAGGTGCCACGATGGCAATGCTGCATGAAAAGATCGCGTCTTTTTATGACGCATTCCGCACACAAAAGCAGTATTTGACCGGTATACAAACTGTAATCGCGGAAGTAAACAGGGAGCTTAGCCGTATTGAAAGCAAGCAAGCAACAGCAAAACCGGATGCGACCGACGCTAGTAAAGCGGGAGAGAGCGAAAGCAGTAGCACACTCGGAGGGATTCCCTGGTGGATCTATCTGGTTGGTGCGGTATTTGCTGGGCTATCGATCGGTTTGATTTACGCAATGATCAGACGTCGTGCTATTTTTGCCCAAGTAGACGATGTAGAGGATTGGAAGGAAGAGCTCGTTGAGAAGATCAATGTCATTGAGGTGGAAAAACCGCTTCGCCGTTCCAGCGGCATGACAGAAGTACGTTACCACCACTTGGCTGACAAAAAAGAAAACCTGCTGCGCATTCGCATCCCAGATGTGGAAATGATGATTCTCGATGCAGAAGAGGCTTGCGATCGTTTCCGTTTTACATTGGCACTTGGCATGCTGAATGAGGCGAGAGAGGCCATTTCAAAAATTGAAGAAGAGCTTGATGAGCTGAAAACTGACACTTCCAAAGTGGCCGTTACCAAGCAAGAAAACAAGGTTGTTGTTCCTGAGATCGGAAAACAAGTGGAACAGATGGAACGACGCTTGTCCGATTTGCGCTTGGAGTACGGATTGTCTTTCCATGAATTGAAAGCATCGCTGGATGAAGTAGACACGATGCGAAAACTCGTGAAAACAGCGCGGGCGGCAGGGGATGACATTGCCGCCTACGAAACCACACAAAAAGCTCAGCAAGTCTTGGAGCAGGTAGGACAAGCGATGGAGCTCATTCCAAAGCTTGTGCAACGCGTGAAAAAGGAATTGCCGGAAGAATTCAAGCATCTGGAGGAAGGAATTGAGCAGGCCGTTCGTGACGGCTTTCAATTAAAGCAGGATTCCTTTGACAATGCTCTTTTGCAGGCAAAGCAATTGGTCATGTCTGCGAAGAGCGCTTTGGAAGAGGGAAGCCTGGAAATGGTGTTGACCCATGTCAAAGCGTTCGAAGTGCTCATTGATGCGACGTATCAAGCGATAGAAGATGGTGTTCTTGCTCGTGATGAAGCCGCAGCGACGGTGTATGCAGAAGTTGAATCGGAACCACAAGCAGAAGTGAATCAAGGTAAGGATGAAAAAGAATTTGTGCAGGAAGAAAAGAGAGCAGAGGTAGGAGAGGCGGAACAGGATGATTCCCTACAGCAAGTAGCTGCGACATCCGCGCCTGTGGAGCCGGAGATTCGTACACCTGAGCCGACTCTGGCTAGCGAGACCGCGCATTCTAACAGCGAAGAAGATCCTGCAAAGCCGACGCCTTTCCAGCAGACGAAAGTGGAGGAAGAGCAAGCGGTTCGAGGAAAAGCCTCTGAGCTGAGTGAAGCTGAACGTTCCGTGTTGTTGCAAGCAATTCCTCAGCTTTTCAATAAAAAAGCACAAAAGCCAGCTCCAGCAGCCAAAGCGGAGGAGCCTGTGTACGAAGAAGAAGAGTATGAACTGGTCATGCCGAAGAGTCAGCCTGAACAGGAAGAGATGATTCTGGAAGAAGAAGAGCAAGCGTATTTGGTCATCGAAACGGAAGACGATGCGCTGGATGAACTGGAGCGAATTTCTAACACATTAGTCCGACTCCGTCAGCAAATCAAGCGCAGCTACTTGCCGGGCATTCCGGATCAATTGAAATACATGTTTGAAGAAGTCGTGCAAACGTTGGGCCGCGTGCAAATGATCATGGAACAGTACCGCTATGATCTGGAAGAGGTGGCCATGTTGATCCAGGACGCGAGTGATTTGGTCGGCGAAACAGAGCGGATGGCAGAACGGATTATCACAACTTGTCAGATGGCAGAGGGTGCCATTCAGTATACAAACCGTTATCGTCGCCAAAATCGCCAGGTCAATGATTTGTTGACGAAGGCAGAGATATCATTTCGACAACTGGCTTTCGCAGAAGCCTACCAGCTTGCGGAGGAGGCACGTCTGGTAATCGAAGGCGCACCAACCGAAGATGACAACGGTTGGCTTCTCCGTCGTAAGAAAAAGGGATGAGCCAGATGATGGTCTTTCCTCTCTTCTTACTGGCAGTTGGCATACTCGTCATGGTGCAGCCGCGGACAAAACGTTGGCAATCGCGGATGAACGCTTATTTTCAGGGAGACGAAAGGCGCGTCAAGCAGCGTGCCAATACGTTCTTTCTGTTGGGCCTAGGCTTTTTGCTCGCTGGATTTGCGTATTTGTTCCGCCTTGTTGGATAAACCGATAATCAATGATAAAGCACCTGCTATGAAAAGATGGACTTGCCGTCTTTTGTAGCCGGTGCTTTTTGGTGGGCAAAAAAAAGAAGCATCGCTCACGCAGGCGATGCCCCATCTAGGAAGATAAAGGGAGTAAGGTCTGTTAAACCAGCACATTACAACTAGGGGGGAGTAATGTGCTGATTTCTCTTTTCATGAAAAGAGAACCTGATTCATAGTTTCCCCAATCCTTCATAACCTAAACGTCATTCTCGTAAAAAAATTCAAATGCTTCCTGCGCACTATGCGTACCTGCAGAATGGCCAGACGAAAAGGCGATGGTGATGTTGTAGCCGCCGGTATGGGCGTGGACGTCCATGACCTCTCCAGCAAAATATAACCCATCCATGAGTTTGGATCTCATCGTACGTGGATCGATCTCTTTTACACTCACACCGCCACCTGTAATGAACGCTTCCTCGAGAGAGAGCGTCCCCGTAATGGTAAGTGGAAAAGCTTTGATCAAGCTCGTGAACTTGCTCCACTCCTGTTTCTTCATATGGCTGTAGGTCGTTTCATCCGAAATTCCTGCCATGGCAAGCAAGAGTGGGATAATCCGTTCAGGCAGGAAGCCTTTGATTGCATTTTTTACTGCCTTTTTTGGCTGTTCCTCGATCAGTTGCCAGCTTTCCGACATGATTTCCTCGGCTGTTTTGTCAGGCATGAGATCGATCGTCAGAGATAGAGGAACCGCTCCGTATTTTCGTTGCGACACAGAGACATAATGTCCCATGCGCAGAGAGGCGGGGCCTGATATTCCGAAATGAGTGAAGATCATGTCGCCTTCCTGTGTATTTATCTTTTTCCCATTGGGCGCGTACAACGTCATCGTGATGTCACGCAGCGACAGACCCTGGATCGATTTATCGCGAATAAAAGAGTCATTGGCTGTAAGCGGTACTTCAGTAGGATACAGTTCTGTGATTGTATGCCCGGCTGTTTTCGCCCAAGCATAGCCATCGCCTGTAGATCCTGTCTGTGGTACAGAACAACCCCCAACGGCAATAATCACACAAGGCGCGGTAATTTTTTCACCAGACTGGAGCATGATGCCACCGACTCTGCCTTCCGAATAGAGAACTTCTTTTACAGGGGCATTTAAATGAATACTGGCACCTCTTTGCTTCAACAAATCAATCAACGCTTGGGCGACTGTAACGGCTTTATCTGTGACCGGAAACATGCGACCGCGATCCTCTTCTTTTAACGAGACCCCCAACTCCTCAAAAAACTGGATAATCTCTCGGTTGCCGAATTGGGTGAGAGCACTGTACATGAAGCGGCCATTACCCGGCATTTGTTTGATCAATTCATCTTGTTCCTTCGCATTGGTTACATTGCAACGACCGCCGCCAGATATGATGAGCTTGCGTCCGAGCTTTGAGCCTTTTTCCACGAGACAAACTCTTGCTCCTTGGCCAGAAGCAGCAATAGCAGACATCAGCCCAGAGGGGCCGCCGCCGATGATGATAACGTCATACTTGTATTGTGATGGATTCATTTCATTCTCGTCCTTTGTTGTGTAGGGTTGGGCAACCACCATTTTACCACAACCTGCGCACCCGGCGCGCAATTCTAGCTAGGATAGAGAGGATGAGACACCTAAAATATCAGTCAACGGCTGCTTTTCTAAGACGTAACGAACGATGGATTCATCTCGGATGATATTCGTAACGACATAACCTTTGGCAAAATAGACCGTAAACAATTCGCGGGTCATCTCTCGCCACATGGAAGCGACGGTCATATCAGCTCGTTTAACATCCTGGAAGAAGGCAGGGACAGGCAGCAGCACGATAGGCTCTTCGCGTGACAAGTCGATTTCGACAGGATATGGAATACCATTCTTGATTTCCAGACGCAACAGGTCTGGCGCCTGTTCTAAAGAGGGAATAAGGTTCTTTCCTGCCTGACGGGATTCCACACGATCGCTTCCGATCATCCATTCCACGAGGAAACGGTCTGTCGGCAGTCCGCGATTAAAGTCGTCATCGAGCTCTCCGTAGCAGTTTGGCAAATAGGTTCGAACAATTCCGCCGAGCTTGGCGATGTTCAGAACACCGTTTACCGTCTCAAGCGGGTCGTACGTCCATGTAATTTTGGAATAGCCTGCTGCTGCCGCTTCTTCCTTTTGCAGCCATTTCATTTGTACACCTAGCCCTTGCTTGCGATACTCTGGCAAAAAGCCGAGCATGTGCGAACAAAGATGGGGTTCTCCGTTGGTAAAGCCCGGGAAGCTGTACAAGAAGCCGATCATTTCCTCGCCATCGAATGCCCCTAAAAACAGACCGCCAAACTTTTGCATCGTGAGTGTCATATGGTGAGGAATAGCACTAGAAGGGTCCCATATTTTTCCTTCCATTCCTTCTAATTGCTCAATTTCACTGAATTCGGTCAACTTTCGCAATGTGATTGCCATCTGCTTTTTCCCCCTCAAAACGATTCGTGTTTTTTCTTCATTCGGGACAAGATCTTGCATTCCTGCTTGGAGGTAGTTGCGTCTGAATTCTCTCTCGCGGATAATAGAGAAGGTTAACTGGCATGAAACTAGGGTCGAGGAGGATTTTTGGCGATGGAAAATAAATTTCAAGCTGAACTGTGGAACCGTTTGACGCAGGCACCAGGAGCGCCTGGCTTCGAAGGTCCGGTACGCGAGATTATGCGAGAATACATAAGCAGCTATACGAGTGAACTCATGTACGACAATCTGGGCAGTATTTTTGGCGTTATGCGTGGTGACGAGAACGGTCCCAAAATTATGGTAGCGGGTCACATGGACGAAGTCGGCTTCATGGTGACCCGAATTTCAGATAAAGGATTTATTTCATTTCAGACGCTGGGAGGCTGGTGGGGGCAGGTCCTGCTCGCACAACGTGTACATATTATTACGGACAATGGGCCAGTCGAAGGCGTAATCAGCTCGATCCCGCCGCATGTCTTGAGCGACGATCAGCGTAATCGTCCGATGGATGTACGCAACATGTACATTGATATCGGCGTGGATTCACGAGAGGAAGCCGAACTGGCAGGAATACGGGCTGGCCAGCAAATCGTACCGGTTTGCCCGTTGCAGGTCATGGCCAATCCGCGCCGTATCATGGCTAAAGCATGGGATAATCGCTATGGTTGCAGTTTGGCAGTGGAGCTCGCAAAAGAGCTGCATGAAAACCCAAATCATCCGAATGTCGTCTACGTCGGGGCTACTGTACAGGAAGAATTGGCTGGGCAGCGCGGTGCGAAAACTGCCGCTGCGTCCATTGATCCGGATTTGTTCCTGGCATTGGATGCGAGTCCAGCCACAGACATACCAGGGGTAAAAGATGATGGCGGCAAGCTCGGCGGTGGACTGTTGATGCGCATCTACGATCCGATGTACGTCATGCCGGTAGGATTGCGTGAGCTTCTTATCTCCACGTGCGAAGAAGAGAACATTCCATACCAGATTTATGTAGCAAAAGGCGGGACGGATGCAGGTGTCGTTCAGTACCATGGCAAGGGAGTGCCGTCTGCCGTTATTGGAATTCCGTCCCGTTACATTCACAGCCATGCATCGATCATTGATCGTGAGGATTACGAGGCAGCCAAGCGTCTCTTGTTCAGTGTCATTCGCAAGCTGGATCGTGCGACGTGGGAATCTATTTTGCCTAGATAAATTGGTACGGAGAATATCGTTGAGTGAGTAGAAAGCGGAGGAATGCTTTTGAACGCGATCATATTGTATACACGGCGTCAGGGCGAAGCTACGTCCTTTGAATTTAATGTGTTTGACAACCAATTTGCTACGGAGAATCTGGCAGTGCGCAAGGTGTTGATGGCAATGCTTGCAGCCGTTTCCAACAAATTGACCGATCTGGAAGTGGAATACAACGACAGCCTACTGGTGGAAAAGGTCGGGGCGAAGCGTGCCGGTGAACTGCTTCGTTTTCTTGGGGCAACAAAAGAGAACATGCGGGAAAATCAGAGCAATGGTGTAGTTGTCAGCCGGATCTTTCATGCGCCTTTTACACAGGAGCACTATGAATACTTCTACAACCTGACGGACATCGCACAGCTGTCACACTATCGCTTGAAGGAGGGCAAAGAAGATCGAATCGTGTTTTACTTCACACGCTATCTCCAACTCATTACGCCCGATGAAAAGTCCCGCCAAGCATTTTTGGACAGATTAGAAGAATTTTCTTTGCCGTACAAGCTCGTACCGATTGCGTAAAGGAAACGAAAAAAGTCATTTTGCCCTTGAATGAAGGCGCAAAATGACTTTTTTCATTGGTTGCCGAAGGGTTAGGTGGAAGGACGATTTGGCCCCTCCAGTTTTTTGTCTCCATAGCCCGGCGCATCGTTTTGAACGTTTTTGGGCTGGCGATTGCGTTCGTCTGGTCGATTTTGCTGTACAGAGGAATCCTTGTTTTGCTTGGTCATGTAACTACCCCTTTCTTAGAGCCATGGCTGCCAAGGCGAATTTGTTTTTTGGCGAATGCGGGAGGATACATGGTCCTCCAGTTGGATGAATAGGGAGGTGAGCGGCACTCGCCGAAGCACTTCCATCTGCTTTTCGAGTTGAGGCTGTGCGTTTTCCTCTACGTTCATGTGGCCCCTTCCTTTCTGGGAGTTTTTGAGGGGGAGTCAAGTACAGCATTTTTGTGGCGAGGAATGGCGTATAGGGCAAACAGACCAAGAATAGCCGCCAAAAACAGTGTAATCACTCCATAGCCAATCCACGGATTGATGCTGCCGACCCCCCCTAGCTTTTCAACCATCGCTCCACCCAATCCCGTCCCAAGAGCTGTCCCAAGACCAGAGACGAAATTGGAAAAGCCAAAGTACGCCCCCAGCCATTCTTCTTTTGCGAAATGGGTGACGAGACTGTCCAGCATCGGCATAAACAGCATCTCGCCCAAAATGAAAAGAATCGCAGCCCCGCACAGTGTGAGGAAGTGGTTTGCCCATCCCATGAGTGTTAGCCCTGCACCTAACAAGATCGTTCCCATTGTGACGGACAAGTACGGATTGATGCGCTGTAGTACAAAACGTGAGATCAACCCTTGAAAGACGACGACACTGAGCGAGTTGATCGTCCAAATGAGACCAATCATCGTAGCGGAATGCAGGACATGTTCTCCCCGCAGCGGCAGGATCATGGCGAATTGAGCGTAAAGCGACCAGATCAAGAGCGAGATCACGGAAAAAAGCAGAAAGCTGCGATGGGTCAAGATGTGACGATACTCCTTGATCGGCGTTTGCTTGCAATCTGTTCCGACACAGCGATCATCGGGAAGGATGGAGCGAGAAAAGACAGCAAGTGCTCCGTACACAAAGGCAGCCACGAGAAATGGCTGTTTCCCACCCGCAGTCATCCATGTAATGATCAAGCCTGCGACAATAATCCCGCTGTGAGCGAGTATCCCTCTCCACGAGAAGGCAGCAGTTCTTTGGCTCTCATCCACTTCATCTGCGATCATGGCTTTAATGGTAGGAGCGAGCAGGCCAAGACCCAAGCCGTTGACAGCGGAAAATAACAAGAAGAAACCATAGGAATGGCTGAAGTGATAGCCTGCCATGGCACATCCTTGAAGGAATGCCCCTAAGGCTAGGATAGAGCGTTTGCCCCAGCGATCTGACATCAAGCCGCCTGCCAAGCTTCCGATTTGGTATGTGATGCTTCCCGCTGCCAAAATGATGCCGACTTGGGAGAGTGAAAGAACCCGTACCTTTTGCAAAAAGACTGGGAAGACGGGAATGACCAGGTAAGAGGCCATGTGCATGAAAAAGACGACTAGCAGTAACAACAAGTAAGACTTGTTGCGTAACAGAGATCCAGTAGAGGCTATCATGTTCGTCTCCTCTTTGCTTCAGTCCTCTCTAGTATGAGTGGAAAAGGATTGTCCCTATGCGTCGTTTTTCACAACAAAGTAGGCCAGCACACAAAATTAATATGAAGGCAGGCAAGCGTCCAATCCAACAAGCGTGGAACGACATATACCTATAGGGAAAGGTACCATGGGCGTATGGAATGGTGCGAGGAGCGCGGCAGGATGAAGGGGGGATTTGACGTGAGAGGATTTGGTTTCTTCAACGAGGAAGGTTTCGAAGTAATCATCTGGATCATCGTGATCGTTTTTCTCCTCGTTATATTTTTTGACGAAGGGATAGATTAAGATGAGTGGATATCGTCGACCGGTTCGGCAATTGAATCACTATTACAAAACAAACGACGCTTTCAAGAAATGGATTCGTGCCAATGAGCAATGGTTCAAGCAAAATCCAGAGGTTTTTAACCAGATGCTGCGCAATCCGAAAATGGTTAACCTGTTTACGGATCTCATGATCATGAACTCGCCTAGCATTGAAAAGAAATTGAAGAAATGGAGAAGGAACCAACGCTGATTGATCCGGCATGCTGCCCAATATAGCATGCCGCTTTTTATTTGGAACGCTGTCAAGTCCTGTTATAAAACCGGGACGACGAGCGTAGGGATAAGCATATGCTGCTTGTTCGAAGAAAGGATGAAGCACATCATGGCACAAGTCATTTTGACGTTTTTTGTGGCTTATGGCATTGTGGTCGGCGGCGCTCTTTCAGGTGGGGTGGGCGCATTTCTCACGGAAAAGCCTCCTCTGTTATCGATGGCCCAATTGGCTGACCAGCTCAAAATATGGGGATTGGTTGGGGCATTGGGCGGAACATTTGATTCGTTTTTGCAGATCGAAAAAATACTGATGGGAAATTTGACTCCGGTCTTTAAACAGCTTGTTATGATCGTCGTTGCATTCTTGGGTGCCCATATCGGAACGATTTGCGTGCATTGGCTGGTACAGGTGCGCTCATGAAGGTAATTCTTTGGAAACGTTACCTCGCTCTTTTGCTCATGGGGTGCGTGTTGGGCGGAACCGTGATTTTATTTACATACGGACGCGAGATGGAGCAGATGATGCTGATCAAAAAAAGCTTGGAACTGCAAAACAAAAAACTGTACGAGGAAAATCTGGAGCTGAAGCAAAATCAGCGGGTTTATCGCAAAAAGCAAGAGACCGTTATCGAAGACGTACGCGCCTCTGTTCTCACTGCCGATCAGAAGCAGCCGCTTCATGCCACCATTGTGGTTCAAGTAGTCGATCGCGTGGAAAAGGATCTCGCTTCGTTAAAAGGGAAGAAGGTTGAACAGGTTGCAGAGGTCCATCAGGTCTTGCATGAAATGCTGCGACGCCGCGAATATATTTTGTCAGATCGAACGACCGTGGAGGTACGAATCAAAACGGTTGTGATTAGTAGAACGCTGCATGTGTTCGTGACAGCGGACGTTATACCCGATGATGTTTGGCAAAAGATTGCGCGAAACTTTCTATTTCTTCCGCCGTATATTTCTATATAGAATATCTGATAGCCGGATCATATAGGTCTGGGTCGGTATAAAGGAGAGGCGAACGCATGTCCATGTTCAAAAAATTGTTGGCTAGTGTAGGTATTGGCTCTGCCCAAGTAGATGCACGTCTTGAGCAGGATTCACTCATTCCCGGCGATATGGTCAGAGGTGAAGTCCATATCAAGGGAGGAGATGTGGCCCAGGAAATCGACGAAATCTACATGTATGTCGTTACACACTATGAAAGAGAAATCAACGATAACAAGACGAAGGAAGAATGCACACTTGTCAAATATCGTTTGTCTGAGCGGGTACAATTGAAACCGAAAGAAGAAACCGTTCTGCCATTCGCTTTTCAATTGCCTTATGAGACGCCATTGACAATGGGGCGTCAACCCGTTTACTTGCGGACAGGTCTCGATATTAAAAATGCGATTGACCCAGGGGATTCCGATTTCATCGAGGTTCGCCCACATCCGTTAATGACCAAAGTGTTGGATGCTGTTCAACAGATCGGATTCCAGCTGTATAAGGTAGACTGCGAATACAATCGCCACCTTGGTCGCAACCATCCGTTTGTACAGGAATTTGAATTCCGTCCAACAGGGCCATATCGCAGCCAATTGGAGGAGCTCGAAGTAGTCTTCTTCCTTCGTGATGGCGAATTGGAAGTTTTATTGGAACTGGACAAACGTGCGCGCGGCTTTATGGGAGCATTTGAAGAAGCGTTTAATCTCGATGAACGCTATATTCGTTTCCGCTTAACGAATGCAGACGTGAACAAACATACGCATGTCATTGCCGAAGCGATTGAAGCGCTCATTAAGCAGCAGCTTCGCTAGAGTGTGATTCAAAAAAGGCCTGACGGAGTGAAAATAACCACTCTGCCAGCCTTTTTTCTTTTTGGAGGTTTTACCATCGCCAACGCCTACGATAGTCGAGGCTTCTACCTCCATTCCTGTACACAATTCTCTTTCTACTTTTTCGATTTGCATGTATAGGGCTGGATTTTTCTGACAATACTGTGAGCATGAAGAATCCAGAGGAGGATATTATTATGAATTTGTTAGAAAAAACGAGAAAAATTAATGTGATGCTTCAAAAAACAATGGGTGGTAGCGGAGTAGGTTTCCAAGATCTCGCAAGGCTTTTATCTGAAGTGATTTCTGCAAATGTTTACATCATTACCGCAGATGGCTCGATCCTGGGAAGTGGAATGAATCAGGAGATCTCCCTGCAAGAAGAGGGGCGTTCATCCACGCAACTGCAGGAAGGTGTACATCAGAAGCTGCTGGAAGTGTCACAAACCTTGGCCAACGAGCCGGTTACCAGCCCGTACAGCCTGGTTCCAAAAGAGTTGAATTCGATCTTCCCGCAAATGATGACGACGATTGTTCCTATCAATGCAGGGGGAAGCCGTCTTGGCACACTCGTCCTGCTGCGTGCTTACGGTCAGTTTGAAACAGAAGATCTGATTTTGGGCGAGATCGGTGCTACCGTAATCGGTATGAAAATCGTTCGTCAGCGCACAGAACAGATTGAAAATGAAGTCCGTGACAAAACATTTGCCAAAATCGCACTCTCTTCGTTGTCCTACAGCGAACAGATCGCGATTGAAAAAATTATGGAGCAATTGGATGCACGCGAAGGTTTGCTGGTAGCTAGTCAGCTTGCAGATCAAGCAGGTCTGACACGATCTGTCATCGTGAACGCTCTTCGCAAGTTGGCAAGCGCGGGTGTACTGGAATCCCGTTCGTTAGGAATGAAGGGTACCTATATCAAAGTGTTGAATGACAAATTCCCTTCTGAATTGGCGAAATGGAAAACCTCATAATTTGCACGAGCAACACAGAAGCTCTCCCTGAACGGGGAGGGCTTTTGTTTATGAATCAACGAGTATAGCAGAAACGATAAAACGTTCATAATTTAGCGATTGAATAAATGATTTTCTTACCTTTATAATGTCCACAAAGGTTTAAACTTCAAAAAATTCAAAAATTAAAGTTCATACTTCAAAAGCGGATGGAGGGTCTAAGAATGAAGGTGATAATTGGTGGGATTGCGCATGAAACGAATACGTTTTCCAATGTGCCCACGACGCTCGAGATGTTTCAAAGCTATGAGTGGGATTATCATGAAACGATTGTGAATCGCAATCGGGGCGTTCGCAACTTTCCTGGAGGGATGGTGGATCGCGCCGAAGAGCTGGGCATCGAGCTTTTGCCGACCTTTCTCACCTTTACGTATCCAGCGGGGACGATTGTGCGAGAAGCGTATGACCGGATTAAAAAGGAGCTTCTTGACACAATTGCTGCGACAGAAGGTGCAGATGCCATTTGTCTGGGGCTTCACGGAGCGGGGGTTGTAGAAGGAATAGATGATCTGGAGGGCGACATTCTGGCATCAGTGCGTCAGTTGGTCGGTTATGACATTCCCTTAATTGTTACGCTCGACCTCCATGCAAACATGACACAAAAAATGGTGGATGAGGCCGATGCGCTCCTGGGTGTTCACCTCTACCCGCATGTGGATTGCTATGAACGTGGTATTGAAGCAATCGACCTTGCGCATAAGATGGTTACAGAAGGTATCAAGCCGACCATGCATTTGACCCGACTGCCATTATTGATTCCTACATCGGCTACCCATCATTCCCCAGCACGTGAAATAAACGAAGCCTGCTGGGCGTGGGAAAAGGAAGAAGGCGTCATCGACTGTGCATTCTTCCACGGTTTTCCGTACACGGACATTCCTGAGTTGGGCGTCTCCGTTTTGAGCGTTACGAATAACGATCAGGAGCTCGCCAAAAAAGTGAGCGAGGATGTCGCCAGTCTGATTTGGGAAAAGCGGGATGAATTCGAGCTGAACATGCCCACGCCTGCCGAGGGAATTGCGATGGCACTGCAAACGGAAGGCATGCCCATCGTAATCAATGAGACCTCAGATAATCCTGGCGGAGGCACACCCGGAGACGGAACGCATTTGCTGCGGGCGATGCTGGAAGCCAAGCTGACGAATGCATGCTTTGGTTTTATTTACGATCCCGAAGTAGTCCAGATTGCCCATCAGGCAGGAGTAGGCGCTACCATACAACTATCACTGGGTGGAAAGACAGACTACTTGCATGGAGAACCGCTTGAAGTAACAGCCTACGTCAAAGCTTTGACAGATGGAAAATTCATTGCGACAACGCCGATGGGGCAAGGGGGCCATGAGAATTTTGGCAAGTCCGTTCGTTTGCAAATTGACGGGGTTGATGTACTGGTTTGCTCCGTGAAATCGCAAGTGCTGGATGAGCAAATTTTTCTGTTGCACGGAATTGATGTGACCAAATACAAGATCGTGGCCTTGAAATCAAGCACACACTTCCGGGCATCCTTCGAACCGATTAGCGCACGCGTTATTACCGTCGATTCGCCGGGATTGACGACGCTCAACTTCCGCTTCTTCAAATACGAGCGAGCCATTCGTCCGATTTATCCATTAGACCCAGCCACAGAGTGGAACCTACATCAATTGACAAGGAAGTAGATGATCATGGAATCCGTACAGGAGCGCATCCGCAAGCATTATCCGGAATTGACCAACCAACAAAAACTAGCAGCCAAATATATTCTCGCCGAGCCGAAGACCGTTGCACTGCAACCAGCCAAAGTTGTTGGGGCATTGAGCGGCACAAGCGAAACGACAATCATCCGACTATCCTATGCTCTCGCCTACTCCGGGTACAGCGAATTGCAAAATGAGATTCGCAGCTCCTTATTGGAAAAAGTCCCAAAAGCTGATGCCATCCACAGTTTTCGAACAGCGGCTGTTGAGATGAAGGGAAAACAAGACCTGATTTCTTATAACATGGAACAGGATGTTGCGTATATTCGGCAAACGTTAGGGGAATTGCAAAAGAACCATCTTTTGCAAGCGGTTTCAAGTATTATGGCAGCCAAACACATTCTCGTTGTAGGGTTTCGCAGCTCCTATGCTCCAGCCCATTGGCTCGCCTTTACATTGAATGTCGTCAGAGGAAACGCGCATCTGTACAATGGGCCAGTTGATGACGTCAACTATCTGTTGACCCAGATCAATCAGGAGTGGCTCGTGATCGCACTCTCCTTCCCCCGCTATACGAGTGAAACGATTCTGTTTGCAAAAGCAGCCAAAGAGAGAGGCGCCAAAATCATCGGGATTACAGACGATGAGCTATCTCCTATTGGGCCGGTAGCCGATCAAATTTTAAAAGTCAGCGCACCTGCTCCTACTGCTTTAAAAGGAATGACGGCGATCTTTTCCATGCTGAATATTTTGATCAGTGGTGTGGTTCAGGCTGATGGAGAACAGGTACAACAAAGACTGAAAGAATACGAAGAGACAAGTCGACAAATATACCCGTTTGCGGAAGGGACCGAAGTGTAACGGCAATTGATAAGGGGGACGGGAAATGAAAATTCACAAGTGGAAGCAAGGGGCCATGAGTGTATTTGTGGCAACGGCGTTGATTGCAGGCTGCTCCTCACAGCCGACCAATCAAACGGGGAATGACACGGCGGCCAAAGGGAACACATTAGTCATCGCTTCCTTGACGGACCCAGACTCGCTTGATATGCACAAAACGAGCTGGCTGAGTATGGAAAACAGTTTAATATACGAGCCTCTATTGACCCGTGATGCAACAGGCAAACTTCATCCGGGTTTGGCAGAGAAGTACGAAATCTCGCAGGACGGCAAGGTTTGGACATTCATCCTCCGCAAAGATGTCCGCTATCACTCTGGCGATCCAATGACGGCAGCATCCGTAAAAGATTCCTTTGACCGTTTGCTCGCCATTTCGCCTGTGAAGGGGCTTGCAGGTCCAATTGAAAAAGTGGAAGCAACAGACGAACATACGCTCAAGGTGCATTTTAGCCAACCGTTTGCTCCGTTTGTTAACGTCATTGTCGGTGGATTAGTCTCGCCTCTTGACGCCAAAAAGGCAAAAGAATTAGGGGATGGCTTCGCAGATAACCCATCTGCAACGGGACCGATCATTTTTGACAAACGCGAGCGGGGTGCTTCGCTCACCTACAAGAAAAATCCCGATTATAACTGGGGACCGGAGTACGCTGCCAACAAAGGTCCTCTGCAATTCGACAGCATGATGTTCCGGTTTATGAAAGACGACGATACACGCCTGATGGAATTCAAAAAGGGTACGGTCCATGTGTTGTATGATGCGCCGCCGAACTCGGTTGCGGAGCTGGAGACACTGCCCGGAGTCAAGATTGAGAAAGTGATGGACATTGGAAACAAATACATCGCATTGAATAATAAGCACCCGTTGTTTTCAGATGTCCGTCTGCGCAAAGCAGTAGCCCTCTCCGTAGATCGCGATCCACTTGTTCAGGTAGCGTTGAACGGCTTCGGCAAGCCGGTCTATGGTCCTTTGGCACCCACGATTTATGGCTACAGTGAAGCGATTGAAAGCAAGGCGAAGCAGTTATATACGAGAGATTTAGGCAAAGCCAGGCAGTTGCTAGCGGAAGCAGGCTGGACGGACAGTAATGGGGATGGCATCGTAGATAAGGACGGGAAACCGTTGTCTGTAGAAATGCTCGTCTCTCAAGAGCCAGCATTTCAGCGAGCGGTGCAGATTTTGCAGAGCCAGCTGAAAGAAGCGGGTATTGATATGAAAATCAGCGTGCAAGAAATGACAACCATCAAAGAGCGTATTTCGAAAAAGTCGTATGACATGGCTTTGATGTACTACGGCTGGTTTGATGCGGATATCTTGTACCTCATTTTTGAAAAGAGCAATTCAACAAGCCGTACTCATTACAACAACCCTGAGTTGGATGTTTTACTGAATAAAGGACGTTTGGAAATGAATGAGCAGTCGCGTCTCAAGATTTACGAAGAGGCACAGGAGATTTTGGTAAATGATTTGCCGTGGGTCCCTTTATGGGTAAGTGAGACGGTGATAGCCACACGCGGCGTCAAAGGCTTTACGGTCAATCCGTACACGCAAGGCATTACGTTGCATGATGTCACGCTCGAAAAATAGACAACGGAGGTGAAGGCATGCGCCGATATGTAATAAAAAGATTACTTTCCCTGGTGGGTACACTGCTTGGCGTATCCGTCCTGATCTTCTTGATGGTGCATCTCATTCCGGGCGATCCCGCAACACAAATACTCGGACAGTTTGCGACACCAGAGGCTATCAGTCAAATGAGAGCGAAGCTTGGTCTTGACCAACCACTGTGGCAGCAGTACTTGCGGTTTGTCGGAAACCTGTTCGCTGGCGATTTGGGAACATCGTTATTCACTGGTGAAAAGGTATGGGATCAGATTATGAACCGTTTCCCGATCACCATGCAGCTTGCCATTCTTAGTGTAATCATTGCCGCAATATTCGGTATCTTGTTGGGCACGATTGCTGCCGTCAAGCAAAACACCATCATCGATCGGCTTGTGGTGCTTGCCTCGTTACTCGGTATTTCGGCACCCGGCTTCTGGATTGCCTTGTTTCTCATCTGGATTTTTGCTTACAAACTGGCCTTGTTTCCGATTTCCGGCTATGAGGGGATTCACTCCCTGTTGCTGCCAGCGATCACGTTAGGTTTGGCGGAAGCGGGGATGATCGCCCGAATGACCCGCTCCAGCATGCTGGAAGTCATCAGGCAGGATTACATGCGGACAGCCGAGGCTAAAGGGGCCGCGCTTTTCCGAGTCATTTTGAGCCATGGTCTGCCGAATGCCATTATTCCTGTTGTCACGATGTTAGGCTTGCAGTTCGGTGCGCTCATGGCTGGAGCTGTGGTGGTGGAAACCGTGTTTTCTCTGCAAGGGATCGGCAGTCTGGCGATTGAGGCGATCAGTAAACGGGATATGCCGACCATACAGGGCATGGTGTTTTTCATGGCGTTGATTTTTGCCTTAACCAATTTGATCGTGGATCTGATTTACAGCCGGATTGATCCGCGAATCCATTTCGACTAAGGAAGGAGCGGATAGATGGTGAACAGTAATCGTCCGGAGTCGTATTGGGGAGGGATGGGCAAACGCCTGAGGCGCAATAAGACAGCAATGGCGGGTGTGGTTATCTTGATCGTCTTTACACTGGGATCGCTTCTTGCGCCAGTCATTGCCCCTCATCCTGTCGAACAAATGAACTTTAATAGCCGATTAAGCGCTCCGAATTTGACTCATCTTCTCGGAACGGATGATTTCGGCAGAGATATTTTTTCCCGTCTGTTGCACGGGGGGCGAATTTCCTTGCTGATGGGTTTGATAACAGTTGTGCTTTCTACCTTGATCGGAGTTACGCTCGGGATTATCGCTGGCTATTATCGTCGTGTGGATCTGTTTATCATGCAGGGCATGGATATTCTCATGTCACTTCCTGCACTGCTTCTGGCGATTGCTGTCATTGCGGTCTTGGGTCCAGGTTTAACGAATGCCATGATCGCGGTAGTCATTGCCGTTATTCCATCCTATGTGCGGGTCGTTCGCTCTGCGGTCTTATCCATAAGGGAAAAAGAGTATATTGAGGCTGTTCGCGCTCTGGGGATCAGGGACTGGCAGATTTTGCTGAAACATGTTTTACCTAATATTCTCTCCCCAATCATCGTGCTTTCCACCATTCAATTCGGTGTGAGTATTTTAGCAGCTGCGGCCTTGAGTTTTCTCGGACTGGGCGCGCAACCGCCGATGCCTGAGTGGGGAGCCATGGTTTTTGTCGGCAAGGCATTCTTGAGTCAGGCCTGGTGGATGTCCATTTTTCCTGGATTGGCCATCATGCTGGTTGTCCTTGGCTTCAATCTGTTAGGTGACGGATTACGGGATGCATTCGACCCGAAAACGAGGTAATGGATGAAGGGGGGCACGAGCTGATGAAAGAGGTACTTTTGGAAGTAAAGGATTTGCGCCTGCAGTTTAAGACGGACAAGGGCGAGCTGCCAGCGCTGCAAGGCATTTCCTTTCAACTGAAAAAAGGTGAGACGGTAGCGTTGGTAGGCGAGTCTGGCTGCGGTAAAAGCGTGACGTCCTTGGCGATTATGGGACTCTTGTCCCGGGCGAATGCACAGATGGAGGGAAGCATCCGATTTCGTGATATCTTATTGAACCAGTTGAGTACCGGTGAACTTCGCAACATTCGCGGAAAAGATATCGCGATGATATTTCAGGAGCCGATGACGTCGCTCAATCCGGTGCATACGATTGGCCGACAGCTAGAGGAAGTGTATCAGCTGCATACCGATTTATCGAAAAAAGAACGCCAAGCAAAAGCGATTGAGATGCTCAAAAAAGTGGGCGTGCCGAGGGCAGAAGACATCATGCGGGAATATCCCCATCAGCTATCAGGTGGGATGAAGCAGCGTGTCATGATTGCGATGGCGATGGCTTGCAACCCCGATTTATTGATCGCGGACGAGCCGACCACCGCGCTGGATGTGACCATTCAAGCGCAAATTTTGGAACTGATGAACGATTTGAAGGAAAACGATCATACCTCTCTGCTGCTCATTACGCATGACTTGGGTGTCGTGGCTGAAATGGCTGATCGTGTGCTTGTGATGTACTACGGGGAGATCGTAGAAGAAGCTGATGTTGCCAGTCTGTTTTCGCATCCGAAGCATCCGTATACGATTGGGCTTTTACGCTGCATCCCCGATCTGGATGAGGAGGAGAAGCTTCGCCTTGATCCGATTGAAGGCAGTGTCCCGCTGCTGGGTGAAGTGACACAAGGGTGTGCATTCCGCTTCCGCTGCTCGCAGGCCGAGGAGCGATGTTACCAAGAAAAACCGCCGCTGATGGCAACGGGCACAGGCACACAGGCCGTTCGATGCTGGCTGTACGAGAACAAGGAGATGGCGGTATGAGTGATATCTTGTTATCGGTAAACGATTTAAAGACGTATTTTCCCATTAGCAAAGGATTGTTTCGCAATAGCGACGAAGTGATCAAGGCAGTCGATGGGGTTTCTTTCCAGTTGCGAAAAGGAGAAACACTTGGGCTGGTAGGAGAGAGCGGCTGTGGCAAGTCAACGACTGGTCGCAGTATCATGCGACTCATTGAGCCGACGAGTGGAACGATTGAATTTGAAGGGCAAAACATTTCAGAGATGTCGGCTGCACGTTTTCGTCCACTCCGCAAACGAATGCAAATCGTGTTTCAGGACCCGTATGCGTCGTTAAATCCACGAATGACTGTACAAGGGGCTTTGGAGGAAGCGTTAGGCGTCAAAAATCCGCAGATGTCGGCGAAAGAAAGGCGCGATCAAGTAAGGGAACTGCTTCAAATGGTCGGGCTGAATGCTCAATACGCTACTCGCTTTCCTCATGAGTTTAGCGGTGGGCAGCGGCAGCGGATCGGGATCGCTCGCGCACTGGCAGTGGAACCTTCATTAATCGTAGCCGATGAGCCGGTCTCAGCACTTGACGTCTCCATTCAGGCGCAGATCGTGAATCTTTTGCAGGATTTGCAGCAACGTCTAGGTTTGAGCTATTTGTTTATTTCACACGATCTAGGTGTCGTTCGCCACATCAGTGACAGAATTGCGGTGATGTATCTCGGACGAATCGTCGAAATCGCCAGCAAAAAGGATTTGTTTACGCGCCCGTTACATCCGTACACAGAAGCGCTCATGTCAGCAGTTCCCAAAGCCAATCCGTTTCGGAAGAAGGAGCGAATCGTTCTTTCTGGGGATGTTCCCTCACCGGCGAATGTTCCCGTAGGGTGTGCGTTCCATACCAGGTGCTCATATGCTACGGAAATTTGCCGCACAGTGCGTCCTGTCGCTACATTAGCTTCGCCGCAACATTATGTCGCATGTCATTTATATGGAACAGAAGGGATGAAGTACATTGAAAATCGAACGAATTGAATTGCAGCAACTACACATGCCACTTCGTTTCCGTTTTGAAACGAGCTTTGGATATACGACCATCAAGGAGCTCATTTTGGTTAGCGTGTATGGAGAGGGAGAGGTAGGGCACGCGGAAAGTGTGGCGATGTCGGCCCCTTATTATAGTGAAGAAACGACAGAGACAGCATGGCACATGATGGAAAAGTTTATGATACCGAAGCTGTTCACGAATGAGATCGAGACCCCTGAGGATGTGGATCGGCTGTTTGCCCCGATTCGCCGCAATAACATGGCGAAGGCGGCTTTAGAAGGCGCAATCTGGGATCTCTACAGTAAACAAAAAGGAATCTCTCTCGCCAAAGCATTAGGAGGCGAGAAATCTGTCATCGACGTTGGGATCAGCATCGGTATCGAACCGACTGTCGAGCAAGTTTTGGCAAAAGTAGAGCGCCATCTCGGTGAGGGCTACAAGAAGATCAAGGTAAAGATCAAGCCGGGCTTTGACGTAGAGGTGGTTCGAGCAATCCGCGAACGCTTTGGCGAGGGTGTCCCGTTGATGGCAGATGCGAACTCCGCTTACACAATGGAGCATCTGGATGTGATGAAGGAGCTGGATCAATATGGGCTGATGATGATCGAACAGCCACTCGCTCATGACGATATTATTGATCATGCCAAGCTGCAAAGGGAGCTGTCCACACCAATCTGCCTCGATGAAAGTATTCACAATGTGGATGATGCCAGAAAAGCGATAGAGCTAGGCAGTTGCGGCATTATTAATATCAAGGTGGGGAGGGTCGGTGGACTGACAGAGTCCAAGCGCATTCACGACTTGTGCCAGGCACACGGTATTCCGGTTTGGTGCGGAGGCATGATTGAGTCGGGGGTTGGCCGCGCGCACAACATTGCGATTACTTCATTGCCGAATTTTACGATCCCAGGTGATACAGCCGCCTCCAGCCGTTACTGGGAGGAAGACATCGTCGAGAATGGTGTAGAGCTGATGGCTCCCGGTCAATTGGCAGTTCCAGATAGCCCGGGTATCGGTTATACCCTGAACCAAAAGGCGATCGGCAACTATGTGATTCGCACGGCAAACTTCCGGCCTTAAACCAAAGCTTAATGAAAAAGGGGAGAAGGAACATGGCGGATTGGGTACAGTCGTTTGAGGAATACGCGCAAAAGCTGCTTGCAGAGGCAAAAGTAACAGGAACAGCAGTCGGATTGGCAGAGCAAGGAGAGCTGAGGTATTTCCATGGCTTCGGTCTGGCAGACAACACAGAAGACGCAAGAGCATTAACCGCTGATACGGTGTTTGGCATCGGTTCTGTGACCAAGTCCTTTACATGTGTAGCCATCATGCAGCTTCAGGACGCAGGAAAGTTATCCGTTCATGATCCGGTCATCAAGTATCTCCCTGAGCTCCGTACACCCAATGAAGCTTATACCCGGGAGATCACGATTCATCATTTGATGACACATACCGCAGGTTTTCCTCCTTTGGATACATTAGCGGGTGCAATGAAAAGAAGCATTGTAGAGGGAGGGGATGACCTGTCCTCTAGCTCCGGTCTTGCTTTTGATCTCGATAAAGTGGAAGAGATCAATACAAAGGAAGAATTCATGACCTATATCGGCAAGCTGAATTACGAGTTTCTAGGTGCGCCTGGAACGGAATTTAGCTACTCCAACGACAGTTACGCCATGCTCGGACTGATTATTGAACGAGTAAGCGGAATATCTTACGAGCAGTTTGTGCATGACCATATTTTGGAGCCTGCCGGGATGAAGAACAGTGCTTTTCTCGTCGAAGATTTGCCAGAGGAAGCAGAGGTGGCTACGCTATTCACCCGAAAAAGCCCAAAGGATGGCGGTGAGGTATACCGTTCCCCTTCCTGGTGGGATTCACCATCGATGCGGGCCGCTGGCTTTCTGAAATCGACCATTCACGATCTATTGCGCTATACGGAAATTTTTAGAACGGGTGGAATGGTGGGCGAGAATCGCTTGCTCTCACCTGAGAGTGTGCAGGCCATGACGGCGCCTCATTTCTCGATTTCGCCGTTTCAAGCATACGGCTATGGATTGTTTGTAGCCAATTGCCATGATGGAACACTCATTGAGCATGGTGGAGCGATCAAGGGAGTTGCGGCACAAATTTTTGTTTTACCGGAGCGGGGCCTGACAGGAGCCGTACTGATGAACACAGATGGCGGGCCAATGGCCGATTTGATGCATGGCATTTTAAACGCAACTAATGGACACTCTCCGAATACAGTGCCGTTCCAATATCCGGATTATGAAATTTCTGTAGATGCACTCGCTGCATTTACAGGGGAGTACCATTCGTCCGAAGGGGCGACTGTATCGGTAGAAATCGAAGAGAACGAGCTGGTAGCCAAGAGTAATGGAACGAATATTCCACTTCGTTCAGTGGGAGAAGACAGCTTCGTCATGAAGCGGGGAGAAACGGATGCGTTTATCCGCTTCGTCCGAGATGAGGCAGGAGTAGTTACGCGGATGGGCTTTGGCGCTCGTCAGCTAATAAAGGTCTTTGCCGAAAAAGAACAAACTGTATAATAAAGCAAAACGCGTACCTGCAAGAGCTCATGCTTGCGTGGTGCGCGTTCTTTCTATTTATATAGGAGAGGCGTTACGATGAAAGGGTGGCAGAAAGTTGCTGCTCCTCTACCATAGGTCGTTTCCAGTTCGGATGCTGCTCCATTTGGCGAAACGAGCGGAAAAAGAACAGGCCAAGGCTGATACTTGCAAATATGATACCGCCAAAGAACAATAGAAGCCCCGGTGTTGCGATGTTTTTGGCGAGAAGAAAGGAGCACAGTGCATAGCTGACAGGCCCGAAGCCGACGGACATCAGGGAAAGCAATGACATGACACGACCGAGCATGTTGGCAGGGACGATACTTTGAATGTAGGTGATGAACGGAATATTCGTCATACTGAGTGCCATTCCGATGAGAAAATGAGAGACAAGTCCATAGGAAAGCTTCTCAATGAAAAAATACGAGCTGATGCTGACTCCCATGCATCCGAGAATGATAGGGAGTAACATGAATTTTTCACGGAATCCTTTAAACAATGCAGTCAAAATACCGCCGACAATCATGCCCACTCCAAGTGAGGTACTAAGTGAGCTAAAAGCACTCCCGTCCCATCCGAGGTTATTCACATGAATGGGAATGATCATGTTAACTGGGCCAGAGAACATCATATTGGTGAAAAGTGATGTTGTTAAAATAAGAGCGAGGATCGGGATTGAATACGTATAACGAATTCCTCCCACGATATCTTTGAAATAGGAGCTTGCTCTTGGTTCTGTTGTAGACTCTGAAATCGTGTCTTTGATGTATGAGTGTGAATGGAGAGAGAGAATAAAGAGTGTTCCTACGAAGAAGGTGCATGCCAAGATCATAAACATGATCGGATAACGAACGGTTCCAATTAATAAGGCAGTAACTACGGGTCCGGCAACCAAGCTAATCTGATGGCATAGTTCCATTAAGCTGTTAGCTGGCGCAAGTTGTTCTCGAGAGACTAGAGAGGGCAGAATCGAGCTGCGTGCTGGCCAAAAAAATGCATCGACTGTTCCGAATAAAGCTGCCAAGACGTACAGGCTCACCGGGAACCAGGCGCCATTTCCTTGAAGCATAAGCAAACTGAAGCAGGCTAAAATAATTCCCCTAACCAAAAGGGAGGAAAACATAATCCATTTTCGATTCAAACGATCAGCAGCCACCCCGCCTGCCAGCATAAAGAGAAGACGGGGGATGGACAGACAAATCAAAGTCGTGCCGAGGATTGCCCCTGAGCCCAGGGCATTCACAATATACCAGTTGAGCAGGATGAAGAAAGCTCCGTCAGCCATTGCCGAAAAGAAAGTGCCCCACCATAATCGGACAAACGATCCATTTTTCCAAAGGGAATTATTTGTTGCCAGCGTGCTCATCTCCATTCTCCTCCTTCTTTTTCTTCACCACAATCTTGCCAGTGATATGCTTGAATTCAGATGGTTGGTGCTCATAGTTATCAGGTAAGGAATCGTCTTCTGCGACGTAGTAGCGTTCATTCGTCATGAACCCGACCGTGACCATGTAAAAGTTTTCAACCGTATCCTCCTCTTCTCCAGCAGCAATCCTCTCCAAGTAACGATCTTCCATTTCCGATAGCTCCTCAAGTAAAGCCTTATATTTATTGAGCCAAGCAAATATTTCTTTCCGAGGTGCTTTTACTTCGGAGTTAACTGCAATTGCAGGAGGACGATCCTCTTGATCCGAAAAGAGCATAAATGATTCGTCTGGTGCGTTATACAGGCGATTCATACTGGAGCGCAGGTGATTAAGCATCGTTTCCTGCAACAGGATACTGTCTTCGCGCAGGGAGGGCAGCAAATCATCACTTACTTTGAAGTCGTAAGCAACAGCCCGATAAAACTTTTGCACGATCCCGTTCTTTTCTTCCGTACGCACGACTTCAACGAAGCCGTGGCTTTCTAATTCCTTTAGGTGATAATGCACTTTAGAGGGAGAAAGGGAGAGAAGGGTAGCGAGCTGCTTGCCTGTGTATTCCTCCTTGACCAGCATCGTGATGATCTGTAGGCGCAAGGAATCGCTGACAGCTTTTAATTGATCCAAAGTTTCCACAACTATGTATCGTTTCAAGTTGATCAACCTCTTTCGCTGAACGTGGATATTTTTTTAGACGTTCAGTTTTATTTGAACGTATTGTAACAACAAAACGATCCGTTTCGCAAGAATGAATTGCGCCTATTTTTCGACAAATGCTACAATATTAAAAACGGTGAGAGGATGCATTCCTGTGGCGATCTTACAACATCCCGTCTTTCGCCGTTTGTATACGGCCCACATTGTACACATCATCGGAAATGAATTTACATTTATTGCGGTCGTTGGACTATTACATGATTTAAGTGGATCGGGTCTTTCCTTTGCGGCAGGTACTGTGTTTCGCATGATCCCCTATGTATTTGCCAGCTTTTTCGCAGGGACACTTGTGGAGAATTGGGATAAACGGAGGGTCATGATTGTCGTCAATCTGCTTCGGGGCATACTCGTCAGTTTGTTTTTCTTCATCACTTCTGCGACCTACTTATGGGTGGCTTTTTTGTTATTGATCCTGGTTAATATTTGCAGTGCTTTTTTCCAACCAGCCATGCAAGTAGCGATCGTACAATCCGTGGAGGAAAAGGACAGACTGGCTGCCAATTCCCTTTTACAGGGGACGACTTCGTTTCTCATTATTGTTTGTCAGGGTATGGCAGCAGTTCTGGTTTACTTGTTCTCCTATCGTTACAACTTTTTGCTCGATGCCGCCTGTTATTTGTTGTCGCTGTTCGTCTTGCTGCCGCTCCCGCATATCGCCAATTCTGTTGATTCGAAAGCGGTTGTACCTTTTATGGAAAGGCTAAATGAGGGCTTCCGCTATATCGGCAAACATCGGGAAATTGCCAGTGTCATCGGTTATCAGATGGCGGAACGGGTGTGTGGCGCCTATTACATTATGCTGATGTACTATGTTCTTACGGAGCGGGGAGAGGGCTTGTATGTATTCGGACTCTTGGATATTCCGTTGGGACTCGGAGGTGTGATCGCTGGGATTGCTGTGAACAAGCTGTCTGATAGTCTGAGTGAAAAAGCAACATGGCGTGTCCAAGGATGGGCACTCGTAGCGATGGGATGCTCAATTATCGCCGTGTTTCATGCAAAACCACTACTTGGACTGGCGATCGCCATCCTGTTTGCATCAACGGCTCAGTTTAGCTCATCGATATTGTCTGTGACAAAGCTACAACGACTCTCTGATCCTGCTTATTTGGCTCGCGTTTTTTCCATTCGGGAAATGGCGACCATGGGGAGCTTTTCTGCGAGCTGCTTGATTCTCGGATTCAGTGCGGAGCAGGTCGGCAGTGCTGCTGTCTCCGTGTGGCTTGGCTTCTTTGGGGTAGCAGCAGGACTTCTGTGGCTTTGGAGCCGTCGTAAGTTGCAAAAAGATCGCAGACGTTCAGTGATGACATAGGAGAGGTTCCTCTGCTGATTTGGAGCAGAGGTTCTTTTATATACAAAATAAGACTTTTTAATTTAATAAATATAATTGTTGAAAAAGTATTAATCTAAATATACAATGAATGGAAAATAGAGAAAAAGGAAGATGCAGCATGAAGGAATTATGGCGGCAGCGTTCATTTCGCTGGTATTGGGTGGGGATGTTCTTATCTAGTCTGGGGGATCAGTTTGGCTGGATGGGATTGACGTGGTTTGTCATGAATAAAACAGGCTCACCTGCTGCAATGGGTGGGGTCGTTCTTGCGTATATGCTCCCTGCTGTTTTTGCTGGTTTAGTAGCGGGAGTTTTGCTGGATCGATTTGATCGACGCAAGCTCATCATGATGGACAATGTGGCGCGAGGGCTTATTTTTATAGCGTTGGTCGCATTATTGCAGGTCGATCAGGTTCCACTATTTGTGATATACATACTAATTGTGATTGCAGGAATCCTTTCTCCGTTGAGCACAGCTGGGGCACAGACTTTATTGCCGAGAATCGTCTCGGACAAAAATCAATTGGTCAAAGCGAATGGCGTGATGGAAACGCAATGGCAAATTGTTTATATGTTTGGACCGGCACTCGCGGGTGTTTTAATCGGGTTGATTGGGGAAGCTTATGTTCTGTTGATTGATGCGGCCAGCTTTTTCGTATGTGCATTCTGCTTCTCCCGGCTGCCGCGTGACCTTACGAAAAGTGCGAATCCGACAGCGATTGCAAAAGGTCAAATGGGAGTGTTCTTGCGTTCTCTCTTGAGTGACATGCGAACAGGGTATCGCTACATATTTGGACGCAAGCAATTGATCATTCTTGTTTTCTTTACGTTTTTGTTTAACATGTCGTATGGCCCCATTGAAATTGCACTACCCCTGTATGCGAATCAGGATTTGGCAGGAGGGTCTGTTGCGTTAGGGATGCTGTGGTCTTCTTTGGCAGTTGGGGCTTTACTAGGCTCACTCTTTTTTTCGACGGTTACATGGAAACTTCCGTTGGGGTCGACGCTGGCAGGAATTATTGTGGCGTGGGGATTGACCACATTGCCAATCGCTTTGTTCTCGAGGCTGGAGATCGCAATGGCTTCGATAGCTGTGGCGGGCTTTTGCTTTGCTCCCTATAACATCATGTACAGAAGCTATCTGCAAAAGCAGGTGCCCGATGCTCTCTTGGGGAGGGTATTAACCAGCGTTCGCACAATTACGGGGACAGGGATGCCGGCGGGAGCGGCTGTCTCCGGCTTCCTCATACCTTTTCTGGGCGTTCAAGGGATCATTGGAGCCGGAGCAGCCGTATGTATCATTTTCGGTCTCCTTGCATTCGGGGCATTGAAAAACTTGGAGGATTCCTCTTCACTTCCTGTTGAGGAGCGGTGAGACGAGGTGTTTTAGCCACTGAGGCATTAAGAAGTAGATGCGGGAGAGCGCATGAAGACGAAATGGCATGGCAACCTCCGGACGCTTTGCTTCCGCCGCTCGATAAATAGCCTTTGCCGTTTGTTCCGGTGTCAGCAAATACCGATTCACTTTGCTACGATAGCTGCCCGTTTTGTCTGCCTTATCTAAAAAGGGTGTGTCGATCGGCCCTGGCATCGCACACGTTACAGCGATACCACTGCCTTGCAGCTCGTGGCGCAATCCTTCACTAAAGCGGATGACGGCTGCTTTGCTTGCTGCATATACTGCAGCTTTGGCTGTTGCGACTTGTCCAGCGAGGGAGGCAACCGTAATAATATGACCTTGCTTTTGTTGGAGCATCATCGGCAAAAAGGCACGGGTCGTGTAAAGAACACCGGAAATATTTGTTCGCAGTGTTTCTTCCAGCTCCTCTACGCGCATTTCGATCAGTGGTTCAAAGACGGCCATCCCGGCATTGTTGTAAAGAAAATCGCAACGTTCGAAGCGGATGTGCACCCATGCAGCGAACTGCCGAATGTCATCGTTGCTGCTGACGTCTAACGGGTAATGATGGAGACGATCAGGATAAACTTTTTGTAACGAAACGAGTTCCTGGGTAATCGTTTTCCGGCTTGTGGCAATGACACAGTCTCCTTTTTCCAAATGAAGTCGTGTCAAAGCTAGACCAAGGCCACCAGAAGCTCCGGTGATGACGACAATACGGGCAGTCGACATGTCATTCTCTTCTTTCCTTGTAGAGTTTGTTTCCATTGTAAATGGCAAAGTATAAGCCCCTAAGTTGATGTGAAGGCTAGCCTCTAGGGGGTGAATGCACATGCCAGCAGTAAAATGTTCTGTTGCAAACTGTGAGTACTGGGCGAAGGGCAATCTTTGCAGCGCCGAAGAAATCATGGTGGAGATTGACGCACACGCAACTGTTAACTTGAAAGAAGAGTTTGCAGGTGAGTATGGTCAAAATACGCAGCATAAGGATCAGGCTTCCACTTCGTCTGAGACCTGTTGTCTGACGTTTAAGCCGAGGACATCCGAAAAGAAATAACGCGGCTTCGGCGCAAAAAGGACGTATCCCTTAATGGTGATACGTCTTTTTGCTATTCAACCTATACGCTTGTCTTAGCCGGAAAAAGCTCGTTGACTTTTTGGGCAACTTCTTCCCAAGAAGTGACTCGATGGACGAGCGGAGGTAGGGAAGCTTGGTTATACGGAGTGTCAAACAAGAACACCGGAATTTGCAGTGCTTCTGACAATTGCAAAGCGTTCTCCAGACGATCCTCCAAAAAGAGATCCACACCCCACTTGCGTGCAGCTGACAGCTTGTCGTGGCTCCCAATCAAATCCACTTCATGATGAGGGATATTGTAGCGAGCAAACCATTGTAAGGTCACATCGCGGTGACGATCCTCACGAGCACTTATATATACCAGCTTGTGGGAGGAAAACCAATCGCGCAAAACCTGATCGGCAATTCCATGAACAGGCGCACCATCATAAAGGCGCTCCCCATTTTGATCCAGCCACATTTCAAACTCTGCGTCCGTGATTTGATACACGTTGGCTAAATTGTACTCTACACAATCTTCATATCGTAAATCTCTTCCAAAGCTCTCATTCATCAACGGAACAATACTGCTAGGTGATGTGACTGTACCGTCAATATCAATGCCAATGGTTAGGATTTTGTCTGGTTTCATTCTCTCGCCTCCCGTTTAAATTGTACAACGTAGGCAGACAATAAGGCTACTTCCTTCACTTAATTAATCCTTTACCAAAAAAGGGGCTGAGCATGCTATGTTGGATCGACATGAACGTAATGATGCGAAGCGGAAGGAAGACACCGGTTTTTCCGAGACGGTTGATCAGCACGACAGGGAGTTTGCAGCGAATACTTGGACACAGGCCGTCTTTGACGAAGAGGAAAATCGGTCTAGGCGCAGGGTTCACTACGACCCCCACTCTTTGACAGAGCGCTATACAGGCGAGCTGGATGAGGAGAGAAAGGACTTTTCGGAGCGCTTGGATGGCGTTGTTTTGACAAAAGAAGACCGTTCACCGGTTGCCAAAGTCAGAGATGACGACATCGAGGCGGCGGCAGAAATCGCCGAGCCGTTTCCGACCAGTCGTGCTGCCAGTGAGATCGACACAGACGAGGATAACCGGGAAAAAGGGGCCAGCGGTATCGGGATGACTGGCTTGGGCTTATCGATCCTGTCCCTGTTTCTCATGCCGTACTTGGTGGCTCCAATTGGTATGGTGCTTGGCTATCTGGCGTATCGACGCAACTCGAAGACGCTGGGAGTTTGGGCGATGATCATAGGTGCTGTTGCCATTTTGGGCGCATTAGTCATCTACCCGTATTATACGGCTCGCTAAAAGCATCAAACCGCAAACCCTCTCCAGTTCGTTCAAAGCCGGAGAGGGTTTTTATGCTGCGCTACTGCTATTTGTACAAAGAGGAAACAAAAGGCGTAATGGCTGCGATCACGGCGTCACAAAACACATCGGAACGACGTACGCGATTATCCGTTAAAAGGGAATAGGCGCCGCCACGATGATTACTGCCAACGGTTTTCCCCCATTCATCAATGATGGTACTGAGCTCAATTTGCTCCTGCTGGATTCGGTGAACGGCTTGATTCGGGATAGGAAAAGCCAACCCCTTACCAATAAATAGCTCACTTCCATTCCAGGCTGCGCAGATGGAAATCAAATACCACTGCTTTGTAAAACGCTCATCGTACATAAGTCCGCCTTCCAAGCCTAGCCCAATGTCTGCTTCAGGGGTTTGACTACGTGCAGCTTTTGCTCGATTGATCGCTCCTGTAATCGTCTCTTCTTCACTCATCGGCTGAGCCGATACGCCCGAGGGGACGGATATGCAGAAAGGCTCCGTTCCGGTTGCTTTTTGCACAGCGAGACGCTTAGCTTCATTTTTCGTTCCGAGTGCATAGCGGAAAATATGGTAATCCAACGGCTTGTTCCACCTCTTTCCATCATCGATGCTAGTGGTAGTATACCACCTTTTGATTCGACCGCGATTCTCTAGGTTGTGTTAAGATAATAGGCATAGATAAGAGTCAGACCCAGCATACGAAAGAGAAAGAGGAGTGGACGATGAAATTTACAAAGCTGCATGGCTTGGGGAATGATTACGTTTACGTCAACTGTTTTGAGGAAGACTTGTCGCGTGTAGATTTACCCGAATTGGCTAGAAGGGTGAGTGATCGGAATTTTGGGATTGGGGGCGATGGACTGATCCTCATTATGCCATCGGAGCGAGCTGATTTTCGCATGCGGGTCTTTAACAATGATGGCAGCGAAGCAAAAAACTGCGGAAACGGCTTGCGCTGTGTAAGCAAGTACGTATACGATCACGGTTTGACGGAACAAACAACGTTTACCGTGGAGACGTTGGGAGGGACCGTCACTCCTGTCGTATCGCTAGGAGCAGATGGTAAGGTCGATCAAGTAACGATCGATATGGGGGAGCCTCATTTTGAGCGAGCAGCAATTCCGATGACTGGCATTCCTGAGGAGCAAGTGCGAGAAGAGGTAATCGAGGTCGGTGGAACGGCGTTTACGATGACGGCTGTTTCGATGGGCAATCCCCATGCCATCCTTTTCGTGGATGAAGTGAAGGAAGAAGATGTTCGTCACTACGGACCATTGATCGAGTATCACGAATGGTTTCCAGAGCGAACCAACGTCGAATTTATCCAAATATTGAATCACGAGGAAATTCTTTTCCGTGTATGGGAGAGGGGATCAGGTGTAACGCTTGCCTGTGGGACGGGAGCTTGCGCTGCTGCAGTAGCTGCCCACTTGAGCGGGAAGACAGGTAGAAAGGTCACTGTCCACCTGGCAGGAGGCGATCTCTTTATTGAATGGAAGGAAGCGGATAACCGCGTCTATATGACGGGCCCGGCAACTGAAGTTTTTTCTGGTGCGTATTTGGGGGAGATCCCTTTAAAATAACAGCAAATCCAAAACCGTTCCGTCGCAACCGACAGGAGCGGTTTTTTTACAAAAAATAGCGTGGTCACGGCCAATCCTACATGCCGTCACCACGCTATCGAATTCGAATAAGTGTCACGCGTTGTACACCTCATTTAGGTATGCGACTTCCGTGCGGTCGTATTGAGGGGTATTCTTGTTCATCTTCGTAAGTTCTGCTTGTAGTCTTTTCAATTCGGCTTCCATCTTCTTGATTTCTTCTTGCATAGCTTGTGCTGTCATGGTGGTTCTCTCCTTGTTGTTGTTTTTTATCTAAATTTATTGACTATTCTAACGAAAGGCCAAAACAATGTAAATAGCCTATATCTGGATGTAAGCGCTTTATCCGTGAATAGTCTGTGAACGGTTGTTCAGATTGTCTGATTTGGTCTTTTGAGAGCAAGGCACTCTGGGAAAAATAAGGCCGGGAAGTGTAATACTTTGTATGTTCTTTACGAAAAGTCATGTTATGATGAAGCGTAGTATTCGGGCCTTTTGCCCTTAGGAAGGTGTGTACTGGTGATTTACTTGGACAACAGTGCGACTACCCGGCCTCATCCTCAAGTGATTGAAACCGTTAGACGCGCGATGGAAAGCTACTATGGAAACCCGTCTTCTTTGCATCAAAAAGGCGTAGAGGCGGAAAATGTACTGAAGCAGGCGCGAAAGGTTGCCGCTCAGTACTTAGGCTGTAAAGAAAGTGAAGTTATTTTTACTTCAGGTGGTACGGAGAGCAATAATACGGCGATCAAGGGCGTAGCCTTTCAATATCAAAACAGAGGGAAACATATTATTACGACGCAGGTAGAGCATCCGGCTGTTTATGATGTTTGCAAGCAGTTGGAAGGTCTGGGATTTGCTGTGACGTATTTGCCGGTAGATCGTGAAGGTCGCGTGTCGGTAGAAGCTGTTCAAAAGGCAATGCGTCCGGATACGATTCTCGTTTCGGTCATGCATGTGAACAACGAGTTGGGAACCATTCAACCGATCTTGGAAATCGGACAATGGTTGAAGCAATTCCCGAAAGTCCTGTTTCACGTCGATGCTGTCCAAGGAATTGGGAAAGTTCCTTTGCGCATCAAGGATTCAGGGATTGATCTGTTGAGTGTCTCTGCGCACAAGTTTTACGGTCCTAGAGGAGTCGGCATTTTGTATAAACGAGAAGGCTTGATCATTCACCCATTGATGATGGGTGGCGGTCAAGAAGGTGGTGTTCGCTCAGGAACGGAAAACCTCCCGGCCATCGCCGGTATGGCAAAAGCAATCCGGATTTTAGAAGAACTGGGTAGCGTCGAAATGATCAGGCTGCAAAAATTGAATCAACAGCTTCGTGAAGGGATTGCAACGATTGAAGGTTGCATTGTGAATACCCCGGAAGCGAATACGGCTCCCCATATTATGAATTTGTCAGTACCAGGAGTAAAAGCGGAAGTCCTGTTGCATGCTTTGGAGGAAAAAGGCTTTCTGATATCCACCAAGTCGGCGTGCTCATCCAAAGTCAATGAGCCGAGCAGAGTTCTGACTGCGATTGGCATCGAGCGGGATTGCGCGCTGTCGTCTCTGAGGATTAGTCTGGGCCGAGAAAATACAGCGGAGGACATTCAGCAGTTTTTGAAGGCACTAGAGGAATGCGTCAGTGTGCTTCGTACTTATATCAAACAACAACCTGCCCCCGCTCATAGAAAATAGTGTGGACAACTAAAAGGAGATAAACATGAACTACGATGTTATTTTAATTCGTTATGGTGAGTTGGCGCTTAAAGGGAAAAACCGGGATCAATTCGAAGAAGCCCTTGTAAAGAGTGTGAGAAACGTACTGCGCTCGTTTTTTAAAGTAAAAGTTCGACGCAATTACGGCCGGATGTATGTGGAGCTGCATGGCGAGGACGCCTATGCGGTTATGGAGCGTTTGAAGCGCGTTTTTGGTATTTCTTCCTTTAGTCCGACGATCCAGGTAGATCCTGATATTGAAACAATCAAGGAAAAAGCACTGGAGATGGTCCGTCAATTAAATCCACAGCCGCGTACGTTCCGCGTGGTTTCCCGCCGGGCTGATAAACGCTATCCGATTCCTTCTATGGAAGTCAATCGAATGGTAGCAACGCATATCCTGCGCGCACTGCCAGCTATCAGTGTAGACTTGCATGAGCCGGACACCATCGTGAATGTAGAAATTCGCACAGAGGGTACTTACCTTAGCTGTGAAACCATCCAGGGACCTGGTGGCTTGCCAGTTGGGGTGAGCGGAAAAGTACTGCTGCTTCTATCTGGGGGTATCGACAGTCCCGTAGCAGGTTGGATGATGCTGAAGCGTGGTGTGACGCTTGAAGCGATCCACTTCCACAGCTATCCGTTTACGAGCGAGCGCGCTTTGCAAAAAGTACGTGATTTGGCTCATAAGCTGACGAAATGGGGAGGAACTGTTCGTCTCCACGTCGTACCGTTTACCGAGATTCAGACCGCCATTCGTGAAAAATGTCCAGAAGACTATTTGATCACCATCATGCGTCGCTTCATGATGCGCATTTCGGAGCGTGTTGCGGAAAATACCAATGCCAAGGCACTCGCAACAGGAGAAAGCCTCGGTCAAGTCGCATCGCAAACTTTGGAAAGCATGGACACGATCAACAAGGTGATTTCAATTCCAATCCTGCGACCGCTCGTCGCCATGGACAAGGTAGACATCGTGGATATTTCTCGCCAAATCGATACGTACGAGCTTTCGATTTTGCCGTATGAAGACTGCTGCACAGTGT